>JAKQPD010000243.1 GCA_029564935.1 Bacteroidota bacterium
TCCACAAATGAATTCAATTTCGGAAAGGACCTGATACTTGATTTTCTGGGCTGCGCTAATTTCGTATGGTCAACTCATACTGTTAACCAGAGGGAACTGATAATTATTGTTACCGAACAGCTTCCTTATATAAGATCAAGACTGAATATCAGCAGGATCCCCTCAAATGACGGAGATCCGGTTGAATCAATAAATATTTCAGAGGCATTTAACCTGTCAGAAAATTCAGGCATTTTTAAAATTGACCTGAACTCCATGAGAAGTGGAAAAGCAGGGGTCGGGAAAAAGATTTTTACCATAGGCCCGGTCGATAACTCCGGAAAATGTGCAGTTGTTGCAGGTGTTAAGGGAAGGGATGAAAACCCTCTTCCGGCAAGAGTGGAAGGTATTCCGGTCGGTGAAGATGTAAGCAGCCTGATATTCCTGCATGCCTGCGCACGTCCTTCCGAAAATCAGAAGGCATATTTCAATATTCCTGATTTTTTCGACTCGGCAGACCTTCTTGGCTGGTATGAAGTTGTTTATGAGGATGAATTCAAAATTACAATACCTGTTCAGTATGGGGTAAATATCCTTGAAACAAATCCCGGGGGAGAAGACAGACTTGATCTGAATGAGGGAGAGACTGGTTCAGCCCAGAATGTTTATTGCTATAATGCCGACCCGGTGATCTGCTCAACGGGAGATCCCAAACTTACGTTTTATGCATTTGAGTGGGTCAATCCAAGATATGGAAAGATAATAAAAGAAATAAACCTCTGCGGAACACAGGATTATCAGGCTACACAAACTAATTACGGTACACCCGAATATGCCCCTATGAAAAGCAATGCAATAATCCTGGCAGGATTGAGCAAAGTTGTTAAGAGACAACCTTATTTACCAAAAGCGGAGTGATTTAAAAAAGAATTAATAAATTTTAAATCTATAACCAAATAAATAAAAAGACTATGAGCAAAAAGGAATTAATGTTTACAGGATCTGACACCGAAGGCGGAATAACTTCTGGTTATCAGATGAATGATGGGGTAAAACTTAAAGTTCCCTATTCTTTTTTCGGTTCCATTTATGATGAGATGGAAGAAAAAGCCCTTCTGGCTGTTCTTAAGCAGGATTCACAGACCATGGGACCTCAGGTTGCATTGTTCCAGAAAGAATTTGCCCGGGAATTCACAGTAAAGCATGCACTTGCGACATCAAACTGTACAACCGGAATGCATGCTGCCACACAGGCTATGGGGATAAAAGCCGGTGATGAGGTAATTGTAACCCCAATAACTTTCATAGCGACCTCACTGGTGATCCTTAAGGAAGGTGCAAAACCGGTCTATGCCGATATAGATCCGAAAACCTTCAATATCGATCCGAAGGATATTGAAAACAAGATCACTAAAAAGACAAAAGCGATCTATGTAGTTCACTATGGCGGTCAGATGTGCGATATGGATCCGATAATGGAGATTGCGCGCCGGCATAATCTTTTTGTTCTCGAGGACTGTGCACATGCACATGGAGCAAAATACAAAGGAAAACAGGCCGGCAGCATTGGTGATGTCGGGGTTTTCAGTTTCCATTCGCTTAAAAATATGGTGACCCTTGGTGAAGGGGGAATGATCACAACCAATAATGATCAGCTTATTGAAAAAATTCAGCGGATGAGGGTAATGAGCATTACTCACTGGGATCCCCAACAGACTGATTTTGAATTTGCCGGTATAAAGCTTCAGAAGAAAGATGTGAAAGATTACTGGATACCTTCACATTTCGATGTGATCGATGACGAAGGCAAATGGGGGAACAACTACAGGATGTGCGAAGCCCAGGCTGCCGTTGGCCGGGCACAGTTGATGAAGCTTGATATGCTGATTGAGAAAAGAAGGGCAAACGGTCATCGCCTGACCGAAGGAATAAAGGGAATAGAAGGAATTACCCCGACTTATGAGGATCCCAACTGCTTCCATGCATTTCATCTTTATACACTTTGTGTGGAGCCTGAGGTACTTGGAGCTTCAAGAGATGATTTTATGAGAGTCCTGTATCAGGAAGAAGGCATTCAGGGTATTCTCCATTATCAGCCGACATACCATTTAACAGGCGTGAAACGCACTTATAACTACCCTGATAAACTTTGTCACAATGCCGAAAAATTCTTCTATGCCCGGCAGTTGAACCTGCCAATGAACCCCCGGCTGACAAATAATGATGTCGACATGATGATTGAAGGGATCAGGAATGCTGCTAAAAAAGTGAGAAAATAGGAATTATGACCGGCCGGTAAATCATGTTGATTGTGGTGTAAGATAAATAAATGAGGAAAATAATTATTTCATGGGTTCTCCTCTTTGCCTGTAATCTTATGTGGTCATTGCAGTTTACCTGCATAAAGCTCACACAGGATCAGGTAGGCCCTTACTTTACGGTATGGGCGCCAATGCTTTTTGCCGTCCTTCTTCTGGCTCCCTTCGTTTTCAGGGATTTCAGAAGGGGAGGCAAAAAGTTAAAGGACATCCTTATATTTGTCCAACTCGCGATCCTGGGCGCATTTCCTGCCCAGGTACTCATGACATGGGGAACTCAGTACTCACTTGCAAGCAACTCCGCAATTCTTACTCTTACACTTCCCGTCATTACTGCGATTTTTGCATTCCTCATTCTGAAAGAAAAAATGAACAGGATAAGATGGCTGAGCTTTATTATTGCAATAACCGGCGTACTTCTTCTCTCAACCGGCGATATTAAACAACTGAATTTCGGTACAAAGTATGCAATCGGAAACCTTCTTATCTTCCTGGCTATCATCGGGAATTCATATTATAATGTCGGCTGTAAAAAAGTTTCTTCGCGGTACAGCGAAATAGAAATGGTCTTTTATACCTATACCGTAGTTGTCATTTTGCTAACCCCGCTTGTGGTGCATTTTGAGAGAGATGTTTTTACCAGGATCCCTGTATTCACCGTGCAGACCTGGATCGGAATGGCGCTGCTTACGTTTTTCCATAATTTTCTGTCAATGGTGCTGTTTTTCAAAGCCCTAAAAACGCTTGATGCAATGCAGGTTGCCCTGTCAAATTACCTCATAGCCTTTTTCGGACTCCCTATAGCGGCTATCTGGCTGGGAGAGAGGTTGAACGCTCAGGCTGTCACCGGAGGAATACTTGTACTGCTTTCCACATTGCTGATCACAATTGCCGATTACAAAATGAGCAGGGCTGCGGTTGAAAATACCCGGCCGGCTGGCAAAACTGAATAAAAAATTGAATAACAATAAAAAAATGAAAAATAAAATAAAATGGGGTGTTATCGGTTCCGGCGGGATTGCTAAACGCAGGACCATTCCCGAAGGAATAATGAAAGCTGGTAATGCAGCGCTTATATCGGTTTATGATATTGATCATGAGGTTAACAAAAACGTCGCGGCCCAATTCGGAGCTGTAGCTTCACCCGGAATAGAAGAACTTCTTGACTCCGGGATTGATGCTGTATATGTAGCTTCTCCGGCAAATAATCATCTGGAACAGGTCATATCCTGTGCCAGGGCAAAAAAGCATGTTCTGTGTGAAAAGCCCCTGGGAATGACGGTAGCCGAAGCTGAACAGATGATCAGTGTGTGTAAAGAAGAAGGTGTAACGCTTGGTGTGGGACTGATGATGAGATTCGTTGAACAACACAAGGCAGCTCTTGAGCTTATTAAATCCGGGAAACTGGGCAAACCGGTCTATGGCAGGGCGCAGCTATCCTGCTGGTACCCTCCGATAGCAGGCGCCTGGCGTCAGGATCCCATGACCGGAGGAGGCGGTTCACTGATGGATATGGGCAGCCATTGTATCGATCTGCTTGAGATGTTCTTCGGAAAGGCAAAAAGCGTAAGTTGCTTTATCAATAATATTGTCCATCCGTATAAATCTGAAGACAGTGCGGTGGTTTCAATCTTCTTTGAAAATGGTGCTCTCGGAACGGTTGATACGTGTTTCTGTATTCCTGACAACAGCAGTAAGAATATTCTTGAATTATATGGTTCAGGTGGAAGTATAATTGCCTCAGGGACCATAGGACAGGGTGCGGCAGGGGAGATGACTGCATATATAGAATCAGATTTGACGGGATATGATGCCGCCCAGCAACGCGGCGCCGGGGAAGGAATGAAGATCAATCCTGTTCCTGAAAACACATATATGGCAGAAATTGAGGAGTTTGGGAAGTCCATTTTTGAAAACAGACAACCTTCAAACAGCTATTCCCTGGGTCTGCGGAGCCAGCAGGTGCTTGAAGCCTGCTACCGATCAGCGAAAACAGGATCAGTGGTAGAAATTAATTAAAAACAAACATATGAATAAAACATTACTTGCCATTTTTGCCCATCCTGACGATGCGGAGATAGTATGTACAGGAACATTGCTGCTTATGAGAAAGGCGGGATGGAACATACATATCGCAACAATGACGCCCGGAGATAAGGGTACAACCGAGTATACAAAAGAAGATATCGGCAATATACGGCAGAGAGAAGCTGCTGAAGCAGCAAAGATCCTGGACGGATCTTATTCCTGCCTCGGACTCGAGGATGTATATCTGATGTATGACCGTGATTCCCTGAACCGGACAATTTCACTGATCCGGAAAGTAAAACCTTCAGTGGTTATCACCGCCAGTCCCAACGATTATATGGTTGACCATGAAATGACTTCCAGAATAGTTAAGACCGCCTGTTTTGCTGCAGGTATTAAAAACATGGAATGTATGGAATCTCCTCTGAATTATATACCTTACCTTTATTATTCAGATCCGATGGAGCTGAAAGATATATTCGGTGTCAGGGTTAATCCTGATTTTTTCGTAGACATATCGGGGGTAATGAAACTCAAGGAGCAGATGCTGGGATGCCATAAAAGTCAGAGGGACTGGCTGCTGGCACACCATAAAGTAGATGAATATATCCTGTCAATGAAGAATTACGCTGAAATCCGGGGAAGAGAAGCCAATACAATGTATGCAGAGGGTTTCAGGCAGCATCTTGGTCATAGTTTTCCGCAGGATAATATTATTCACTCTCAGCTCCCTGATCTGTTTATAAAGAATGAATCCCTTGACTTATTAAAAATAAGATGAGATGGCCCGTAAACTTAGTATGCTTGCACCAGGATGGTGGGATTATACCACCCTTGATGATGAACTTCTGAATGATGCCGCAAAGCTTACCCCGGAGGACTTGCCTCAGCTTTCAAGAGAAGGATTCAAAGTAATTATCTATGATACAATTGAAGATTTTTATCTGGCAGAAGCGCTGGAGTATATTACTGCATGGAAGCAGGCAACTCCGGATAATCCGGCAGGTATCTGTGGTCCGATCGGCCCGACGGAACAGCTTCCGCTCGTTGCCAGGATTGTAAATGAGCTGAAAATGAATCTTTCCGATGCACATTTCTGGGGAATGGATGAATGGTATGTCAACGGCAGGGAAGTACCGGTCAGCCATCCTCTCTCCTTCGAAAGGGCCGACAGGGAAATGTGTTTTAACCTTATTGATAAGAAGCTCAGAATGCCGGATTCAAATCTTCATTTTCCGAAAGCCGATACAGACCCGTACATTAAGAGCTGGGAAGATGGCGTCAGATGCGTTGTAATGCAGGGCGGTCAGGGAGATACGAAACACTGGGCTTTCAATGATCCTGTAAGGAGGGAAGGAAAATATAAAGATAATCCCCCTGCTCCGGAAGAATTCAGGAAACTTACAACAAGGGTAGTGGATCTTCATCCCATAACATGCATGCAGAATGCCAGAACCAGCGGGGGAGGGGTGGTAACCGGTGTTCCGGTACAGGCATTGACTGTTGGTCCTGTACAGACCTGGATGGCTGAAAAGGTATCAATATGGCATGCAGGCACTCATGATAATGCCTTCGGACAACGACTGACCGCCCTTATGATAAGCAAAAGAATCACTGACAGCGCCGTTCCGATGTCATTACTTGCTGATCACCCGAATGTTCAGTTTAACTATTATATTGGAGGACTCGGAACCTGTGTACCGGAAATGCATTAATTCATGAAATAACGAACTGAATATGTAATTTGATGAAAGAAATTTTGAAAAATATCCTTAAGGATGCAGGCTTATTACTGCTTGATTTTTTCAATAATCCTGTTACTGCCATACAAAAAGAGTCACAAAGCAGTATTGTTACAGAAGCTGATCTTGGAAGTGAGAAGTTGATTGTCGATATTATCAGGTCAGAATTTCCTTCACATAATATCCTGTCGGAAGAATGTGGTTTTATTGATAACAAGTCGGAATATACATGGATAATTGATCCTCTCGACGGTACATCAAATTTTGCATCAGGGATCCCATGGTTCGGGGTGCTGATCACACTTTTCAGAGGAAATCAGCCGGAAATGGCAGGAGCATATCTTCCCATAACCGAGGATCTGTTTTTTGCTGAAAAGGGTAAAGGTGCCGTAAAAAATGACAATCCTTTTTCATTACCGGCAGATAAATCACTGAAGGATTCTTTATTTGCATTTTGCGTTGATTATACTGAAGATCAGGATTTTCTGAACAGAGGTCTCGAGACCTATAAATTTATTGCACAGCATTCCAGAAATATCAGATCAACAAATTCGCTTGTCGATTTCCTGTATGTTGCAGAGGGAAAATTCGGCGGAGTATTGAATCTTTTCACGAAGGTCTGGGATATCTCGGGTCTCGGATTAATAATTTCCGAAGCCGGCGGAGTAATGAAAAATATCAATGGGAACGACATTCATTTTTCTATTGGTAAGGACCTGATAAAAGAGAATTTTCCGGTTATAGCTGGAAATAGAAATATTGTGGAACAGGTTTTATCAATTAATTCCCTGCGGGAAAGATAAGATCCGTAAAAAATGAAACAAATCCTTCATATCCGTGTCTCGTTTTTGGTTTGTATTTGCCTTCTGTTATTGGTCATTGCCTGCAGAAATACGCCGGAACAAATTTCCGTTTCTACCCTTGAGGTAAGAAATTTAACCCAATCCGGTGCTGTTACCGGCGGAAAGGTTGATGCAACAAAACCCGGTATTGTCGTATCCAGGGGTATTTGCTGGAGCACAGATCCAACGCCATCACCCGTGGATAATAATGAAAAAAGCGGGGGAGGCCCGGGAGATTTTTTTATTACGATCTCAGGTTTGCGGCCGGAAACGGAATATTTTGCCCGCGCTTTTGCCATAACTGTTTCTGATACGATCTATGGTGAAATTGTTTCATTTGAGACTCCCGGATTTGGTACATTAACAGATATTGACGGGAATGAATATAAAACTGTCACAATAGGAACTCAGACATGGATGGCAGAAAACCTTTCAGTTACGACGTATAATGATGGTAAGGTAATTCGCCTTGTGACTGATTCCTTAATATGGACTTCGTTATCTTCACCCTCATTCTGCTGGTACAATAATGATGAAGAAGTTTATAAAAAATCTTATGGTGCATTATATAACGGATACACCGCCGGAACGGGGAAATTATGCCCTGCCGGATGGCATGTGCCGTCTGATGCGGAATGGGATATCCTGGCAGCTTCCCTCGGTGGAGCGGATGTTGCAGGAGGCAGGATGAAAGAAGCCGGAACATCCCGCTGGGTGAGACCGAATACAGGCGCTTCAAACATGAGTAATTTCAATGCCCTTCCCGGAGGCCTCAGATATTATGATGGAAACTTCCGCGATCTGGGTTTCGGGGCTTACTGGTGGTCTTCAACTCAGCTTAACCCTGAAAGGGCTTTTTTCAGGTTCATTTTCCATGAAGAGAGTACAATATTCCGTTTTGATAACCTGAAAAGAATAGGTTTCTCTGTAAGGTGCCTGAAGGACAAATAGTCCTGTCTGGATCTTAGTATAATTCTTAATTCTACTTTGACAGATTTGAAAAAAAGTCCTGTTTTTACCCTTGATCCATAAAGGGAACGGATCGGTTTTTCAGCTTTCTCCCTTTATGGCATAGCCGTCAAATTAAGAAGTTTTGGGTATAAAATTTTCCCCTCCTTTGAAAGGAGGGGAAAATTATTTAATTATATTTCAGATAATTACATTAGTTTTAGTTATTTAAACATTTCTTAGGTTGACGGCTATGCCCTTTAGGGTCGGGGTAAAAAGCTGAAAAACCGATCTGTTCTGTAATCTCTTAAAGCAGAGTTAATAAGTAAATAGTAAAAATTAACTATCCAAAGGAACTTATCATTTTTTAATATTTTCTACAGCACCTATATCCGGGGCAGAACCTGATATATGTTTTGTATCAACTTCTATTAATGTCTTGCCATTAAGAACATAATTTTGTTTTCCGGCATCAATACATTGACTGTTGGAAGCTGGTTTGAACGTAATGTTATCCATATATGGATCCGCTGAGAAGATATTTCCTTCCTTTATAACTGACTCAGCAAAATCGACAAACGTATCCTCCGCCTGAACCTTCAAAGCTCATTGCGTCAAGATTACCTGAGAAAAGATTGTTTTTTATGCTTGCTTTTGCCATTATATTGAGCGGGTGATCCCCATTAATGATCCTGAGGCCGCTGATCTCAACATTATCTTTCATTATGTTGAAAAGAATTGAATCCTGCGAATCAATTATGGTTTCATTGATTTTAGTGCTGTCGCCGGTCATTGGTTATCGTCTTTGTTTTCTGCTGGCAGGCAACAATTAGGAGGATACTTAAAAATAATAAAAGGTTCTTTTTCATACGAGTTTTTATCTGGTTGGGGTTTTTATGTTCTGTATTTGTACCCATTGCACTTATTTGGTGTTTTTTAATATAATTCTTACGGTCTCGGCAATCCCTTTGCTGTAGATGCTGTTGAGGGAAAATGTGTATGCTTCAGTAAAAGGTTCTGAGTTGATCAAATCTCCGAAAATTGATTCTATCCTGAGGAATGCCAGATTATCCCTGCGGGAGAGAAATGCTTTTTCAATTAGTATATCTTTCATGTCGTCCTCAACCTCATATCTTTTTCCCGGTTCATCAATCCCTTCGGCAAATCTGCACCATGCGGCTGTTATCAATGCTGAAATCATCACAGGGCCTCCGGCAGATAACTGATCCCTTATCGTCGGAATGAGAAACTTCGGGATCTTGGCAGAGCTCTGGAGACAGATACGTGCCACCTGATCCCTGATATTATGATTACCAAACCTTTCAATAAGACTATCTTTATATTTATCGAGGTCTATATCGGGAACTTCATCAAGAACAGGTGTTACTTCCGTATCCATAAATTTTCTGAGAAGCGCTGCAAAAAGCTGGTCGTGAACCGTTTCATGGATATATGTATATCCGTAAAGGGCTCCTGTGAATCCAAGCAATGAATGACCTGCGTTCAACAGACGGATCTTCATTTTTTCATACGGAGCAACATCATTTACGAACTTAACCCCGACAGATTCCCATTCAGGTCTGCCGTTTGAATATTTATCCTCGGTAATCCATTGGATGAAAGGTTCACAGACTACCGGCCACTTATCCTCAATGCCATAAACCGATTTCAATCTGTCAATATCAGTCTGCGTTGTCCTGGGAGTTATTCTGTCGACCATGCTGTTTGGGAATGTAACATGCTCACAGATCCAGTCTTCCAGAGCAGGTTCGGCTTCTCTGACAAATTCAAGCAGCATCTTCTTCAGGAGGTTGCCATTTTTCTGGATATTATCACAGGATTGAATTGTAAGTCCTTGTATTCCTTTATCTTTTCGTAGTTTTAGTCCCCAGGTAAGATATCCGAAAACCGTCCGTGGCTCATCCGGATGGGAGAGATCCCATTGGATTAATGGTTCATTCATCCGGAAATCACCTGTATTTGAGTCGAAATTATAGCCTCCCTCGGTAATAGTAAGAGTTATCAGTCTGGTATCAGGACCGGCTATTTTGTCAGTGACGGCACCGGGATTTTCAGGAGCGAAGATGTATCCGACTATAGAACCTGTTATCCTTGCCTTCAGACTACCATCATGTTCTGCTGTTAACAGTGTGTATAAACCGTCCTGGTCTTTCAGAGTATTGATGATTTTTTTATCAGAATGAAGAAGTCCGACATCACAGATACCCCATCCTTTCATTCCGTCCTTTTGAAGAATCTTGTCAGTGTAATATGCCTGGTGAGCCCTGTGAAATGCGCCGGGACCGAAATGAATAATGCCGGTTTTTATTTCTGACCTGTCATAAGCGGGAACTATAACCTCCCCGGGAAGGTGCTTAAGTGCGGCAGAATTTAACTTTATAATTTTCATAATCACAATCCTGGATTCAGCTATCCTTTATCCGGAACCTCTGAAGCATTACAGCAATAATTATTATGAGGCCTTTGATTATCTGCTGGCTGTAAGCCGGAATATTTATCAGGTTCATTATATTTCCGATCATGCCAAGAATAAGCACACCAAGAAGGGTATTTACAGCAGTTCCTTTTCCACCGCTTAAACTTGCACCACCTATCACAACTGTTGCTATGACATCGAGTTCCATTCCGGCTCCCATTACCGGTGAGCCGACTGAAGTTCTTGCTGTAGTGATGATGCCGGCAATTGCGGAAAGACCTCCGCAGATGATATATACACTTAATTTATAAGCAGTTACTTTTATCCCTGAAAGTCTGACGGCTTCTTCATTGCTTCCAATTGCTATGATGATCCTTCCGAAGACATTATATTTCAGCAGAACAGCCGTAAGAATAAATGTCAGGATCATAATATAAGCCGGGTTCGGGAATCCCAGAAAGCTTCCGCTGCCAAAGTCTGTCAGCGCCGAAGCATTATCACTGACAGTTACCGGAGCGCCTTTGGAGAAAATAAATCCCGACCCTCTCACAATTGACATCAGTGCAAGTGTTACAATAAATGGCGCCATTTTATGCACTGAAATGAGGTAACCTGAAACAGCCCCGGTAAGAATACCACATGAAAGCGACAGCAATATTGCAACGGGAAGGCTCATCGTACTCGTGAAAATTGCACAGAGAACGCCTGTCATTGCCACTATTGAACCTACGGAAAGATCTATTCCTCCGGTCAGGATCACAAGAAGCATTCCCATACTTATAATACCTACAGGCGTCACCTGTCTGATCAGGTTGAATAAGTTCGCGGAAGTAAAAAATACATCAGATACAATTGCAGAAATCACAAGCATAACAATGAAAATTATTACAGTATTATGCTTTGCAAGGAATTGCAGCACTCTTTGAAAACTGATCTTTCTGTCTGTTTTAATCATTTTTTTAAGGATCAATCAAGAATGGACAAGCGGAGAATTTCCTCTTCTGAAAACTCCTTTCTTGTCAATTCACTTTTTATCTTCCCTTTTCTCATTACAAGTATCCGGTCGCAGATACCTGTTAATTCCTGGGTTTCTGAGGAAATTACGATTAACGCCACACCTTTTTTAGAAAGTTCAAAAATCAGATCATAAATCTCGACCTTTGACCCGACATCGATTCCTCTTGTAGGTTCATCAATTATAAGCACCCTGCAATCGCGGTTAAGCCATTTTGCCAGTGCAACTTTTTGCTGATTTCCTCCGCTCAACTTAAGCGTTTCCTGGTTTTCACCTTCAGCTTTTATTGAGAGCTTTCTTATAAGTTCAATAGTATTTTCTCTCTCCTTTTTGGTTTTAATGAATCCAAAAACGTCTGAAATACTTTTGTAGTTTGTCAGGCTGATATTCTCTTTTATTGTTAATGGAAGAATAACTCCGTGTTGTTTTCTGTCTTCCGGAACCATCCCGATACCTGCCCGGACTGTTTTGCCCGGTGATCTTTGCCGGAACTCCTTCCCGGCCAGGAAAATCCTTCCCGTTTTAATCTTATCAGCTGCAAACAGGGCTCTTGCCAGTTCGGTCCTGCCGCTTCCCACAAGGCCTGCAATTCCGAGTATTTCTCCCTCTTTTAGCTTAAATGAAACTCCATTTACCTTTTCTCCATCTGAAACATTTTCAATGCTTAAAATCTCTTTACCTGAAAAAGTGTTGTGAGATGGGTACATGGTGTCAAGTGATCTGCCAAGCATCATTTTAATTACTGATTTCTTATCGGTCTCACTCGCCAGTAAGCTTCCTGCAGTTGATCCGTCTTTCAGAACAGTGATCCTGTCCGCAATCTGAAATATCTCATCGATATGATGTGATATATAAATAACTGCAACGCCATCTTTCTTAAGCTTTGTAAGTGTGTCAAAAAGTTTCTGAACTTCCCTGGTACCCAGCACCGCAGACGGTTCATCAAGGATCAGTATCCTGACCTTCTCCGATAATGCTTTAGCTATTTCAACAACCTGCTGTTGTGCAATACTGAGATCGCGGACCCGGAGAGAAGGATTAATGTCGAACCCTATACTGTTGATCAATTCCTCCGCCTTAATTTTCATTTTATTCCATCTAACCAGGAAACCTGTTCCAAGCTGATTCAGGAATATATTCTCTGCAACTGATAATTCAGGTACCAGGGAAAATTCCTGGTAAATTATACCTATGCCGAGTTTTTTACTGTCCTGGGTATTCCTTATCAACGCTTCGGACCCGTCGATAAAAATCTGGCCACTGTCTTTTGTATGGGCTCCTGATAGTATTTTTACAAGGGTTGATTTGCCAGCCCCGTTTTCTCCGGCAAGTGCATGTATTTCTCCGTGGAGAACTTTAAAAGTAACATCCTTCAGGGCAGCAATCCCACCGAATTTTTTGGAGATATTTCTTAATTCAACTCTGTACACATTAAAGTCATTAACATATCAGAAAATGGCATCCGGATCATAGTACTTGTCCACATTGTCCTTTGTAATCAGAACCGCAGGTGTATAAATTATTTTATCTATCTGCTTTTCTCCGTTAAGGTACCTGACAACCGCATCAACAACAAGCCTCGCGAGTTCATCCGGACTGTTAAGAGCGGTTGCGCCGAATTTTCCCTGCTTTATAAGTTCATAAGCTTCCTTCTGCCCGTCAAATCCGGCAATGGTTATATCTGCTGATTTTCCGGCTTCATCAATAGCTTTCATTGCACCCATAGCCATTGCATCATTCTCAGCCACAAGAAGGTTAATATCAGGGTAAGCCACAAGTATGTCTTCCATAGCTTTCAGTCCTCCGTTATTGGTCCAGTTGCCCCAGCCTTGCGATACGATAGAAAGATCGACATTTCCCTGAGTCATTAACTGGGTTTCACAAAAGCCACGGATAAATCCAAGCCTTTTTTCCCTGCCGACAGGATTGCCCTGACTGCCGCTTATAAGTGCAACTTTGATTTTTGTTCTGCCCGTCTTCTTTACAATCCATTCTCCTATCAATTCACCGTTACCCTCATTATTTGCCTGAACTGAAGTAATGTATTCTGCCTCAGGATCAATGGCGCTATCGACTATAAATACCGGTACTCCCGATTTTACGGCAGCATTGACGGCAGGAACCATTGCTTTATGGTCAAGGGGATTCAGGATCAGTACATTTACACCTGCAGCAATCAGATCTTCAACTGATGTTATCTGTTTGATGATATCATCCTGACCATCGGCAGAAGAAAATTTCATGCCGTAGCTTTCCGCGTATTTCTTCACCGACTGGGTAAGCACGACATAAAAAGGTGCGTTCAGTGAGGGAGTGCTGTAGCCTATCTTTATATCCGACAGGTCTTTTGATGATCCTGAAATCGTTGATTTGTTGTTCACATTTGAAGTTGATCCGGCTTTGTCTGTACCGCTATTACAGGAAGTGATCCATGTCGGGATAATGCTCATTACGAGGATTATGATCAGCAGGCTGGTTCTTTTCATTTTAATATTTTATAGATCGATCATTACTTTCAGGCTTTTTTCTCCGCTGTCAAGGATGAATTTATAAGCTTCCTGATACTGGTCAAACGAAAAGTTTGCGGAGATCAGTGGTCCTGTTATTATTTTACCCGAAGATATCATCTCCACTGCAGTCTCATAATCTTCATGCCTGTACATCAGTGAGCCCATAACATTCAGTTCATGTTCCCCAAGATAAAACATATTGACAACAGGATTCCGGCTATAAACTCCAAGAATAATAATATCTCCGCCTTTCTCAATATTTTTCATCAGTGCATCCAGAGATGAATCAACCCCGGCTGCTTCAAATCCTGCCTGGAATCCCTCCTCACCAAAGAATGATTTTACACTATCCTCCAGGGATCCGGTCTTTACATTCAGTATCCCTTCTATTCCGCATCCGGCTGCAATTTTCAGCCTGTGATCACTGATGTCCGTTATAAGTACTTTGGCGGCTCCTCCGGCTTTTGCGAACTGGGCCACCAGGTTGCCGATGGTTCCTGCACCCGAAACGACAATATTTTTACCTTTCAGGTCCGGTATCCGGTTTGTCGCGTGAGCACCGACAGCAGCCGGTTCTATCATGGCGCCCTGTTCAAATGTCATGCTTTCAGGGAATGAGATTACCCTGTCTTCAGGAACAACAAAAAATTCCTGTGCAACTCCCGGAGCCTGAAAACCCTGAACCTTCAGGTTCTGGCATACATTATACTGCCCTCTTTTGCAGGGATTACATTTCCCGCATACAAGCTGGGGTCTGGCAGTAACTCTCATCCCCGGTTTTACTTTGCTGACGTTTTCACCAATGGCTTCAACAACCGCTGAGAATTCATGTCCCTGAATAACCGGATAGGGAGTTGCAGGATGGTGACCATTATATACATGGACATCCGATCCGCAGATGCCGATCTTCTTTATCCTTAATAATATTTCATTATTTTTCAGTGGTCCGGGCTCACTAACATCACGGAATTCGATTATCCCGGGTGAGGTCATTACTGCTTGTCTCATAGTAATCTCAAAAATACAAAAAAACTGCCTCCCTTATAAGAGAGGCAGGTTGTGTTGCAGGGATAATTTCAATGATTAATATCCCGGGTTCTGGGGAAACTCTTTTGTAAGGTTGGTATCGATAACATCCTGCGGTATCGGGAAGATTGTATCACGGAGGGTGATCTTTTCTCCTCCGAAAAAGTTATGCGCTTTTGTTCTCTCATACCATTTACGGGTCCTTAGCAATGTCATCCTGCGCTCCTCTTCAATGAAGAGCTCCCGGGAGCGTTCATCGAGAATATAATCAATGGTGATTGTATTAGGATCGGTAACCAGTGTTGCATGTGACCTTCCCCGGATTACATTTATATCTGCCATCGCTTCATTCAGGTGACCAAGTTTCATTTGTGCTTCAGCTCTTAAGAGATAGGTATCAGCCAGTCTGATATAGATCTGATCAGTCCACGCGAAGTCTGCCTGCACATCTATTGTGCTGGTTCCTTCTCCTTTTCTTGAATAAGGCCAGTCATTGACTTTATACCTGTCAGCTGTAATTTCCTTGTCCCATTTGAGCCAGATAGTGTCTCCGTAGTTATAACCTGCCGGCAGTTTATCAGCCGGTAATGGTTTTACACCCTCGTATCCTCTGTTATTCTCTTCCTGAGTCTGAAGCCTGAAGGATGTACGCAGTATATAGTTCTGGGCCCTGTCATCCTTTTTTTCATAGCTGTCTATCCACCATTTTGTCGGGGCAAAATATGATTTACCCCTGCCTCCTCTTTCAAAAGTATACTGGAATGGGGCAACTTCTTTACCATCTGTACCCTTAACTTTCCAGCTATTGTAGGTACCTACCGTGGAGCGCGACAGTTGATGACCCTGCTCGTCAATACTGTTGTACAGTTCGAACTGGAATACCCAGAGCGCTTCCTTGTTGCCCTGCTCTCTGTTCTGGTTTCCTTCCTTGAACATATCGCCGAACGCGCTTCCGGTCGGATCACTCAGTTGTACGCCATACCTTTCAGTTGTAAGCGCGTAAGCCGGATTGTTAATAACCTGGTTGCACCAGTATAGTGCACTGTCGGGTTTACCTATAGTCAGATACATTTCTGCCAGCAGGGTCTGAACAGCACCTTTTGTGATCCTGCCCTGCAGTGATGCTTCCGTCGGAACATACTGCTGGCCGAATTTATAATCACTTATAATAGCTTTTCTGACTTCAGCTACAGGAGTACGTTCCCAGTCGGTCTTTATACCCTGAGGCATTGTGAGTACCAGCGGTACATCGCCCCATGAGTAGGCAAGCCGCCTGTACGCCCATCCCCTTATGGCACGGGCTTCTGCAACAACTCTGAGCTTATTGTTCTCCGGGGTATCCGGACCGCCTCTCCAGTCGATATCCTGATCGGCATAGTAGAGGATTGTGTTGGAGGCATTAACTATCTCGTACAACCATTGCCAGGTCTCCAAAAGGTCGTCATCAGAAGGATTGTTGGATGTGGTCCACATCCAGAAAATATCACTTCGTCTGGCATTACTGGTCATGTTATCAACCCCGTTAAGAGCATTTTCAAGTTTTTCAGATTGCCACCTGGCATACCTGGCCAGGTAGTAAAGTCCATTCATCGCTGCTTCAAATCCATTATAGTCCTTGAGTATTGTCGGACCTGACAGAATGTTGGGTGGATTTTCCTCAAGGACATCTTTTGAACAGCCTGCCAGTAAAATGATCACCAGCACAACACTGATAATATAGTTTAATATTTTCATAATGTTTGATTTTAATGTTATCACATTCTAAAATCCAAAGTTCAGGCCGAAAATAAACTCTTTCTGCATCGGAATATTCCTCTGGGAATCCTGATCCGTCAGTTCAGGATCCAGCCCGCTCCATTGGGTAAAAGTGAGAAGATTACGTCCGGAGACATAAACCTTCACGTTGTTCAGGCCTATCCTGCTTATGGCGTTCTTAGGAAGATCATAGGCAAGGGAGATATCCTTCAGCCTTATGAAATCCGTGCTTTCATACAGAGTTGCACCGTGTCCTGCCATCTCATTGGCCATCTTTTTGTTCATATACCAGGTGGTACTTGGATTGGTTGGTGTCCACCAGTCCTTCTTAATCGTGTTGTAACGAAGATCGTCCTGGACACTGTCAGTCATCCTGTCGTTATGTGCGGTAACTCCTGTGATACCATGGAAAAAGAAGCTGAATGAAAAGTTACCATATATCAGCGTGTTTGTCAGTCCCCATAACATTTTCGGGTCTAACTGACCAATGATCTGGCGATCATTATTAGCATCAATCTTCTGGTCCCCGTTAAGGTCTTTCAATTTGACGTATCCGGGCTGTGAATTATAAACAGCTGCAGCTGATTCCTCGCCAAGCTGCCAGATACCATCCCACACATAATCGTAATTCACCCGCACGGGCTGACCAATGAACCAATTGTTGGCGATATCATCCATTTCTTTTCCTGTTACCGGATCTTTAATGCCATAAAGTGAAACAATTTCATTTTTGTTAAATGAAATGTTCCCGTTCGTTATCCACTGGAATTTTTGCTGAACCACATTTCTTGAATTAATTGAAATTTCAAATCCTGTATTCCGTGTTTTTCCTATATTCTGTGTAACAGCAGGATGAACCCAGTCATCGGTTGTGCTTTCAGTCAATCCATGGATTACCGATATGCTTCTGTTGAGCAACAGGTCAAATGTGTTTTTCCTGTACCAGTCGATAGTCCCGGTAATTCGGTCCTTAAACAGTCCGAAATCCAGCCCTAAATTAAATGTCCTGGCCGATTCCCAACCCAGGTCCGCAACGCCCAGTACCATCGGTTTATACCCGATCTGAGCAGTATTGCCCGACATTATACTGGCAACTTTAAACTTCGGAAGAGAAGAATACGGACTGATTGCCTGGTTACCGTTGAGACCGTAAGAACTCCTGAGCTTTAGTGTATTAAAGGTATTCTTTAGAGGGAAGAAGTTTTCATTTGAAATATTCCACCCAATAGCAAAGGACGGGAATATACCCCATTTGGTATCCTCTCCGAATCCTGAAAATCCGTCACGCCTGATTGTGAAAGTTGCTAGATACCTGCTTGAAAACGAGTAATTGGCACGGAACATCTGTGAAACCAATACAGATTTCCTGTATGAAGTGGAAGGATACAGAACAGAAGCCTGGGAAATTCCGTACCAGGAAAGGAAATCATTCGGGAACTGTTCTCCGCTCAGTGAATTTGATTTACTGGTGTTTGTTTCATAACTGTATAGTCCGGTGAGGAAGATCGTATGATCGCCGAGCGTTTTATTGTAATTAAAAATATTTTCAAGAACCAGGTTACTGCTGAGCGAGTTGCTCGATCTGGACTCTCCCTGGGTCCTGAATCCGTTATATGTATTAACTCCTCCATATCTTGCTGCATCGGTGAATCTTGTTCTGACACCTGTATTCAGCCTGTATGTAAGACCCTTGATAAAAGGCACATCAACATTCAGATAATTGTTGGTAAGTATCTGGTATGATTTATCAAGGTCGTCATAAGCGAGGTTAGTCAAAGGGTTGGTAATTGTTATATTTTCAGGGATCGGGTAAATAAGGTAATTGCCATTCTCATCAAACGCTTTTCCGAGCGGATTGGCAATCATTGCTCCATACCAGCTCACGTCCCGTCCGCTGGCATCGTCGTAGTTAAGCTGAGTTCTTGTTCCAACGGCAAGCCAGTCAAATATTTTGGTTTCAATGTTTAACCTGGTCGTAATACGCTGGAAATTGTCGCCTCTTGCAACTCCCTTGAGATCAGTCAGACCGGCGCCTATATAGAATTTCGTATCCCTGAAACCTCCGGAAACTGAAAGATTATGCTCTTGTGTCTGACCTGTTCTCAGCGCAAGATCCATCCAGTCTGTTGATACGCCTGCGTTATGGTTATCAATCTCTGTCTGATACACATATGCCGGATCTCTCGTATTTTTAAATTCCCAGAACTCATCGCCGTTCAGAAGATCATATTCCTTGATGAATTTGCTGAAGCCATATTTTCCGTCATAGGAAAATACTGTCTTACCAGATGAACCTTCCTTTGTTGTTATAAGAATAACCCCGTTGGAGCCCCTGGAACCGTAAATTGCAGCTGCTGAAGCATCCTTCAGGATTTCCACAGAGCCGATATCCTTAGGGTTGATGTCTGACATACTTCCGCCATAAGGAATTCCGTCAACAACAATAAGGGGCTGGTTATCAGCTGAAATAGAAGCTCTTCCCCTAATCATTATTGACTGGTCGGGATTAGCTCCGGCAGTGTTTGTTTGTATCATAACTCCGGGTACAGCACCCATTATGGCCTGGGTGATATTAAGGTTGGGAGCCATCTGCAGACGCTCCTGGGGCAATGATGCAACAGTTCCGGTAATATCACTCTTTTTCTGAGTGCCATAACCGACCACAATAACTTCATCAAGACCCGTAACCTCTGCTTCGAGAGTTACATCAACCACCGATCTGTTTTGCACAGGCACCTGCTGTGTTACAAAGCCTACAAATGAAAACACCAGAGTGACATTACGGTTTCCGACATCAATCGAATACCTGCCTTCAGCATCCGTTATGGCACCAACTGTTGTTCCCTGAACCTGGACAGACGTTCCCGGCATCGGATTACCTCCTTCATCCGTGACTGTCCCTGTAATCGTAATTCGCTGGGCAAAAACTGACGCTGATGCCAGGAATAACAAGATCATCAAGAAATTTTTCATAAATAAATCAGATTGGTTAGTAATAATAATTAGTATATAAGGAAAGATAAAAAGCAACCAGACAGTGCAAAAAATAAAATGTTACGAAAGATTTTTGTCATAGATTAATGATATTCTCTTCCATTTGTAAATACCAGTTTACCAAAGATAAATCTTAAAAGACTGGTTATGTAGTACTTTTCTACAGAATAATTGTATTAATAATTGTTTAACGTTTTTTAACGTTTAAAAACAAAATTTCCAGGCATTTAGTTTGTGTCATTAGTAAGCTGCGGATAATTTCTGATATCCTTAAAACAAGCATGTTTTAATGTTTTGTTCCGAAATCAGGACGGGCAGGGATAATCTACGTATTAAAAAACGTATTAAAAAACGTATTATAATGGCTCTGATCTAAATAACAAAGCAGTAAAACGATGAGATCCCTCGCTGGCGCTCGGGATGACAGATGTATAGGGGAGGCACAGGAGGGAAGCCAAAACTGAGCCTGCGAAGGTTTGGCGTAATGAGAAATCCTTCTCGTTTGACAACAGAATCACGGATCGACTACCTGATCCCACCTTATTATTAATGTTTCTTCCGGATGAGCTGTTCTCCAGTTCCTGCCTGAGAAAACCTGATAAGGGTTCACTGCTTCCCCTTCTTGCTCCCAGACCAATCATAGATGGTATCCATACCACCTCACCATTCCCATAGTGATTTCGGATGGCTGTTATTTCATCACCGGATTTACCGATAGCCTCAGCAGTAAGGTTTGAATCTTTATTCAGAACGTTAATAACCTCTGAAGCTGCCCTTAGTCTTTCTGAAGGTTCATTCTGAAAAGTTATCATTGCCCATTCACCAGCTTCATCAGCAGATCCCCGGGGATTAAGTGTCCAGAAGATGATACCCTCAGAATATTCTTTTTCATAAGGAGGATGAAATTATTATTTCCAGGTAAAGATCTGAAGAGCATTTTCAGCATAACCTTCTCTTGTAACAACTACTGGTTTTGGCAGTGAGGGATCCAGGTTAAGCCGCTGTTCTTTTATATGAACTGGAGTTTTAAGGGTGTAAGGTTTGCATGATTTAATTATACTCACTGCTTTTTTTGCTCCTTCATAAAGAGCTTTCCTCGTCTCCTCAAAAGGATAGAGCTCAGCAGCTTCCCTCGAAATGCCACGCTTGGTCGGAACAGTTACTATGTTTTCTCCCAGGAATTTTCTTGCTTCACGGCATGTTGCCACATCTCCCGTGACCATTATTGTCGGCACACCGAAATATCCTCCAACAGCAGAACTCTGCGCTATTTCTCCGGATTCTACACCATTGTACCAGTAACGGTTCTCAGATCTTGACGACTGGGTGTGACACAATACACCATCAGGTGTGCCCATCATTGCATGAAAACCAAGAAGAACCTGACCGGAAAATGTGGAGTCGAGGTCAGTAAGATTTCCTGCTCCATATCGTGGTGTGCCGGTTATATATGTTGCTCCTGGTACCATAAGGTGAGGGAGTACAGCCTGGGTTCCGTGTCCGTCAAGGACCACAATCTCATCCGCTCCTCCGTCGCGCAAACCTTTTATGACTGCAGCAAGATCGCCCATGAAATACTCACATGCCTGTATGTTCAGGGGAGTATCTTTTTCTCTTGTCTGGGAGAATTTGAAAACTCCGCTTATTCCTTCAAGATCTGTATTTATATAGATCTTAATCTGGGAACTGACAGGGGAACTCCATAAAAAAGATATTGTTAGTATCAGGACAGATACCTTCAATCCTGATATTCCGGAGTGATTATGTTTTTTCATCTGTTTAAAATTTCTAATGAGTGATTTATAAAATTAGCTTTATATCAGGGTAAATATAATAAATAAATGGCCTTTGTTCACTACTGATAGCCGTTGAGTTCTGAGGGTGCCTCAAAGATCTCCTTTCGAATATATAGCCGCGAAAGCGGCGATGATATGAATAACCCCCGGTTGCACTGGGGGTTATTCATATAATGCTCTTTCAGAGCCGGTACAGAAGAAATTGCAATCTATCCCGGATGTATTGGGATTATTCATACTGTTTGCTTATTCTCCAAACATAACATTCAGTAATGGTATTACCTAATTCCTTAAGTTGACGGCTATGGGAGGCGGGGCAGATCAGGACTTTTCGCATAGCCTCTTCAGCCAATGAAAAATCAGCTTTTTATTTTCGTTTAGCCTGTTATAATGATTTTAAAAATTCTTAAGTTTGACTTACTCAATTAATATTATTCAGAAAAACAGATTAAAATATTTTTAAACGATCAAACCTAACCAATTCTGATATGAACTCAAACCCTCAGACCCCACTTTCTCCGCTGCCGGGAAGAATTACATCGGTTGATTTCTTCCGTGGTTTTACAATGTTCCTTCTGGCTGGTGAAGCCTCACTTCTCTACGGTAAGCTTCTGAAAATTGACAGCGGCTTTTTTCAGTTCCTCGGGACCCAGCTGGAGCATCATGAATGGCACGGACTGCATTTCTGGGACCTTATTCAGCCTTTCTTTATGTTCATAGTCGGTGTTGCCATCCCTTTTGCGGTTGCCAACAGGATAAGAAAGGGTGACAGCATGGCAAAGATCAACCGGCATGCTTTCAAAAGAGCTTTCCTCCTGTTATTCTTTGGATGGGCTTTGTATTTTATTGAAGCTGACCACCTGGTTTTCCGGTTCCAGAATGTGCTGGCTCAGTTATCAGTAACATATATTGTTGCATTCCTGATAAGAAATAAAAGCTTTAAGTTCCAGATCATCTTTACTCTGGCAATTCTTCTTTTCATCGATCTGGCTTACAGGTTCTTTCCTGTAGAAGGATTTAATCAGCCCTGGGTTCCGTATAGAAACCTTGGAGCCTGGTTCAATAATATAATTGAAGGAGTTAATAAAGCAAGCATCTGGGCTACACTAAATTTTGTATCAACCACTGCACATACAGTTTGGGGTGTGCTCTGCGGCAAGCTCCTTATGAGTGAAAAAAGTCCGAAGGAAAAGATACGGATACTTATTATTGCCGGTGTATCTGCCCTGGCAATAGGATATAGCCTCGATCTCCTGAACATAACTCCAATTATCAAAAAGATCGCTACATCTTCATTCGTTTTCGCAAGCGGCGGATGGACCATCCTGGCTCTTTGTTTCTGCTATTGGCTGATTGACGTTAAGAAGCAATTATCAAAATTCGCATGGTTCTTTATCGTTGTCGGGATGAACAGTATATTTATATATATATTCTTCCATATTGGAACAGGTGATATTATCGAAAAAATGGTAGGTCCCTTTATCAGATTGCTGTTTTCATGGACAGGAGAGCTGACAGTAAGCATACTGACCAGTCTGGGAATATGGGCTGGATTCTGGTATGTCTGTTACTGGCTCTACAAAAATAAAATATTCGTGAAGATCTGACCATGAATTCTATTAACCTAAATTCAGGTACTATTCTCATTGGCGCTGCCTTAGCAGGTCTTTTGCCATCGTGTGGTAACAAATCTTCTGAAAAGCAGAAACAGCCTTATAATGTTCTGTTCATAGCTATTGATGATCTTAATGACTGGACAGGATTTCTGGGAGGGCATCCTCAGGCTAAAACTCCCAACATGGACAGGCTGGCATCAGAAGGGATAGTGTTTGAAAGGGCATATTGTGCTGCACCGCTGAGCAATCCGTCGAGGGTTGCCCTGATGACAGGATACAGACCTTCAACAAGCGGAATATATGAAAATGAAAGCTTTATGCGGGATTCTGAACTGTTGAAAGATGCCGTCACCCTTCCGAAATGGTTTTCAAATAACGGGTATTATAGTCTGGCAAGAGGAAAAATATTTCATACACCTAACGGTCCCTGGGCAGATCCGCAGTCATGGGATCTGCATGTCCCCATTGAGGGAAGTTATGGCAACACGGTCAGCCAGGATGGCTATATGGTTAACGGGATCCCTGTGGGGGAAGTGGATGCCAACCTCGACTGGGGCCCGACAGATGCTGAATTTGAAAATACACCGGATTATCTTAACGCGAGATGGGCGGCCAACCAGCTTGCAACGGATCATATTAAACCATTTTTCCTTGCCTGCGGAATATTCCGGCCACATCTGACATGGCATGTTCCGAAGCCATTCTTCGATAAATTCAATCCTGATACCCTGATCCTTCCGGTAGTTAATGAAAATGATTATGATGATATTCCTTCTGCCGCCCTTCAGCCTCAGAAGAATTATTTCTCGGTAAAAAAATACAATAAGCAGAAGGAAGCAATTCAGGCTTATCTCGCCTGCATTAACTATGCTGACTCCTGTGTAGGTGTTGTACTGGATGCCCTGGCAAAAAGCAAATATGCCAATAATACAATTGTGGTTCTCTGGGGCGATCATGGCTGGCATCTTGGAGAGAAACTCAGATATAAGAAATTTACATTATGGGAAGAATCCTGCCGCATGCCACTGATAATAAAAGTACCAGGTATTACATTACCCGGACAACGGTGCGGTGCAGTTGTAAATCTTATTGATCTATATCCCACCCTGACAGAACTTTGCGGAATTACTGCAAATCATGGAAATGAAGGCAGAAGTATTGTGCCGCTTCTCAGGAATGTAAATGAAAAATGGGATTACCCGACCCTGACCACCAAGGGTCGAAATCGGCATTCAATCAGGTCCGAACGATGGAGGTATATACGATATGAAGATGGTTCCGAAGAGCTTTACGACCATACTAATGATCCGATGGAATGGAAAAATCTGGCAGGTGATCCGGAATTTAATAACATCAAAGATGAACTAAGTAAATCATTTCCGGAATTAAACGTTGAAGAGGTCCCGTTCAGAACCGGAGGGAAGGAATAGTAGTTAAAACTTACCAGTCAATTTTAAAGTATGTAGTCTGTTATATCAACTTAGTGTACCTTAGTTTCTTTGTGGTTTAGATCTGAAATCACTTAACCACGAAGGACACAAAGTTCACACTAAGAGCACTAAGGTCAAATAGTATAACGTATTGGTTATGAAGTATTTCGTTGGAATTATTTTAATGTTCTGTTCAATAGATTTTTTTGGACAAACTTATTATCAAGCAGATAAGAATTCAATAATCCTTGATAATGGATTCATCCGCCGTGAAATTTCCACAAAAGAGAACAAGTTCATTTCTTCCGCTTTGTTAAAGAACGGAATTAAAGAGAATTTCATTGGCGAAAGCAGGGAGTTTTCATTTTCATTGAATGATAAGACGATGGATGGAAGAAGCGGCTGGAGAATAATTTCATCTTCTCCAGTTAATGATTCGGGGCAGGGGAAAGGAGTAAAAATCATTCTGGAGCCAGAAAATTCGTCTCAGATACATATAGAAGTAAACTACCTTCTTTATCCGGGTCTACCTATTGTAAGGAAATGGATCGGTTTTAAAAACACGGGTAAGGAAGATCTGAAGATTGAAGATCTGAACATCGAGGATCTTGAGACAAGGATCGGATATGTCCATGCTATGGTTTATCATAACTATGCAAGGATGAAGCATATCGGTCCGTTTGTGGGAAACTGGGATGATCCTGTGGTTGTTGTCCACGATCCCGGAAGGAGAAGCGGCATTGCAGTGGGAAATGAATCACCCGGTGCTCTGAAGCGTACGGCTTATCATACAAGAGGGAATAATCTTGAAGCCGGACTGACTCATACAGATCAGGGTATTCCTTTCAGAAAGTGGCTTGAACCGGGCGAAGAGTGGGAGAGTCCGGGAATATTTATCTGCCTTTATAAAGGTACCGATAACGGATTCGATGTGATCAACGGCGATGTTAACAAATTTATAGTCCGGCACATGAATACCAGGATAATCTCCTCAGATAAAAAGCCGGTTTTTGTTTATAATACATGGAATCCCTTCAGGACATTTGTAAGTGACTCTCTGGTACGCGATGTGGCCCTGGCCGCTTCGGAATGCGGTGTACAGGAGTTTATTATTGATGACGGGTGGCAGGTAAATGAAGGATCTGCATCATCTGACGCCGGATGGGGAAAGAATTACGGTGACTGGAAGGTTGATGAGAAAAAATTTCCGGGCGGACTGAAGCCAACATTCGATTATATCAGGTCTCTCGGGATGAAACCGGGCCTTTGGATCAGTATAGGATCAGCCACTCCCGATGCAAAAGTATATAAAGACCATCCCGAATGGTTTGCGAAAAGTGCAGACGGTCAGCCCGGCAATCTTCATGAAGGATCTGCAAATAAAAATTTCGTGACTTTCTGTTTCGGAACCGGATGGGTTGATTATATAAGGAATAAAATACTTTCTCTCGTGAATGATCACGGGCTTGCATATGCCAAACTCGATTTTGCAGTTGCCACCAGCGCCTATGTGAATACTGATGCTATTTCAGGTTGTTATGCAACAGATCATCCGTTCCATAAAGATCATAACGAATCATTAATAGTCATTTATCAAAGGTTGTTTAAGCTTTTTGATGAATTACACAAATCAGCGCCCGACCTGTTTATTGACTGTACCTTTGAGACTGCAGGCAAGCTTCAGCTTATGGATTATGCTATTGCCCGGCATGCCGAGGGTAACTGGCTGTCAAATGTCGAACAACCTTTTCCGGCCGGTCCCCTGAGAGTAAGACATCTGGCGTGGTGGAGATCACCGGCTGTTCCCGCCAGTTCCCTTGTTATAGGGAACCTGCAAATGAATGAGGAAACCTTTGAATTCAGTCTTAAATCACTTATCGGAAGCCTTCCTATTGTCCTTGGAGATCCAAGGAAAATCCCTCCGGCAAGACGAGCCGAAATAAAAAAGTGGTCAATATGGATGCAGGCTATGCAGAATAAATATGATTACATGTCATTCAGGAAAGATCTTCCGGGATTCGGAGAACCTGCAGAAGGCATGTGGGACGGCTGGATGAGACTGAACACTGAAACGAAAGCAGGAGGCATAATAGGAGTATTCAAACAGGGCGCCAGGGATATCAGAAGAACAATTGTGCTCAGCGATCTGGATCCGGCAGGACAATACACTGTCAGACTGGCCCCCGACGGAAAGGAAGTAATTACTGCAACAGGAAAAACGCTGATGGAAAAGGGATTTGAGGTTGAGATTTCCGGTGAATATGGGGCAAATATTTACGAGGTTGCTGGAAGGTAGGTTTTGGAAAGGCGCAGAGGCGCAGGGGCACAATGGCACAAAGGAAGAAGGTTTTAAGGTGTTATGGTTTTATGGTCTTATGGTTTTAAGGCATTATGGCGTTAAGGTTTTAGGGTGTTATGGTGTTACGGTGTTACGGCATCTAGAGATAAGGTTTTGTGCTCTGTGATTAACCTTTGTGCTCTTAGTGTAAACCTTTGTGCTCTGTGGTTAAATGAAATAATCCAATAAATAAAAACTGACTTATTATGAAGAACAAATCTTTACTGATATTTATTTTGTTGCTGTCGGCTTCCCTTTCCTCACTTTACGCTCAGGGGTTTGTTGTTAATTACGATGAATCAAAAGTACCTGAATACACACTTCCTGATCCGCTGATCTTTAATAACGGCACGAAAGTGAGAAATAAAAAACAATGGGAGAAACGCCGGTCAGAGATCCTTAAAATATTCGAAAACGAGGTTTATGGTGTTGCACCTGAATGGGACGGCGAAATTATTTCTTCAGAATTATCATCTGATATTAACGCTTTAAATGGAGGTGCTGTCAGGAAAGAAATTAAGATCACACTGAAGAGAGAGGATAAAGAGCAGGATATGATAATGCTACTTTACCTGCCGAAATCGTCCGGCCCGGTCCCTCTTTTCCTTGGCTATAATTTCGGTGGAAATCATACTGTGACAAGCGAACCGGGAATCGCTGTTACAAACTCATGGGTAAGAAATAATAAGGAAGCAAATATCCTGGATAATAAGGCAAAAGAATCGGAGAGGGGCAGGGATGCTTCAAGCTGGCAGGTAAAAGAGATCATTTCACGGGGCTATGGTCTTGCAACCATTTACTACGGAGATGTCGATCCTGATTTTGATGACGGATTTAAAAACGGGGTACACGGTTTATACGGTTCAGATCCTGATAACACTTCATGGGGAAGTATTGCTGCCTGGGCCTGGGGATTATCAAGAGCAATGGATTACCTTGAGAAGATCCCTGCGGTTGATTCAAAGAAGGTTGTAGTTATGGGTCATTCACGACTTGGGAAAACTGCTTTATGGGCAGGAGCGACTGACAAAAGATTTGCAGCTGTGATCTCAAATAATTCGGGATGCGGTGGTGCTGCCCTATCAAAAAGAGTGTTCGGAGAAACTGTCGGCAGTATTAACCGGTCATTCCCTCACTGGTTCTGCGAAAATTTCAATAAATATAATGAAAGGGAAGATCTCCTGCCGGTCGATCAGCATCAGCTGCTTGCATTGATTGCCCCACGTCCGGTTTATGTGGCAAGCGCCGAAGAGGATCAGTGGGCTGATCCGAAAGGTGAGTTCCTGTCCTGTGTGGCAGCATCACCGGTATATAAATTATTGACCGGAAAAGGATTCCCTGCAATTCAGATGCCTGCAGTCAATTCACCGGTTGTCAGTAAAATTGGCTATCACATCCGTACAGGAGTTCATGATGTAACTTTATATGACTGGCAGCAGTATCTAAATTTTGCGAATCTGCATTTACGGTAAAAATAGTTAGGGATTTAATAATTTCCTTTATTTCAGGAATATACCTGCAATTATTAACATTTTAATATTTATTATCATGAAACGGATTTATGTAATCATTTCAGCGGTTTTGCTAATATGCATTTCCGGATTTGCCCAAAGTGGTAACACAAAAATATTTACAATTTTCACATCCGGAGGTTGCGGTTGTACTGGATCGGGCGGAGCTCCAAAAACATTCACAACCCATGAACAGGTTGTAAGCATGCTTCAGAAAGCATGTCCGGATATCGATTTTATTGTCTGGAAGGGTACGAATCCGGATGGATTGACTGAAATAGAAAAAAACAAGGATAATTATCACGGGATGCTTGTGGTAGGTGAACTGCACGGCGATTACAGGCTGGCTTTTACAGGCTTACCCACGATAGTAGTTTATAATTTGTGGGAATTTAATGCAGGGCATCCATGGAACCTGTTTGCAACAGGCAAAGCTCCTGAAGGAAGTGTACTTGCCGGAGGTATTGATTATAAGGCAGTAAAAATTCTGAATGCCCAACTCGACAGAAGGAATACATGTACACCGGCTGTCAGAGACTCAATGTTCAACGATCTGGTTTATAAGATCAAACTTATAAAGATCATAAAGGAACTTGCTGAGACAAGGATTCTGATGGTGACAAACAGTGTCGATGAAAATATTGCTGAGGTTAATTACCGTGGCGACATAAATCAGTCATTCCCCGAATATCATAATTTGAATTATACCCAGAAAATGAAAGAATTATATGGTGTTGAGATTGTAAGGGTGGGAGCGGAGGAATTCTATGAAGCATGTTCAAAAGTAAATATGAGGGAAGCAGAAAGGATTGCAGATGAATGGATAAAAAATGCACAAAGAGTTGAGGTGAACAGGAATGAAATTGTAAAAACTGCCCGGGGCTATCTCGCTCATGATGCCCTCAGGGAAAAATACAAATGCAATGCCGTATCAACCCATATAAGGTCAGTTGCTGCCGGTGATCAGCTTAAGGACCGATATAATCCGGGCGTCGGGCTGGAGCTTGGATTTAAACCAAGGGGAATAATGGCAGTCTGCCAGAATTACCCCGACCTCCTTATCAGTGAAATAATTGCATATAAACTTACCGGCAGACACAGTATGTTTGGTGATGTGATGTATGATGCTGCCAATTCAGTTGAAATAATATTGCATTGTGGTATCCCGGTATATATTTACGGAGATGAAAGGCGGTTACCTTATATAATCAGACCACATGCTGAAAGTCCTGTCAGGGACAAACCTGACGAACCCGGTGCTTCAACCGGAATGACCGCAGAATGGCCTGCAGGAGAACCTGTTACAATATGGGAGATGCATTCCCTTCATGGTAAGATAAGGCTTCATACAGGTGATGTTGTAGATGGTCATAAGATCTACACCGGAGGGGAAGACATATATAACATTATGTGTACGGCAAAAGTGATTGCAAAAGTTGATGTAAAAAAATTGCAGGATCAGTTCATGCCTTCATATTACGGTATCCATACAGTCGCCACACCCGGCGACATCCGTAAGCAGATCAAAGATATGGCTGTCCTGCTGGGTCTAAAGACCGATGAGTCAGATAAATAGGTTTTTATGAAAAAAAAGGGCGGCATGGAGATATGAAGTAAAACTATTTGCGAAGTGAAAACTTCAAAGCAGGTTATGCCGCCCTGATTCAGCAACCGTTTAATCCGAATAGGCAGCAAATTGTTACCCTCAAAATGAGGGTTTTTTTAAAAAAAAATCAAAAAAAATTATAATGTATTGATATTTAAGAGAAAAGGCCGGCAGAAGAGGAGAAATGAAAAAACCTAAAACCATGATAACTTAAACCCATTAAGATGCCGGCCTCCGCGACTATCATTGCAGCAAGAACATTAATATCAGGGTGACTGTTTCAAACCAGCCAACGACGACTCCCAAATCAGGTCAAAAAATCAAACTCATAAAAACTTTCAGTTCCCTTTTATCAGTTGTAAATATATATAAATATTTCATTCCACACAACTTTTACATATTAAACTGTTATTAACAGCCGGCGCTGAGATATCAACAGGATGCAACCTTAAGAGATTAATTTCGTATCAGGTAATTGATACAATCCGGATTCCGAATAAGTACATATTTAGTTAATGGTCAGAACATGAATGAATAATGGCCTTGCTTTCAGGACCGGAGGCAGAATAGTGTAAACCTTCAAACATAAACAGCTGATGAAAAAAGAGTATGAATTCAATGAAAATCAACCAAAAGGATTGTTGACTATTCCCTTTAAACCACTTGCAACCTGGGATGGGAAAACAGGGATAAATTCAAATGACGATAATAATGAATGGAGTCTTGCTGAAAGACTGTCCAAAGGGTACGGACTGACAAGAGAGAAGATCAATCACCTGATACGTTATGTTGTTTACGCATTTGGTACGGGTTCATATTTTGAGGAAGAAATAAAAGTTATTGATTTTGAAAAGGCTCCGGAACCTCTTATATCGGTTCGTTTTGAATCACGGAATAAACAAGTTACCGTAAAGAATTCAAAGATCATTGATAAGCTTTATAAATTGCTGCTGAGTGAGAATAACCTTTTCAAATTACAGAATCCTTATGACAAAGAGATAATCAGACAGGTTGCAGCTGAAGTCCTGAAAGAATTGACTGATAAGGAAAACCTTTCCTTAGAGAATGCTTATTGCATTATTGGATTCATTTTTGCCTATCATGGCTATGGTATCTGTAAAGAGAAAATATTTACTGAAGGTGAATTCATTTATGACTGCATAGAAAAGGAAAATAAAAACATCTCCGTAACGGAAACCTATCCTCAATATCTTTCACGCAGAATGAAGGAATACATTGAAGACTGAACCGGCGTTTTGCAGAAATATCTGCAAACTGATCTGTTAAAACACAGCATCCCGCATTAAGAATTCATATGTGATATGAGGATTGAATAAACAGATGCACTCAAAGACATTTTTAACTTTGATAAAAATAAGTGGGAATTTATCACATGAAAAAGTGCAATTCATTGATTAACAATTGAATTGCACTTCATTCATGTGATCCCGAAGGGACTCAAACCCCCAACCTTCTGATCCGTAGTCAGATGCTCTATTCAGTTAAGCTACGGGACCATGTTTCGCGTGGCTGCAAATATAAGAAATTTTTAAGAAAGTATTTAGAGTATTTAGAGTACTTAAAGTACTTAAAGTTTATTATCACAGTGCCTGGTGACGTGTTTCGATGTCCTTTCTTCAACTCTAAATACTCTAAGTACTTTAAATACTTTAAGTACTCCAAACTCCAAACTCCATTATCCGTTTATGTAGCAATTTGACGGGAATTTGCTACCTTTAACCCGTCAACACCGCATACATTTCTGATGATATCATAAATTATTTATCCAATGAAGAGAATTGTAAAAATCATCTCATTTTCCCTTTCAGGACTCATTCTACTTATCCTGATCCTGTTGTTTACTGTTCCCGTAATATTTAAAGAAAAGATTAAAACCAAAGTCGAAGAGGTAATCAATGAATCATTAAATGCAAAAGTCGATTTCAGGAATTATAAGCTGAGCTTCTTCCGGAATTTCCCAAACCTTTCATTCGGACTTGATGGTTTATCGGTTGTGGGAATCGGAAAATTCGAAAATGATACACTGGCAGCAGTTAATTCCTTCGATCTCGTTTTTAACCTGCCCAGCCTGTTTAAAAAATCGGGTTATGAAGTAAGATCTGTCGTCGCTGATAAAGCCCTTGTTACTGCCAGGTACCTTAAGGACGGATCTTTTAACTGGGACGCAATTTCAAAAGATACTTCCTCTGTTGAAGCGTTGGAGGTTGATACAACTTCTTCAGCCATGAAGATATTATTGAAAAAAGTAGCTTTCACAAACAGCTCATTTGTATATAATGACGAGACTTCCGATATGAAAGCGATAATAAATGACCTGAACTTTGAACTTTCAGGCGATATGACAGGCAGTGAAACCGACCTTAAGATAAAGCTTAATTCCGGGGATGTGAACTTCATAATGGAAGGAATAAAATACCTCAACAGGGCAAAAGCCGACGGTGAGCTGGATCTCCTTGCAAACCTTGATACTTACAGGTTCACTTTCCGGGAGAATTACCTTACAATTAATGACCTTAAAATAGATTTTACCGGATGGGTCGAGATGCCGGAAGAAGATATTACAACTGATCTGCTTTTCAAATCAGACCAGACTTCTTTTAAAACATTGCTTTCACTTGTACCGGCAAT
>JAKQPD010000251.1 GCA_029564935.1 Bacteroidota bacterium
TAAAAATCATATTTCCAATGAAAAAGCCATTTGAAAGACCATTGATAAAAAAGATCAGGGCAGGGATGCCTTCAAAATTCGGAATGAGCGTCCAGACTGATCCTGTTACCCATATTGAAAATACATCTGTTGCAGATATAGTAAAACAGTACGGATCTCCTGTTTTTGTGATTTCCGAAAAAAGTATCCGTGAAACTTTCAGGGAAGCAAAAAGAGCCTTCGAAACAAGATATCCGAAAGTTCAGTTCGCATGGTCATATAAAACAAATTACCTCGATTCAGTCTGCAGGATATTTCACCAGGAAGGATCATGGGCCGAAGTGGTGTCGGGTTTTGAATATGAGAAAGCTGTTAAAAATAATGTCCCTGGCTCACAAATAATATTTAACGGTCCGGGGAAATCGGATGAAGAGATAATTACCGCTATCGAAAACGATTCATTCATTCATATTGATCATTTCGACGAACTCTATACGATAATCAGTCTGACAAAAAGAATCGGGAAAAAAGCAAAAGTCGCGATAAGGGTAAATATGGACACTGGCATTTATCCTATGTGGGACAGGTTCGGTTTCAACTATGAGAATGGCGAGGCCTGGGATGCCATCAACAGGATAATGATGGACGGCAATCTTGAACTTGTGGGCTTGCACACTCATATAGGAACCTATATACTTTCAACCGATGCTTACAGGATCGCAATGTCAAAGCTTGCAGATCTTGCTTACAGGACAGATAAGAAGCATAATAAAGCCGTCAAATATATTGATATCGGCGGCGGGTTTGCATCAAAAAATACCCTGAAGGGAGCATATTACCAGGGCCGTGACGTAGTACCCGGATTTGATGAATATGCCGAAGCAATTACATCAGCTCTGGTTAATTCGGAAATAAATCCTTCCAAATTGCCAATGCTTATACTTGAAACAGGACGGGCACTCATCGACGAGGCAGGTTATCTGATCGGTACGGTGCTTGCAAATAAACGTCTCGCTGACGGCAGGAGATCAACAATCACAGATACCGGTGTCAATATGCTTTTCACCTCTTTCTGGTATGATCATGAACTTCATCCTGCAAAACCGACATCGGATCATCTCGAAGAAACAACAATTTACGGACCACTGTGCATGAATATCGACGTGGTACGTAATGCCATTGCTTTCCCCCTGCTGAAGAAGGGAGATAATTTTGTTATTAAAAGAGTAGGTGCTTATAACATGACCCAGTGGATGCAATTCATTACTTACAGACCTAAAATAGTTCTGATAGATCAAAAGAATAAACTTCATGTAATCCGGGAATCGGAAAACCTGCAAACAGTGGCAGGATTGGAAAACCTTCCCGATCATTTATTATAACACTTTAATGCAATCCGGAACCATAAAAGAATTTCTTAAAGGCTGTGGCACAGGAATACTCAACAGCTATTCCCAGATATTCTTTTCAGATAAGAAATTATTCTCAATAATCCTCATCCTGGTTTCATTTGCAGATATTTATGCCGGACTTGCAGGCATGTTGTCCGTTATCGTTGCAAACATCACGGCTTTATTGATGGGACTGGACAGGAAGGTGATAAAGAAAGGTATCTATGGGTACAATAGTCTACTGGTCGGTTTAAGTCTCGGAATATTTTATTCTCCCGGCCCTGTCCTCTTTGTCACTATTTTCCTCGCTTCAATCCTTACCCTTTTTATTTCCGTAAGTCTCCATGGTGTAATAGGTAAATATACATTACCATTTTTAAGCATGCCATTCGTCCTTGGAGCATGGATAATGACACTTGCAACAAGGAACATGACATTTCTTTCAATAAGCGAAAGGGGTATCTTTACAATAAATGAACTCTATACCCTGGGTGGCGATCCCTTTGTCAGGCTGTATGAATGGTGGAACAATATCGCGATTGCAAAACCACTTAAAGTTTATTTTATATCACTCGGAGCAATATTATTTCAGTATAATGTGTTGTCCGGGATAATTCTTGCCGCCGGACTATTATATGTCTCAAGGATCTCCTTCACTCTGTCACTGATGGGATTCTTTGCCGCATATTTCTTTTATGATTTCGTGGGTGCCGATATCACCGAGATCAATTACAGCTATATAGGGTTCAATTATATTCTTACCTCAATTGCCATCGGAGGATTTTTTATTATCCCTTCAATCCGCTCTTATCTCTGGTCGCTTCTTCTTATCCCGATAGTGGCTATATTATCTATAAGCCTTTACTCCCTTTTTGTAACGGCAGCTCTTCCGGTCTATGCACTTCCTTTTAATCTGATAGTTCTTTTATTCCTGTATGTTCTGAAATTCAGGATCAAACCTTCAAAAAAACTTGCAGAGGTTGTAATCCAGCAGAATTCTCCTGAAAAAAACCTGTATTCATTTGAGAATGATACCGAACGTTTCAGGTATGATATGGTATCAATGAGACTCCCTTTTTACGGGACATGGGTTGTGTCACAGGGATATGATGGTTCTATCACTCATAAAGGCTCATGGCGGCATGCCCTGGATTTTGTCATTCATAACCAGGAAGGGAAACAATTTAAGGATAAGGGCGATCTGCCGGAGGATTATTTCTGTTATAATAAACCTGTGCTTGCTCCTGCTGATGGTACCATTGAATCTGTCACCGACAATATTGAGGATAATATTATCGGCAGGCCCAATATAAGGGAAAACTGGGGTAATACAGTCATAATAAGACATAATAAGCATGTTTATTCTTCATTAAGTCACCTCCGACAGGGATCTATTACTGTCAGACAGGGTGAACGTGTCAGACAGGGCAGCGTTATTGGCAAATGCGGTAACTCGGGAAGATCACCATACCCGCATCTTCATTTCCAGATCCAGACAATGCCTTATTTAGGATCATATACCCTGCATTATCCCCTGAGCTATTTCATGGAACTTAAGGAGAATGGCTTTGAACTGAAAAATTATTCAGTACCTGAACTTAACCGGTCAGTATCCAATATACAAACGAATGAACTCCTTGCAAATGCCTTTGATCTTGTACCGGGTAAAAATTTCTGCTTTGAACTGATCAGAGACGGGAAGAAAGAGATCCACAGATGGGAAGTGGATGCAAATGAATATAACATACCTTTTATTAAATGCCTCACATCCGGGGCAATTGCTTATTTCTCTAATGACGGTAACCTGTTCATGTTCCGCCATTATGAGGGAAAGAAAAATACACTCCTGTATTTCTTTTTTCTCTCTGCTTTTAAAATCCCTCTCGGATTCTACAGGGATGTAAAGATTTCCGACCAATTCCCTTTAAATCTTGTTACGAACAGATTCTTGTTATTTCTTCAGGATTTCACGGCTCCGTTCCTGAAATTTATAGGGTCGGAATATAGCCTTAAATATGAATATATTGACAATGAACTGATGACAACCCGGATCCGTTTAGCTTCATCGTCGGTAAATTATTTTAACCGCCGGAGAACTTCGGGATATGAATTCAAAATCGAAATTGATGAAAAGGGCATTTCAGCTTTAACCGTCAATAATGAAAGAATTTCCTTAACAGCCACAGTATGCAACGAATAATAATAATTACAATAATATCAATTTTATCACTGAGTGGCTATTCCCAGATGACCATGAGTTTCAGGCAGGC
>JAKQPD010000261.1 GCA_029564935.1 Bacteroidota bacterium
GCAACCCACTTTGCCGGTTCCCAGTACTGAACCTGTGAATCCCAGAAGCCTTTGGTTTTATTAATATTACCATGCATTGAGTTGCTACGGTTTTTTCTGGTCTACATCCTTCATCGACAACTGGATTCGTTTTCTGTCAAGGTCGACCGAAATAACCCTGACCATAACGTGCTGATGCATTTTCACAACAGTTGAGGGATCCGTAATATATGTTCTGCTGAGATTAGAGATATGTACCAGACCGTCCTGTTTTATTCCTATATCGACAAAGGCTCCGAATTTTGTGATATTTGTCACGATACCCGGAACAACCATCCCTTCGGTCAGATCTTCCATCTCATGAATATCCGCAAACCTGAATTCTTTAATTCTGGATCTCGGATCACGTCCGGGTTTGGCAAGCTCTTCAATGATATCCTTAAGAGTCGGCAGGCCTGTAACTGGTGTGACATATTTTTCAAGTCTGATCTCCTTCCGTTTGCTGTCATTTGTTATCAGTTCCTTTATATCGCACCCCAGGTCCTTCGCCATTTTTTCAACCACATGATAGCTTTCAGGGTGAACAGAACTGCTGTCCAGAGGGTTATCGGCATTCCTGATACGCAGGAAACCCGCACTCTGTTCAAAGGCTTTTGCGCCCATCCTCTTCACCTGCATCAGTTCCTGTCTCGATGTGAAGGGTCCGTTTTCAGCCCTGTAATCAACAATATTCCGGGCAAGCTGCGGTCCAAGTCCTGATACATATGTCAGCAGATGACTGCTGGCTGTATTGACCTCCACACCTACAGCATTGACACAGCTTACAACAACCTCATCAAGCGCATTCTGAAGCTTATTCTGATCGACATCATGTTGGTACTGCCCTACTCCTATTGATTTCGGATCGATCTTGACCAGCTCGGCAAGCGGATCCATCAGCCGCCGGCCAATTGATACCGCACCTCTTACAGTCACATCATAATCAGGAAATTCATCCCTGGCAACTTTGCTCGCTGAATATATCGATGCGCCTGCTTCACTGACAACAAAGACCTGGATATCATTCTGGAACCTGACATAGTTCTTTATAAAATCCTCCGTCTCCCTGCTTGCAGTACCGTTACCGATAGCGATTGCTTCAGTTTTATATGCATTAACGAGGGTAAGTATCTTCTTTACCGACAAAGCTGTCTGGTTCTGAGGAGGATGCGGGTAAATAGTTTCGTTATGAAGAAGATTTCCCTGCCGGTCGAGACAAACAATTTTACATCCTGTCCTGAATCCGGGATCGATAGCCAGGACATTCTTTTCCCCGAGAGGGGATGCAAGAAGCAGTTGACGGAGATTATCCGAAAAGACCTTAATTGCTTCCTCATCAGCTTTTTCTTTCGAAATATTTCTGAATTCGGTTTCCATCGATGAAGAAAGTAATCTCTTCCAGCTGTCTTTTATTGCACCTGCTACAAGTTCAGACGATTCATTCCGGCTTTTAATGAATAATGAATTGAGGATTTCCAGAGCATTTTTTTCATCAGGTTCAATCGTAAGCTTCAGGAAACCTTCCTCCTCCCCTCTTCGCATTGCCAATAATCTGTGCGACGGACATTTTTTCAACGGCTCTGACCATTCAAAATAGTCCCTGTATTTTATCCCGTCAGTCTCCTTTCCCTTGATAACTTTCGAATAGATCACGGCTTCCTTCTCAAATAAACGTCTTAGTCTCTTCCGTGCAGTCTCATCTTCATTTATCCATTCGGCTATAATATCGCAGGCACCTGAAAGAGCTTCTTCAATAGTTTTTACTTCCTCAGAAAGAAATTCCTCAGCTTTCAGATCGGGATGCAATTCATTTTGAGCAAAAACAATCCCGGCAAGAGGTTCAAGTCCTTTCTCCTTTGCAACAGTTGCTTTTGTTCTTCTTTTTGGTCTGAACGGAAGGTAGATATCTTCAAGTTCTGCCATTGTTTGTACATCTCCGATCTTCCGGAGCAGTTCAGGAGTCATTTTCTCCTGTTCCTCAATTGATTTTATTACACTTTCCCTCCTGGCATCCAGATCTTTGAGCCGTTGATATTCATCCCTGATATGAAGCAGCTTTACCTCATCGAGGCTTCCTGTCATCTCTTTCCGGTATCTGCTAATGAACGGGATAGTTGCGCCACCATCCAGCAAACGGATAGTATTTTCCACCTGCCACTCATGAAGCCCGAGATTCTTAGAAATAATAGTAATATTTATATCTGTACTCATAATTTATTGGTTCGACGGTTCGACGGTCCGATGGTTCGACGGTTCGACGGTTCGACGGTCCGACGGTTCGACGGTTCAAAGGTTCGACGGTCCGATGGTTCGACGTTTCGACGGTTCGACAGTCCGATGGTTCGATCCATGGCCAAATGTACTTATATCTTCTTTTGCATCCCTCAGGAAGTAGTGCTTTTCAGCCGTTGTACCCTTGCACCTTTGTACCATTGCACCTTTGCGCCCCTGTGCCTCTGCGCCTTTATTCCACATACAGCACCAGTCCCTTCAGATACTCACTCTCCGGATGGTAGATATTAACGGGATGATCAGGAGGCTGACTCAGCTGATGAAGGATCCTTACCCTTCGCCCGGTATTGGCTGCAGCTGCGAAAACAGACTTCCTGAAATTCTCTTTTGATACAACCTGGGAACATGAAAAAGTAAATATGATCCCGCCTGGCCGTATTTGTTCTATTGCTTTAATATTCAACCTCTTGTATCCCTGCAATGCATTTGCCAGGACATTATTGTGTTTGGCGAATGCCGGAGGATCGAGAATTATCAGATCGTATTTATCCTTAATGTTTTCGAGGAAAGAAAATGCATCTGTTCTGAATGATTCATGCCTCTTATCATCACCAAAATTCAATCTGATGTTTTCGTTTGCCATATCTATTGCAGGACCTGAACTGTCGACTGTGTGTACACTTTCAGCATTCCTCATGGCATATACTGAAAATCCGCCGGTATATCCGAACATATTAAGGACGCATTTTCCCTTTGAATATTTCCCGACAAGCTGTCTGTTTTCCCTCTGATCAATATAAAATCCGGTCTTCTGTCCCGTGCTCCAGTCAATCCTGAACTTAAATCCATTTTCGGTCACTTCAGCAGGTCCATGGTTCCCTGACAGGTACTCGTTTACAGGTTTTACACCTGACATATGAGGGATAGTCTCCGCGCTCTTATCATAAACTGCAGTCAGATTATCGCCGCATAAATCCTTGAGAATCTCTGCAAAATCCTGTCTTAATCTGTACATTCCAACAGAATGAAATTGCATTACAGCTATTCCGTTGTAATAATCTATTATCAGCCCTGGCAGGTCATCGCCCTCTGCATGGACAAGCCGGAATACATTTGTTTCTCCATTGAAAGTCAGTCCTGTTGATTTTCTGAAATCGATGGCTGATTTAATTCTTTTCCGGAAAAACTCAATATCAGGTTCAAGCTCCCTGAATGTAAGTATTCTTACAGCAATGGATCCCGGCTGATAATGTCCTGCCGCAAGGAAATTTTCCTTATTGTCATAAACATTGACAAGATCACCCTCTGACGGCGATCCATATATTTTTTTTATTGCTCCGGAGAATATCCATGGATGAAATCTTCTGACTGACTGATCCTTTCCGGATTTCAATATGATTTTTACCCTTTGCACATTCAATTATTTTAACCCGACATGGGAAGTGTTAAAAGCATAAATCCATTAACCGCAAAGGTCGCAAAGGTTTTACGCAAAGAACGCAAAGGTCTGAATTACAATAACCATACATTGCGTCCTTAGCGGTATCTTTGTGATCTTTGCGGTTAAATAAGAATTTTTCACTTATTCCCGGAGATTATTTTATTTACCATTTACAAGTTTCCTGTAAATCTCATAGCAGACCCATGCATCAGTTGCAGCATAGATCTGCTGTGCCTCGGAAAGTTCAGCAGCTTCCCAGTCTGTTACCTGCTGCCGCTTTGATATCCTGAATCCAAGTACAATCGCCGAGAGCTTTTTCAGTCCCGAACTTTTTATTCCGAATTCCTTCACAAATTTCTGAAGATCGACGAAGCCATCAGGTTCAAATTTCCTGACATTCTTCAGAAAACGGACATCGTCATGTATCGCAACACCTGCCTTAACAATTCCGGGATCGGCCAGAATACCGGCCAGTTTGTCGGGTATACCGATCTTATTGATCCTGAAAAGGCATGCAAGATTCCCGGTAGAGAGCTGAATGAGAGATACTTTATTCTTCCGCCCTTTTCTGAAGGAAGGACGGGTTTCAGTATCGAAACCAAGTACCTTCTGTTTCGACAGTTTTGATATTATCCCGTCAAATTTTTCCTGACTATCAACCACTATTATGTTACCGGTAAACCATGAAAGATCATAATCTTTCAGCTCTTCTGCGGAAATTTCTTCCCTGTAAATATTATTCACCATCCCCTCTGAAATCCTTCTGACGTTTTGAAATAAACCATTCTGATGTATCCCGTTCTGCATTTTTATCATCAATATCTTCAACAGGTCCAGCTTCCTCTCCCGAATAGATGAACCTGTGAATAGCTCTCAGTGAATTAACGAGCTTCTGGCCCCAGATATTTTCAAAGTTCATCCTGCATTCCCAAATTGCATCATTCATGACCTCCGTTGTACCCGTCTGGTATAACAGAAGAAAATCTTTCAGATCCTGGTAGATATCTGCCATATTTTCTGCAATGCTTGCCGGTACAATATTTTCTGTTTTATTCAGCTTATCCTCAGCCAGATCGGGATAACTGTCAGCCGTCCCGAACTGTATTCTGAAATCATCATTTACTTTTTCCCAGTCGGCTTCGGTTACAAACTTTTCATTTCCATCTTCAAAAACAGGTTCCAATGATGGCAGAAGAGAAGCTTTGATATACAGGAACGGAAGGAGCCTCTGAAGTATTCTGAGTAGTTCCCCTCCGTTAATCCGGGATGCATGTTCCGAGTATTTGCAGAACTCATTTGCAGCTGCCACAAATTCAACAACTGTTCGTGAATATACCGGATCCTGTTTTTTAGACATCATTTTAAAATATGACTGCAAAATTAGGTATTTTTCAATGCAACAGAATTATTTAATTACCCTTTGTGTACCTTTGTGTGAACTTCGTGACTTTTGTGGTTAAACAGGCATTTTTATTTAACCACAAAGAGCATTAAGGTTATGACAAAAAGCACAAAGACAGAATATTAAATCGTAGATTTGCAAAATCAGGGTGTATGAAATTCAGGTTTGTATTAGCATTTTTTCCGATTATTATTGCTTTGGTTTTAACAGGTTGCAGGCAAATAAATAAAGAGGCAATACGGGCAAAAGAACAGAGGACTGATAATCCCATTGTCAGCAGCCGGCCTGTTTCGAAAATATCAATTCATGATGCATCACTGAACGGATTAACTGCGGATTTGGAAAAAGCTCTGAATTCAGGAGTTGATGTCAATTTAAAAGATGAGGACGGCCGTACTGCACTAATGTATGCTGCCTTCAACGGGCATACAGCTATAATGGAAACTTTGATCCGGAAAGGTGCAATGGTCGACCTGACTGATCATTACGGGAGAACCGCCCTTATGTTCGCATCATCGGGACCCTACCCGGAATCTGTAAGGTTACTTTTGAAAAACCAGGCTGACCCGAATCTGGCTGATAAAGAGGAACATTTCACTGCACTTATGTACGCGGCTGCTGAGGGACAGACAGAAGTTGCTAAAATCCTTCTGACCTTCAAAGCCGATCCCCGGCTAAAGGATATCGATGGTGATAATGCACTGACATTTGCCAGGAATAACGGTCATAATGAAATTGTGACACTATTGCAGCCGTTCATGAAATAATCCGGATTTTTACCGGAAATTATGCACCCGGTCCTTTATCTGCAAAACACTTCAGGTTACTTCTTTCCCGCCTGTTGATACCCTGTTTATAACTAATGTAAAACTCGGATGGCTGTTTCAGAATCTGAATCCTTACGTACTATATTTTTGATCAAAAAAAACCATGAACCTTGATAAAGTAAACCTTCGTTATAAGAATGTATCTTATCTGAGAAAACCAGAAGACCTGACAATTGAAGAATGGCAATATGCTCTCAGGAAACAATATGCCGAGACACATTATTTTAAAATCAGGAACATGGGTGCACATCCGGTATTTTCTGATTATGATGTAACCAATCCGGAGACCGGTCTGTCGTATAAAGTTTCAATAAGAAGCAAGGATAACAGCGCTAATTTTTGTGAATGTGGTGACTTTAAAACAAATGGCCTGGGTACATGCAAACATATTGAAGGAGTATTCCGGTATATAGATAAAGTTCTCAATAAAAGCCGCCTCCTGGATAAAGGGTATAATCGCGCCTACACATCAGTATTTCTGGATTACAGAGGTAAACGCAAAGTCAAAATAAGGATTGGCTCAGATAATGTGGAGGAATTCAGGGCCCTGGCCGGCAAATATTTTGACAGTAACATGGTGCTTACGGAAAGTTCTTACGAATCATTCAATGATATTATCAGTGAAGGTAAAGCAATTAACAGTAGTTTCAGATGCTATCCGGATGCGCTTTCATTTATAATTGAGAAACGGGAGGATCAGAAACGATCCAGGCTGGTTTATGAAAAATATCGTTTACAAATAAGCAATGGCGTCTTCAGCAAACTTATAAAGGCCGAATTATATCCATACCAGAAAGAAGGAATATGTTTTGCTGCTGAAAAAGGCAGATGTATTATTGCCGATGATATGGGCCTTGGAAAAACAGTTCAGGCAATCGCAGCTGCTGAACTGCTGAGAAAGGAAACAGGTGCCGCATCAGCTTTTATTATTTGTCCCACCTCACTAAAATATCAGTGGAAATCAGAAATCGAGAAATTTACGGACCAGCAGGCCTGGGTAATAGAAGGTGTATATACAAAAAGAATTATTCAATATCAGAACGAGTATTTTTATAAGATCGTTTCATATAATACAGCCATAAACGATATCAGCCAGATCAGCGATGTATCACCTGATATTGTTATTTTAGATGAGGCTCAGCGCATTAAGAATTTCAAGACAAAAATATCGAGACATATAAAAACACTCAGATCACCTTATTCTTTTGTATTGACAGGTACCCCCCTTGAGAACAAACTCGAGGAATTATATTCAATTGTCCAGTTTACCAATCCTTATACCCTTGGTCCTTTCTACCGGTTTATGCACGAACACAGGATTGCCGATGAAAAAGGAAAAGTTATAGGCTACAGGGATCTTAATAAAATCGGCGCTGTTTTATCCGATACCATGATACGCCGGCGTAAGAAGGATGTACTTCTCCAGTTACCCGAACGTATGGATAAAGTATTATTTGTCACAATGACTGAACCACAGAGTGCGATTCATGAGGAATACAAATACCATGTGGCAAAACTGATAATGAAGTGGCGCAGACAGGGTTTCCTGAATGAAAAAGATCGTCAGAACCTTATGATTTTTCTCAACATAATGAGGATGGTTTGTGACAGTACTTTTATAATCGATCAGGAAACACGGAATGATTCAAAAATAGGTGAGCTGATGGATATACTTGGGAAGGTATTTGCAGAAGGAGACGAAAAGGTTGTTATATTCAGTCAGTGGGAAAGAATGACCAGGATTGTGTCCGGGGAACTGGATGACCGGAATATTAAATACCAGTATCTGCATGGAGGAGTGCCCGGTTCTGACCGCGGAAAACTATTTGAAAATTTCAACAACGACCCGGGGTGCAGGATCTTTCTATCAACTGATGCAGGAGGTGTGGGACTTAACCTTCAGGCTGCCTCGCTTCTTATCAATCTGGATATACCATGGAATCCGGCTGTGTTAGAACAGCGTATTGCCCGCATCTATCGTATTGGCCAGAAAAAGAACGTTTCAGTGATCAATATGGTGTCGGCCGGTACGATTGAACATAAGATGCTTGGTGTTCTCAGCTTTAAAAAGGGGCTGGCAGAAGGTATCCTCGACCAGGGAGAAAATGCCATATTCCTGGATGACAGCAAATTCAGGATACTCATGAATTCGGTTGAAGAAATGATAGGTAAGGAAACATCATTAACCGACCTCTCAGATACCTCTGAAAATAAGGAAACAGATACTACACTTGTCGAAAATGATGCAAACATTCCGGATGAAGAATCTGATAATCAACCGGAAACTTCAGTGACACCTTCTTTTATAGGGGATGATGATGTTAAACAACCGACTGAACCTCAGGCAAAAGGGCAGATAGAAACCACTGCACCGGCTGATCTGATCCAGTCCGGATTATCATTTTTAGGGAAACTTACCCAGACTCTCTCCAGTCCCGAAGCTACACAACAGCTTGTTTCATCTATTGTTAAAAAAGATGAAAAAGATGGTAAAACATATCTTAAAATTCCTGTTGAAAGTGAACATATTGTAGAAAACGTTCTGACATTGTTTGCAACCATATTTAAAGGGAAGAATTAATAATTATTTAAAATACCCTATTCCTACTGGCAAAGAAGTTCGTTAAGTCTGTCCGGAAGGATTCTTCGCTTCACTTCGTTACGCTCAGAATGATTGGTATTTTCATAAAGACGGAGGGGTTTTTAAGTATGATTTACCACCGCCACCTGTCCCTGTTCCTGTCTCTTCTTTTCTTTGCCTCTTCTATCTTTTTCTGATATTCGTCGTATATTTTTTTCTGTTTTGCAAAAGAATGTTCTCTGATTTCTTCAGCCGATACATCCTGGTTTTCAATAATACTCTTTACAGGAATCCAGTTATCACTGTACATTATTTGCAAATCCTGATTGAGAAGATAGCTTCCCCTCGATATTCTTTTAAATAATTTCTTATTATAGGGATTATTGCTGTCAATCTCATGTTTGGCAAAGATTGCCGATAAATACTCCCGCTTCTTACGGTAAGCCGGAAGAACCGCTTCTGAAAAATTTTGAATGCTTCCGAGGATATCATCCATTTTTATTCCCATAGTATGGAAAAATTCTTTTTTTAACAAAACAACCGACTGAATGGCGAGAAATAAGTTTATCAGCAGATATTCAATGCTATGTGAATCAAGCTTTATTAAACGTCCGTAAGCCAGTATCTTCATTGAATCAGTGAGCAGCAGAGGGTAGATCTTCCCCAGTTTATTCTTTGCATAATCGGGTGAGACAAATGCCTGTTCGAACGCTATCTGAACAGGTGTTTTATTGAAAGTATTGAATAAAGAAGGATTGGCTCCTGAGCTGAGAAGTGTTTTTGTAATATTCACAGCACCCGAATAAACTGCAGCATGTAATGGCGTAAAATTATGTATATCACGATAATCTATACCATACTTATTAACTGAGGGGATGATCATTTTAATATTATCCTCCCTGTAGTACTGATAATATTTCCTGAAGATCGATCCACGTTCACTTTCATATTTTTCTGCTCTTTTATATTTCAGCTCAGCCAGTTTCTCCATTATAAGTGACTGGTTGTACACGAGAGCGAAATCAAAAAGCCTGTCCTTTGCTTTTTTGTTGAAAAGTTCCGGATTCAGCGCCTCTTTCTTCACTGTCTTATAAAGTTCGAAAGTCATTGGTTCCCATGCCGGTTTTTGAACTGTCAGGATATTATTCCGGATGGCATCTGCCTGTTCGTTCTTCCCCTGCATTTCAAGCCGCCGGGCTTCCTTTTTCCATTCGTCTGCTGACGATATATCTTCCTTAATATTATGTGTATCTGCTATTTCTGATATTCCTGCCAGTCTGATCAGCTTGTGAGCTTTCGTCTGTTCTACAATAAAAATATTCTTTTCGGCACGGGTTACTGCTACATACAACGAGTTGATATAAAACTTGTACACATCATGTGATTTGTCTGTTTTATCCTTCCCCCTCGAATAATCCAGTTCATTACCCATAAGATCGTTATGATCTACACCATCACAAATAGCATTATACTCGGCTGAATTATCTGAAATGAAATTCCAGATAATTATATTTTCATATTCAAGTCCTTTAGACTCCTGCACTGAAAATAATAATGGGGTCTGAAACAGGTTTCTAGCTTTCGCCTTATCTTCGAACCTCAGTACCAGTACTGCATATTTTACCGAAAGACGCGTTTTTCTGGCCAGATCGCTGAGGTTATTTCCTTTGTTTTCAATGAAAACCACTTCCCCTTTTATCTCAGAAATAGTATTTACAAGATAATTACTCTCCTTATCAATTGAACCGAACCTTGCATTCTTGATCTTAAGCAGATTATTGGCAAGTCCTGAAATGGACTGACTGTTACGATAATTGACATGTAATATTTTTGTTTCACTTCTTTTAACATCGTTGCTTTGATAAAACATGCTTTTAAGATGTGACCATGAAAAGAAATTGGGGTAAACCACCTGGTTTGAGTCACCACAGAGCATAAAATTTAAAGGTTTCAGCAGGGACTTTAAAATTATTTGCAACTGAATATTTGTGAAATCCTGAATTTCATCAACAATAATATAATTATACAAAGGAGTACATTCAGTGAGCAGGTGATGTGAAAGTATATTTATGTCATAATAATTATTCTCTTTCAGGTAATTCAGATACTTCCTGAAAAACCTGTACACCGTTTCTCTTTCGTTAATCAGATAAATGGATTGCTTGACTCCCAATGCCAGGTAATCTTCAGAGGACAGGTATTCTTTTGAAATGTCAAGGCCTGTAATTACTCCCCTGAACTCTTCAAAGGTTTTATGGGCATCTTTTAATCCTGATGACTGTTTATTTCTTTCAAACCACGATTCGAAAGTTTTAAAATCCATTTCTCTTCCTTCAGGCATATGAAGAGTCTCAATAAATTCCCGGTAAGATAGAAAATCTACATCCAGATCTTCATTCTCATAATTATTTGAGTAAAACAATCGTGCCGAATTTTCAGCCAGGAAAGGCGACAGGGTTATATACAATACTTTTCCTCTGAGCGCTTTAATTTTTTCAAGCACCAAAACAGTCTTTCCGCTCCCTGCAGAACCTATAATGATCTGTGGCAGAGATAATGCAAGTATTTCCGCCTGATCGTCGTCAAATGACAAAACTTTATCCAGCAGATGGAAATGCCTGTGGCGCCTGTTTACATATATAAGCGGTAAAATGTCTCCTGCCGCTATGTCATTATGACCCTTGACCGGAATCAGTTTGGACTCGTCAAAATCATATCCGCGAAGAAACCTGGATTTACCGTAATCATGTTTAAAAATGATCTCAAGTACCAGCAGGCAGGTCTGATTATTGTGACATCCAAATTTGAATAACAGACGGTTTTCATAATCAATTTTTGCCCGGTAGAAATCTGTCCCGGCCATTTTCTTTACTTCTGCCGCTGCAAAATCACCCCTGGTAAGCTGGTCAACTGTCCGATCAAACTGTTTACGGACCTTTCCGGGATCAATACCATTGTATATTAGAGTGTTATACATATATTAAGTTGTTATTTTAAATACAATTTCCTCTGCCATTTAATTAAAAACCTCAAAACGGATATACCAGTAAGTTCTTCGGAAATCAAATAATTTTTCGACTGTGAAATTAACGTTCTTTTTTTTACCTTACCGTCAAATTCAGACAAAATGCAAAAAGTATCAAGAAGAGATTTCATCAGAACAGGATCCCTGGCTGCTGCCGGGATAGGCATATCAGCAGAAAAGCTAATCGGTGCCGGGAATCAGGTACGGCCCGTTAAGGTCGGAGTGATCGGTACCGGGAACAGGGGCACATCTCATGTAAGTAATCTGTTAACCATTGAGGGAGTTGAAATTATTGCCGTTTGTGATCTCTTTGAGGATAGGGCAAAAAATGCAGCTTCCATCTGTGAGAAGAACGGAAGAAAACCTCCCTCTGTATATTTTGGAGATATGAACGCCTACAAAAAGATGCTGGACAAGGAAGATCTTGATGCCGTGATAATTGCCACATACTGGGATTCCCATTCCTCAATTGCTGTCGATGCAATGGAACATAAGATTTACCCGGGCAGTGAAGTTCCTGCCGCACTGACAGTTGATGATACATGGAAACTGGTTGAGACATCCGAGAAGACCGGTATCCCCTGCATGATGCTCGAGAACTGGAGCTTCAGGCAGGATAACCTGGCTCTTCTCAATATGAAAAGGCTGGGAATGCTGGGAGAAATTGTTCATTGTCACTGTGCCCATTCCCACGATTGTATAGACCACTGGTTCTTTGACAGTAAAACCGGACTGGACCGTTGGCCGGCGGATTATCTCCGTAAATATAACAGGGACCAGTATCCGACCCATTCTGTTGGACCCGTTATAAGCTGGCTGGATATAAACCGTGGTGATGCATTCGAAGAAATATATTCGAGAGATTCAGCTTCAAAAGGTATCAATGCATACTTTAAAAGGAAGTTCGGCAATGACCATCCGAATGCCAATCTCACTTACAAACAGGGTGATATTGTAACTTCAACCCTCAGGACAAAAATGGGTAAAACACTGGTAATTAATTATGATATGCAATTACCCAGGCCTTATTCAAATCGCTGGATGCTTCAGGGAACCTTAGGTGTTTACTACGAAGAAAAAGGCATGATATATCTTACTGATATCAGTCCGGAGTACCATCAGTGGGAACCCTGGAAACCCTACGAGGAAAAATATAATCATAAATGGTGGCAGAAAGATCTTTCTTCGCAATCCCATGGAGGAACTGATTATGTCATGCTTAACCAGTTCATCAATGCAGTAAGATCGGAAGGCCCCACTCCCATCGATGTTTATGATTCTGCCGTCATGACGGCAATAGTTGAACTGTCAGGCATTTCAATTGAAAAAAATGCTCCTGTACCCTTCCCGGATTTCACAAGGGGAAAATGGCAGACAAATAAACCTTATTTTGCTTTGGATAGTGACAAAGCGTGAACGGCTGATAGCAACCCTTGAAGGCAGGAATGTCGACCGTCCGCCTGTAAGCTTTTATGAGATCGGAGGATTTTCCGTATGCCCGGATGATCCTGATCTATACAATATCTACAATTCACCCTCATGGCAGCCATTATTGAAACTGGCGGAAGATCATACCGATATAATTAGAATGGTAAGCCCTGTCAGAGCACAATCGCATCTTTCCTGGGCTGGAAGTAAAACCATTTTAAGAGAACGGTATGTCGGTGAAAAAACCTGGGAAGAAGGAAACAGCCGCTTCACCAGACTGATATATAATATTGGCAATAAATCACTTACCAGCACATCCCGTCGTGACAGGGAAATAGATACTGTTTGGATCACAGAGCCTTTACTCAAGAACACTGAGGATGTGAAGCTATTCCTTCAGCTTCCGGATGAAATATTTGAAGAGAGTATCAGAATTGATCACCTTGAAAAAGAGGAAAAAAAGCTTGGAGATAAAGGTATAATCCTGGTTGATACCGAGGATCCCGTATGTGCAGTTGCTTCACTTTTCAACCTGGAAACCTTCATCATTTTTGCCCTTACAGAAAAGACTCTGTGCCATAAACTAATGGAGAAGCATGCAGAGTATCTGTATAAACGTACTGAAAAAGTGGCGATTGAATTTCCCGGCAGGCTATGGAGAATTTATGGACCGGAGTATATTACCGAACCATTTCTCCCGCCTTATCTCTTTGATGAATATGTTGTAAGACATACCGGTCCGATGGTGAAAATGATTAAGGATCATGGCGGATTTGTCCGGATCCATTCACACGGATGCATCAGGAACATAATGGATTATCTGGTCAAAATGGGAGCAGATGGAATTGATCCTGTTGAGCCTCCTCCACATGGGGATGTTGAATTGGGATGGCTCAGGGAAAAATATGGCAGACAGATGGTGCTTTTTGGGAATATAGAAATTTCCGATATAGAAAATATGCCGGAAAAGATGTTCAGGGAGATTGTAAAGAAATCAATTGCTGACGGTATTTCGGGTGAAGGAAGGGGATTTGTTCTGATGCCATCTGCATCACCGTATGGAAGAGATATTTCAGAACTCACATTACGCAATTATCAGATCATGGTTGAAGAGATTGAGTCTGCTAATCAATAAATAGTTTTCATTATACCTAAATCTGAAAAATATTAAAATACAAATTGGTTTTATTACAAAAAAAACTTGTTAATGGGTTGGTTTTATTACAATATTTATTAAATTTAGCATTGGATTCATGACAAAACAATGTTTAAAAGACAATTGATTACAGCTCTTGAACAATGGGCTTCCAAACCTGATAGAAAGCCATTGGTCTTAAGGGGAGCCAGACAAGTTGGCAAGACGACTCTGATAAATACTTTTGGTAAAATATTTGACTGTTTTATCGAGATGGATCTTGAGAAAGCAGAGCAAAGACTAATATTTGAATCAAACCTGTCGTTTCAGGAACTTTTATCAGCAATATTCTACTATTCCGGTAATATCCGCAATAATAAAAGGACACTGATCTTTATTGATGAGATTCAAAATTCTGCAGCAGCTGTAGGATACCTCAGATACTTTTATGAAGAGGCGCCTGAAATATATTTAATTGCTGCAGGATCACTTCTTGAATCCCTTATGGATAAACAGATATCATTTCCGGTAGGCAGGGTAGAATATCTATATTTACGGCCATTTTCATTCATCGAATATCTGAATGCACTTCATGAGGAACAATCTGTTAGTCTTCTTGAAAAAACAGAGATTCCTGACTTTGCGCATAAAAAGCTGATGGATCATTTTAATCGATATGCCCTTATAGGAGGAATGCCTGAAGTGATATCAAAATATGCTGAAACCCGTGATATCCTTTCGATTAACCCTGTTTTCGGGAACCTTCTGACTGGTTTTAATGATGATGTGGAAAAATACGGCCGTAACACAACCATGGTTCAGCATATCAGGCATATTCTGCGAACCGGTTTTTTCTTTGCAGGACAAAGAATTAAATTCGAGAGATTCGGATCTTCAGACTATCGTTCCCGGGAAATGGGAGAAGCTTTCAGAACGCTTGAAAAAGCGTTACTTATTGAACTTGTTTACCCGATAACAAAGTCAAGCCTTCCGGTAATCCCTGACATAAAAAAGTCGCCCCGTCTGCTCTGGCTTGATACCGGTATAGTTAACTTCATGGCAGGAATTCAAAAAGAGATATTTGGCGCTAAAGATATCACAAGTACCTGGAGGGGGGTTGTTGCTGAACATATTACCGCTCAGGAGTTACTCGCACAAGATAAAAATATTATAGCCAGAAGGTCTTTTTGGGTAAGGGAAGCTAAAAACTCAAACGCTGAAATAGATATCATTTATTCCTGGAACGGCCTATTGATTCCTGTTGAGATTAAGTCCGGAGAAGGCTCAAGGTTACTATCTCTGCATCTTTACATGGATTCAGCGCCTCATGATTATGCAGTTAGAATATGGTCATCTCCTTTTTCTAAAAATACACTTTATACAAGTAAAGGAAAGAAAATCCTTCTAATTAATATCCCATTCTATCTGATTCACAGGCTGCCTGAGATTCTAAATCGGATTTAACGAGATGATTAATCATAACAGCTGACCTCTTATCCAGGAATTCTGTTAAAAATTATTCTGATAAAAGATTTTAGTCTATTTTTACAAAAACAACTTCCCTTGGACCAATATTCCGAAGATACTGAACTGGTAAAAAGACTTCAAAAAGGAGATGTTGAAGCTTTCGATCTGCTTTATGAAAAGTATTC
>JAKQPD010000263.1 GCA_029564935.1 Bacteroidota bacterium
GCCAGTTACTTTGCCTGAAACGGTGAATGTTTTTCTCAGGGTACCTCCTGAATAAACTCCATCGTTATAAATTCCGTTTGCATTTATGCCAGTTGTTGTACCTCCGGTATAAATTGAGTATGAGGAACCGCTGATAAATGCCGGAGTTGATACAACTATATAATAAATACTTCTGGCAGGCTTAAAAGTAATTATATTTTTACCACCGGAATCTTCGATATGAAAAAGTGACGAAGGGAGAAGCCCTGACTGGAAAGTAATCCTTACAGAGAACTGTGTGGAAGATGTAGCCGGAACTTCAATCATGTTGCCTGAATTTGGCCCGGTGGCAACAAAGAATCCTCCATTTATTCTGAATGTACCGTTAACATCAAAACCTACTTCAGGTTGTGACTGAGGTCCGTGGACTATCACAGTTCCGGAATTAATTGTGATATCACCATTACTGTCAAGACCATCGCCTTTGGTACAGTTTACGGCTATAGATCCCCCGTCTATATTTATTGAACTGCCGTCATTGGCTTCGGTTTTTGTTCCCTTTGTGGCATTGAAACCATCATCTGATGTCATCATATTGATTTCTCCTCCGGTTACATTTATCAGGGCACTTTCAATACCCTCATAGGACCCCCGAAATATTTATAGTACCACTGTTTACGGTGACTGAAGCATCGGCATGAATTGCATCATCACCGCTTGCAATTGTAAATGTTCCCTTTTCAATAGTGACTTTTCCGTTTGAATGGATGCCGTCATCTGCAGTGTTGATAATAAATTCTCCTGTCTTTATGATCACTTCTGAAAGGCCTTTCAGACCTTTAGCCGATATTGTGCCATTGTAGCCGCCTGCTGTACCTCCTCCACCGGGAGGGATTGGCGGGCCCTCCTCCGATTTGGAGTTCCCTCCGATTGTTTTTATTGTAAAAGTCCCGTCATTTATTATCAGTCCTGTATATGCACTTATTCCGTCACCTGTGGACGTAATACTCATTATTCCTTTATCGATTATAATATAGCCTTTTTCAGGATTGTCTTCATTATCGGATACCAGGCCATCTCCATCTGAATTTATATTTAAGTTACAATCCCTGATTATAAGAAAATCTTTTCCCCGGATGCCGTCATCAACTGCGTTTACAGTTATTTTGCCGCTGTTAATAATGAGGCCATCATCGCCTGAAATGCCATCATTGAAATTACCATTTACAGTAAGAGATCCCCTGCCATGAACCGCAAGATACGAATTACTGAAGATTGCCGCATTAGGCTCTTTTTCTGAAGTTGCATAGGTTGTTCCGTCCGTAAAACAGTTTTCTGTGTCCTCCCCGATAATGATAACCGCTTTTTTTGCTTCCTTAATATATAAAGGCGCATTATTTGAACAGTTGATGTTGACGCCGTTAAGGACGAGCCTTACAATTTCCTCGTCTTCAGTATCGACTATAATTTGCCCGTCAGATAATGATCCGCTCAGTAAATATGTTCCTGAGGAATTGATAGTCAGTTTTCCTCCTGACACACTTCCGGCAGAAGGATCAACTGCAATTGAATTTCCATTTAGTGAAACCTGAATTGCCTTTGCCTCATCCCAAATATAATCGGAAGATTCTTCAATAACCGGATCATTGTTTTTATTATCTGATATTTCCTCGCATGCCGTGATAATCAGCATCAGGGAAACTATTGCACCTGTTATGAATAGAACACATTTCTTCATATTCTTAAAACTTTAATATATAGTTTAATGAAAGAATATTCTCGTATCTCTCTTTGGGGAAATGATGGCGCTGATGAATATATTCAAATTCAACAGCATGTTTCTTTGAGATTTTATATTCCACTCCGGCGGTATATCTTGTTTTATCGATAAAATCCTCAGGATCTTTGTTTACAGGCAAGAACAACTCCGAAGAAAGATACGGATTTATAGGTAAAAAGATAATCTTTCCTTCTTGCAGTTGGATAGTAAAGCAGTCTTATGAGAACAAAAATTACTGCAATATTGAAAGTAAACCTCAGTACGAGTTCAAGAAAATCAGGGACTTTAATAAACTTTATCATTTCGTCCGGAAAACCTCCAGGATTCATTATTTCCGCGAAATTCATTTTCTATCTTGTTAATTAGTAGTAGCTTAGGTTTCAACATATTTTTTTTTGGATTATTGCTCAACAGAGCTGTGCCGATACAATACTTGCTGAATCCTGTTAAATGGACATTACATTCCTTAAGGATAGCGGCAAGCGGTGATCCGTTATTGAATCGATGCGATCCATAAGCCTGATATGGTTCATTTCATCCAGCCTTACCGGTCGGAAGCTATGGAGGAAATCTGTTATTTCAGAGACAATCATTTT
>JAKQPD010000292.1 GCA_029564935.1 Bacteroidota bacterium
TTCAAAATGAGAGAGGTACTGCCCCGGGTATGCTTTTCGAAAAAGACAAAACCATGTTCATTTTTATGCCCGGGGTCCCTTTCGAAATGAAATATATGATGACTGAACACATATTACCAATGCTAAAGGAAAGGTTTACATCACAGGTTATAATACACAAAAATATAATGACATATGGAGCTCCCGAAGCCCGTCTTGCAGAAATGCTTTCAGGTTTTGAAAAAGAATTGCCGGGAGAAATAAGTCTTGCTTACCTGCCGTCATCAGGTGTAATTAAACTAAGGCTTACAGCCAAAGGAACAGACAGGGATTTGCTTACCGGAATTATTGTTGAACAGGTCAAAAAACTTTACAGGACAATACCTGAACTGATTTATGGTGAAGATGAAAAATCTCTTGAAAAGATAACCGGAGAAATGCTCAGGGAAAGGGAAAAGACCGTATCGACCGCTGAAAGCTGTACCGGTGGTAAAATTGCAGAGATGATCACAAGTATTGCGGGCAGTTCTGAATATTATAAGGGATCTGTGATTGCCTATGATAATTCAGTAAAGAAGCATCTGCTTGGAGTTCCGGATGATCTGATCAGAAAATACGGTGCTGTAAGCAGGCAGGTGGTGGAACAAATGGCCTCAGGGGCCAGGAAACTGATGGGAACTGACTTCTCGGTAGCGACATCGGGGATTGCAGGTCCTGACGGCGGAACTGATTCAAAACCTGTAGGAATGGTCTGGATCGCCGTATCTTCTGATAAAGGAACTATTGCAGAAAAATATATATACGGCTCTGAACGCATTCAGAATATACTAAGGTTTTCAAATGCCGCACTTAACCTTCTGAGATTACAGATAATCAGGCAGTAAATACCAAATCCTTCAATCATCTGTTAAAAAACAGATAAAAAATTTGGTTAATCAGATAAAAATCACGTATTTTGCGCTTCGTTTTTAAAAGCTATTTAGAATTGAAGTAAAAACAGGAATCAATGTCAAAGATTTGTCAGGTTACGGGGAAGAGAGCGTTGGTCGGAAATAACGTATCGCATTCAAAAAGAAGAACTAAGAGGAAATTTCATCCTAATCTTTTTGAAAAAAGATATTTTCTGCCTGAAGAGAAAAGGTGGGTTTCACTTACTGTTTCTGCAGCAGGAATAAGGCTCATCAGCAAGAAAGGACTTCCGACAGCTCTGAAAGAAGCAAAGGAAAAAGGTTACATCACGAATTACTAAAAGTATAAAAGATGGCAAAGAAAGCAAAAGGAAACAGGCAGCAGGTAATTCTGGAATGCACCGAGCACAAGCAGAGCGGACTGCCGGGAACATCGAGATATATTACTACAAAGAACAGGAAAAATACTCCCGACAGACTGGAGAGGATGAAATATAATCCGATAATGAAGAAATATACACTCCACAGGGAAGTAAAATAAAAACATCAAACCATGGCAAAGAAAGTTGTAGCATCGTTAAAGACGGGTTCAGGTAAGGTGTTCACCAAATGCATCAAAATGACAAAATCCGATAAAACAGGAGCTTATCAGTTCCGCGAGGAGATTGTACATAATGATCATGTTCGTGACTTTTTCAACAAGAAATAACCCGGGTTGTTTACTGTAAGATATTAAAGCTTTCTTCCCAGCTGAAGAGAGCTTTTTTTATATTTGTTAATCATTACATCAGAAATGGCGTTTCCCCGGTTTTTTACAAGAGAAAATAAGGAAAATCTTAACAAGGGCCTTCAGAAAACAAGAGAAAATGTATTCGTAAGACTCTCCAGGGCAGTTATTGGCAAATCGAGAGTTGATGATGAGGTTCTCGACAATCTCGAGGAAGTCCTTGTATCTTCCGACGTCGGTGTTGAAACCACACTGCAGATAATTGACAGGATCGAAGCCAGGGTTGCAAAAGATAAATACTTAAATACAAGTGAACTGAATACAATTCTGAAAGAAGAGATCGTGTCTCTTCTGGAGGATAATTCAGCGGAAGGAGATCCTGATTTTTCAGTTCCGCCTTCAAAAAAACCATATGTGATAATGGTTGTGGGGGTCAATGGTTCAGGAAAAACGACCACAATTGCCAAACTTGCTTATAACTACAGAAATGCCGGAAAAAAAGTACTTCTGGGCGCAGCCGATACATTCAGGGCTGCAGCTATCGACCAGCTGCAGATTTGGGCTGACAGGGCAGGGGTTTCTGTTATAAAGCAACAGATGGGTTCGGATCCGGCTTCCGTTGCATTTGATACCGTCAGATCTGCAGTTGCGGGTGATTATGATGTGGTCATTATCGATACCGCCGGAAGGCTTCATAATAAGATCAACCTGATGAATGAACTTTCCAAAATAAGAAGGGTCATGGATAAAGTAATGCCCGGCGCACCACACGAGGTACTGCTCGTGCTCGACGGATCGACAGGTCAAAATGCATTTGAACAGGCAAAACAGTTCACCTCGGTAACAAATGTCACAGCGCTGGCAATCACAAAACTTGATGGTACCGCTAAAGGAGGAGTCGTTATAGGAATTTCACACCAGCTGAAAATCCCTGTTAAATATATAGGTATAGGCGAAAGAATGGAAGACCTCCAGATATTCAACCGAAGTGAATTTGTAGATTCACTTTTCAGTACCTGATTTGCTGCACATGTTTACATCGCTTCAAATAATCCCGGATGAAATAAATGATTATTTAACCGGGATAAATTGAATTTATCATGATGAAAAACAAAAAGATAAATATAGTAACCCTGGGTTGTTCAAAAAACACAGTTGATTCGGAGAAACTGCTCCGGCAGCTTTCTGAAGGCGGTTTTTACGTTACATGGGACCGGGATAATTCCGGTGCAGATACCGTTATAATAAACACCTGCGGATTCATCGGCGATGCAAAGGAAGAAAGTATAGACACAATCCTGAAATTTGTCAGAGCAAAGGAGAAAGGCAATATTAAAAACCTTTACGTAATGGGATGCCTTTCTGAAAGATATAAAGAACAACTTATTGCCGAGATACCTGAAGTAGATAAGTACTTCGGGGTCAACAATATAATGGACATCCTTGAGGAAACCGGTGTCAGTTATAAGAATAGTCTGCTTACAGAAAGAATCCTCACAAGTCCCGGACATTATGCATATCTGAAGTTATCAGAAGGGTGCGACAGAACCTGTGCCTTCTGTGCAATACCCCTGATCAGGGGCAAATATATCTCAAGACCGGTTGAGGAGCTGGTAAAAGAAGCAGCCGGACTTGCTGATTCAGGTGTAAAGGAACTTATACTTATAGCACAGGATCTCAGTTATTACGGACTCGATCTGTACAGGAAAAACAAACTGCCTGACCTCCTGGAAGAACTCCTGAAGCTGAACTCCTTTAAATGGATCAGGCTTCATTATCTCTATCCAGCCGGATTTCCCGAAGTTCTTTTACGTCAGATACGTGACTACCCGCAAATATGTAAATATATAGATATTCCCATCCAGCATATATCCGATAATATGCTGAAAATGATGAAAAGATCATATGGAAGGAGAGATGCCGAAGAGCTCCTTTATCACCTGAAGGATCAGCTTCCTGATGCTGCCTTCAGGACAACACTGATTGCCGGGCATCCGGGAGAAACAGAAAATGATTATCTGGAACTTAAAAGTTTTATCAGTGAATTCAGGTTCGACAGACTTGGGGTGTTCGCTTATTCACATGAAGAAGATACATATTCATACCTTAATTATAAGGATGACGTTCCGGATGATGTTAAAGAATCAAGGGTATCAGAGCTTATGGAAATACAGCAGACCATTTCTGCTGAAAAGAACGAGTCATTAAAGGGAAAAGTCTTAAAAGTGGTGATTGACAGAAATGAAGATGAGTATTACTGCGGCCGTACTGAATATGACAGTCCGGATGTCGACCAGGAGGTCCTCATCCCGGTCCGCTATGACCTGTCGCCCGGCAATTTCTATAACATTCAGATTGTCGATTCCGCAGAATTTGATCTGTTAGGAGAACCGGTCTGAGCCGGTTACTCCTCCGAAGGCATATCCTCCGATTCTTCCTGCCCCTCCTTCTTTTTATGTATTTTTATCCTTATTTCAGATTTGGTGCTGTTAAAACCAACATTTATAATATCACCGTCACCCGGACCCTCTTTTATAAGCACCTCGGCCATCGGATCTTCAAGATATTTCTGAATTGCTCTTTTTAAGGGACGGGCTCCATATGTTGCATCAAATCCCCTGTCGGCAATAAAATCTCTGGCTGCAGTAGCTATTTTGAGCTGATAGCCAAGTGATTTCACCCTGTCATACAATCCCTGAAGCTCAAGGTCGATGATCTTGTCAATATCTTCTTTTTCAAGTGAGTTAAATATAATTATATCATCGATCCTGTTCAGGAACTCAGGAGCAAATGTTTTCTGAAGCGCTTTCTGAAGAATACTCTTCGTCTGTTCATCACGTGTAGTCTTTTTTGCCTGGGTATCAAAACCTATTCCGTGACCAAATTCCGAGATCTGCCTGGTTCCGATATTCGAAGTAAGTATAACTATAGTATTCCTGAAGTCCACACGTCTTCCCAGACTGTCTGTAAGCTGACCTTCATCAAGTACCTGAAGGAGAATATGGAAGACATCCGGATGAGCTTTTTCTATTTCATCAAGGAGAACGACAGAATATGGTTTTCTTCTGACCTTTTCGGTCAGTTGTCCGCCTTCCTCATAGCCTACATATCCGGGAGGTGCTCCGACGAGGCGTGATACAGAAAATTTCTCCATGTATTCGCTCATATCGATCCTCACAAGATTATCTGTCGTATCAAACAGGAACTTGGCCAGCACCTTTGCAAGTTGTGTTTTTCCAACACCGGTAGGTCCGAGGAATATGAAGGTTCCTATCGGTTTATTCGGATCTTTAAGTCCGGCTCTGTTTCTCTGTATAGATTTTACGATCTTCTGAATAGCCTCATCCTGACCAATAACACTTCCCCTGAGTTCATCTGCCATCTTGAGAAGCCTTGTACCCTCAGTCTGGGCAATTCTCTGAACAGGGACACCTGTCATCATAGCAACAACCTCAGCCACTTTTTCAGCATCGACGGTCTCTCTGTTGACGGACAGCTCTTTTTCCCATTTTTTCTTTTCCTGATCAATAGCTTCAAGAAGGTCCTTTTCCCTGTCGCGGAAACTTGCTGCCTTTTCGAAATTCTGATTCTTGACAGCCGTCATTTTCTCTTTCTTCGCATCTTCAAGCTGCTTCTCAAGGGAAAGTATCTTTTCGGGAACAACAATATTCGAGATATGGACTCTCGAACCCGATTCATCAAGTGCATCAATAGCCTTATCCGGGAGATGTCTGTCGGAGATATATCTTGCTGTAAGTTTTACACAGGCATCAATAGCATCATCTGTATATATTACGTTATGATGTTCCTCGTATCTTTCCTTTATATTCTGAAGGATATTGATTGTTTCCTCAACTGAAGTAGGATCAACGAGCACTTTCTGGAACCTTCTTTCAAGAGCACCATCCTTTTCAATGTGCTGGCGGTATTCGTCAAGAGTTGTTGCACCGATGCACTGGATCTCACCCCGTGCAAGAGCAGGTTTAAGCATATTGGCAGCATCCAGTGATCCGGTTGCACCGCCGGCCCCGACTATTGTGTGTATTTCGTCTATGAAAAGAATTATATTGTCATTTTTTGAAAGTTCATTAAGGATTGCTTTCATACGCTCCTCAAACTGACCCCGGTATTTCGTTCCGGCAACAATTGATGCGAGATCAAGAGCAACCACCCGCTTATGAAACAGTACTCTCGACACGTTCTTCTTGGTTATCCTGAGAGCCAGTCCTTCAGCAATTGCAGATTTCCCTACTCCAGGCTCACCTATAAGTACCGGATTATTCTTCTTTCTCCGTGAAAGTATCTGGGCAAGTCTTTCAATCTCGCGCTCCCTTCCCACAACAGGATCAAGCCTTCCTTCCTCTGCTGCTTTCGTCAGATCTATCCCGAAATTATCTAGTACAGGTGTGTCGGAGGAGGATTTGGACTGGGAGGGGGAGGAAGCATGTCCTTTTCCCGAAGGGCCGAATCCCTGACCCTCATCATCTTCATCACGGGGATAGTCAGCCTTAGATCTCAGAGTTCCCGATTCAACCACCTTCTTTACAGCCTGATAATCAACATCCATCTCCGCCAGGAACTTTGTAACAAGGGTATTCTCATCCTTCAGTATTGCAAGCAGCAGATGTTCAGAGTCAATAGAATTGCTTTTCAAAGCTTTGGCTTCAAGATAAACAAGCTTGAGAATTCTTTCAGTACTTCTGAGTAATGGTATGACTTCATGATCTGCCACAGGCACAGGACTTTGAACTTTAATACTTTTCTCAAGAGAGCCTTTCAGTCCCATCAGATCAACCCCCTGGCTAAGAAGAATATCAACTGCAACTCCTTCTCCGTCCCTCAGAATACCAAGAAAAAGATGTTCTGGACTTATATGACTGTTTCCCAGCCTTATAGCCTCTTCCTTGCTATAACCAAGGATATCTTTTACTCTCTGTGAAAATTGTGAATCCATATATTTTTTTGTCGTTTACCCTTCAAATTTCTGTAAACCGCCATTCTGGCAGATGCCAGAAGACAAAAGTACATATAAATGAAAGAACAAAGTTAAATTTAAGTGATATTATACTATGGCAATATCCGTGCCCATTTATGAACAACTAATGTTAAAAATTCACAACGTCCGGAGGCTAATAATACCCAAATAATGACTATTTTCGGGGATCAAAAAAGTAAATAACTTTTTTTACATTAATTATTTAATTATTAATCTGTTATGTCTGATAAAGAGAGGGTGGTTCAGGTAAATATTGAGGAGGAGATGAAGTCTGCGTACATCGATTATTCGATGTCTGTAATTGTATCACGTGCATTACCTGACGTGAGGGATGGTCTTAAACCGGTTCACCGGCGTGTACTTTTCGGCATGTCAGAACTTGGGGTATATTCCAATAAACCTCATAAGAAATCCGCAAGGATAGTGGGAGAGGTTCTGGGTAAGTTTCATCCGCACGGCGATTCATCTGTTTATGATGCCATGGTAAGGATGGCACAGGAATGGTCACTCAGGTATCCGCTGGTGGATGGGCAGGGTAACTTCGGCTCAGTCGACGGCGACAGCCCGGCCGCTATGAGATATACTGAAGCAAGGCTTAAAAAGATTGCTGAAGAGACTCTGGCCGATATTGACAAAAACACTGTCGACTTTCAGCCAAATTTTGATGATTCACTGCAGGAACCTGTTGTCCTGCCCACAAGAATTCCGATCCTGCTTGTTAACGGAGCCTCGGGAATAGCTGTAGGAATGGCTACGAACATGCCGCCACATAATCTTTCTGAGATTGTTGACGCTACTATTGCTTATATCGATAACCCTGATATTTCAAGCGAAGGACTGCATAAATACATAAAAGGCCCGGATTTCCCGACAGGGGGTATCATTTATGGTGAACAGGGGATAAGGGATGCTTTTGAAACAGGGCGCGGAAGGATCATTATCAGGTCTAAAACCGAGATCGAGCTCACACATTCCGGAAGGGAATGCATTGTTGTCACTGAAATACCTTATATGATAAACAAGGCAGAGATGATCAGGAGGATAGCCGATCTGATAAATGAGAAGAAGCTTGAAGGAATATCATATATTAATGATGAATCTGACAGGAACGGAATGAGGATTGTAATAATTCTCAAGAAAGATGCCACTGCAAATGTGGTCCTGAACAACCTGTTCAAATATACATCTCTTCAGACAACCTTTAACGTTAATAATATTGCACTGGTTAAGGGAAGACCAAAGACTCTCAGTACAAAGGACCTGATTTCATATTTTGTCAAACACCGGCATGAAATCATAATAAGGAGGGCCAGATACGACCTGGATCAGGCAGAAAAAAGGGCGCATATACTTCAGGGATTGATAATTGCAAGCGACAATATCGATGAGGTTGTTGCAATAATCAAATCATCACCCAATGCCGATAAAGCAAGGGAAAGGCTTATTGAACGTTTCAGTCTTTCTGAAGAACAGGCCAGAGCCATTGTTGAAATGCGCCTCAGACAGCTCACAGGTCTTGAACAGGAAAAGCTGAGGTCAGAATATGAGGAAGTAATGGCTTTGATCGAATATTTAAAGAAAGTGCTGGAAAGCCACGATCTCCAGATGAAGATCATTAAAGATGAACTTATTGAGATAAGGGAAAAATATGGTGACAGGAGGCGGACAGAAATAGTTCCCAGTGCTGAGGAATTCAATCCCGAAGATTTTTATGCCGATGATGAAATGGTTATAACAATTTCACATATGGGCTATATAAAAAGGACACCGCTTACAGAGTTCAGGAGACAGAACAGGGGAGGTACGGGATCCAAAGGCGGAACCACCAGGGATGAAGATTTCATCGAACACCTTTATATAGCCACCATGCATAATAATATGCTCTTCTTTACGACAAGGGGAAAATGCTACTGGCTGAAGGTCTATAATATCCCCGAAGGATCACGGACATCGAAGGGCAGAGCTATGCAGAACCTTATTAATATTGAACCCGGTGATACTGTTAAAGCCTTTATCAATGTAATGGATCTTAATGACCCTTCATATATCAACAATAATTTTATTGTATTGTGTACCAAAAAGGGTATTATCAAAAAAACTTCCCTCGAAGCATATTCAAGGCCAAGAGCAAACGGCGTGAATGCAATAACAGTAAGGGAAGGGGATGAACTGCTTGAAGCTAAAATGACAAACGGCAATCACCACATAATGCTTGCGGTAAGATCGGGAAGGGCAATATGCTTTCCTGAAAGCTATGTAAGACCAATGGGCAGAACAGCTTCAGGTGTCAGGGGAATAAGACTTGCCGATGAAGAAACAGATATTGTTGTAGGAATGATTACTGTCGAGAACAAAGAGAAAGATATACTCGTTGTATCTGAAAAAGGTTATGGCAAAAGAACAGATATCGATGCATACAGGATAACCAACAGAGGGGGTAAGGGTGTAAAGACCATAAATATCACCAAGAAAACAGGATCCCTTATCGCTCTTAAGGACGTTACCGATAACCATGATCTTATGATAATTACACAGTTCGGAAACATCCTTCGCAGCCCTGTCTCGGCTCTCAGGTTGATGGGCCGTGCAACCCAGGGGGTAAGACTTATAAATCTCAGGGGAAATGATATAATTGCATCAGTGGCATGTGTTGAAGTCAACGAGGAGAATGATATTCCCGAAGCCCCTGAAAATGACGAAAGTCAGGAAAATAATTCCTTTGGTGAGGAAAATGGCAAAGAATTTGAAGATTAATAAGTAATGTTATAAATTTGGAAAATTATTTAAGAACAAAAACTTTTAAAAATTAAAGTAATAATCATGAAAAAATTCTATTCGCTACTACTTGTAGTATTCATCTCATTCGGAGCAATGGCACAGAAGGGTAAAGTGACTTCAGCTCTCAGTTTCATTGACCAGGGTGCCCTGGATAAGGCAAAAGAAGCCCTTGATCAGGCACTCACTAATGAGAAATCCAAAAACTGGTTCAACACCTATTTTGCAAAAGGGAAACTATGCCAGGCTGTCTATAAAGCTGAAGATCCAAAATACAGCTCATATTATGCCGATCCTCTGGCAGAAGCTTATGCAGCATATGAAAAAGCGATCTCACTCGATCCTAAAGGAGGTACGAAGAAAAGGATCATTACAAACATGATATATAATTCACTGGCCCTTGACCTGTATGCCCAGGGAAGCAAGAAGTTTGAAGCCAAAGACTTCGATGGTGCCCTGAAATCGTTTGCCACACAGATAGAGATTACCGAAAGCGATAAATATGCTGGTGCTATCGATACAGGTATGTATTATAACGCCGGCCTTGCAGCCATCAATTCAAAAAAATATCAGGATGCAATAAAATATTTCGAGAAATGTGCCGAAATGAAATACCTGGGAATTACACCTCACATTCAGATTTATGAAAGCCTCATGGGACTAGGAGATACAATCAAAGCCGAAGCTTATCTACTCGACCTTCCCAATAAATTCCCCGGCGACAACCAGGTAACCCTTCAGCTTATCGATTTCTACCTTAAAGCTGATAAACCGGAACAGGCTCAGAAATATATCGCGATAGCAAAAGAAGCAGATCCCAACAACTACAGCCTGTACTTTGCAGCAGGTATAATGCATCTTAATCAGAATAATTTTGATCAGGCTATTGCTGAGCTCACAAAATCAATCGAAATCAAGAATGACCTGTATGATACCCAGTATGGTCTCGGAGCCGCTTATATAAATAAGGCTGCAGATATGTTCCTGAAAGCAAATGACATCATGGATGTAAACAAATATACCGTAGCAATTGAAGAAGCCAATACGGTTTATGCGAAAGCCCTTCCTTACATGGAAAGAGCTCTTGAACTGAAACCTGATGATACATATACTCTTAGAAGCCTCCAGGAACTATATTACAGACTGAAACAGAAAGATGCTTCCCTGAATAGCAAGTATGAAGAGGTCAGAGCTAAGTTGAGCGCCCTCGAACAGAAGTAATCATGAGAAATATAACCTGGATACCTTGATAAACAGGTAAATCATAAAAAAGCTTTTCGTATAATGAAAAGCTTTTTTTATTTTAACCAGATATTATAACCAAAGCATGAGAAGAATAGTTTTTATTTTTATTACTGTTTTTTTTCTGGCAATCGGATGTTCTGACATCGATGAACCCCCTGATCCGGAAAATCCTCAGATAGTGGTGCTCATGTATCACAAAATATCCCAGGAAAAAGCTGAAAATCTGTACGAAAGGAGCAGAGTTGATTTTGAAAATGATCTTAAATATCTGATTAATAATAATATAACATGTATTGATTTCAAAGATCTTGAAAAAATAAAGCAGTCCGGGGAAATGCCTTCACGACATTCGGTAATAATAACATTCGATGACGGTGACAGATCATGGTACGATATAGCCGTACCGCTGCTGAAAAAATACGGCATGAAAGCCACATTTTTTCTATGGGTGGAAAAGATGGGAAGCAACTCATTTCTGTTATGGCAGGAAGTTCAGTATATAAGTAACATTACTTATCCGGGAGGGATAAAACCATTTGCATTTGGATCCCACAGCTATTCACACCAGTTCCTGCAAACTGCAAGAAATAATTATTCCACACCCGGTGAATACAGAACTTTCCTTAACTGGGAGCTATCAAGATCAAAAGAAATCATTGAAGAATATACGCCTGGTGAGGTACAGATTCTGGCGCTTCCTTACGGTGACGGGGCAGGTGATACTGAAATAATAGCTTCTGCACAACTTAACGGGTATAAATTCATCAGAACTTCCCGAAATGATGCAGTAAGCAGCATCTCTGAACTGGATCTTTTCAATATTCCGAGTTTACCGATGCTTGACAATACGGAACAGGATGAGATAGGGTATTATCTTGACAATTAGAGTGCCTAAAGTGCCTAAAGTGCCTAAAGTGCCTAAAGTGCCTAAAGTGCCTAGAGTGCCTAAAGTTATAAGAGAGTCAAAAGTGAGATTATTTCTAAAAGAGATAAGAATGGATGAAGGCAGAAGGGGAGAATAGGAAAATCTTCAAACTAGAAGGAGCGTATTATTTTAAATATTCTATTTGACATAATATTAATTATAGGAAAATATAATATAATTTGCGGGAAAGTCCGGCTGATATTATAAAACAGAAATGAGCCTTCCGGCTCACTTCTGAAAACAAAAAAAATATGCAGCAAACTATCCTTTACGTATTTCATCCTTGATTCTCTGAATATGTCCGCGGCCAAGACCCTTGACCTCGCAACCAAGCTGGAAATAACGTTTTATCTTTTCATCCGATAAAATACCGAAGCAGTCAATTATTGCGGCAGGTTTACCGATCGTTTTGACAAGTTTGGCAGGATCAAGATCGAGATATGCTTTATGAGGCACTGCAAGTATCACCGCATCAGCATCTTTTAATGCTTTATTCATATTCTGCTCGATCCGTATCTCCTTTAGTTTATCCTGGTTACGGAAGAAACGGGCTTTACTCTGGCCGACCCCGGGGAAAGTATCCTGCTGTTCAAATTCCCACCAATGCTCTACATAAGGATCATGGACTCTTATCTCGGCACCCATTTCGGTGAGTTTCCTTATAACGATCTCAGAACCGCTGTAACGTGTATCACCTACATCCTCACGGTAAGCAGCGCCAAGTACCAGAATTTCGGCACCTGCTATAGGCTGTCCCATATTACGCAGTGCATCACGTGTAAGCTGACCTACATGCAGCCCACGGGTATCGTTAATATCTATGGCCATTGGTGTGATCTTGAATATATCATCCTCAAAACCAAGTATATGCTTATAAGCCCAGACACCCAGTCCGCCATCTTTCGGAAGACAATAACCCCCGATACCCGGTCCCGGGAAGATCATATTACTGTGCGTAGGTCTCATCTTAATGGCTTTAATTACCTTCATCAGATCAACACCGTTACGCTCGGCATAAAGGCTCCATTCATCCAGAAATGCCAGTATTGTAGCCCTGTAACTGTTCTCAACTATCTTGGCTGTTTCCGATTCTATCGGCCTGTCCATAACTGTAAGAGGATATTTCTCAGTATTAAGCACTTCTGTGAGAAATTTCTCAACCCTTTCCCTTGCTTTTTCGTTTGTCCCGCTGCAAACCCTCCAGAAATCCCTTATACTTGCCACATAATTACGTCCGGGCATTACTCTTTCATAACTGTGTGCGAGCAAGGGATCACTCTTTATTCCCCGCTTCCTGAAAACTTTTTTCATGATCGGATAAGCAACCTGCTCGGTAGTACCCGGAGCAACAGTAGTCTCGATAAGTACAAGAGCTTCGGCGGGTATCCGTTCGGCTATTTCATGAAGTGAGGACTCAAGTGCTGCCATATCGGTCTGGCCGTTCCTTACATTACCGAGTTCATTTTTTAAATAATCGCACTGGACATCCACAACAACAACATCGGCAAGTTTCAGAACATCATATGTATATGTGGCAATGAGTGTCTTCTTTTCCTTAACACACCTGGCGATCATCGGATCGACTTCAGGGTCTTCGGCTTTGACAGGCGAAACACCCCTGTTAAGCAAGGGTATCTTCCAGAAACTCCTTGCGCTTGGTCGTTGCATACCGATAACAAATTTCGACGGCTTGCCCGTTTTCTTGTCTACAGTATCAGCAACAATTGCTGCCATGACAGCACCAACGAACCCTACTCCCATCACAACGACTATCTCACGCCCTTTGGCCCGTTCTTTATCTGTCAGCTTCTTAAGACGGTCAAACTCAGAACTATAATCTTCTGGCCTGGGAAGAGGAAATTTCTCACCGGCCGGACTGATAGAAAATTGTACACTCATGTTTATAGCTAATTTTGGTTAGAAAATGTATTTCACTAATTAATCGGATATTCAAAACAAAAAATTTCCCTACTTATACGTACATTTTGTAAAGTGGTTGCTTGTATATGTAACATTATCAACTTTTGATGTCTCCGAACCTTTGTTTGTCTGTTCGAAAAGCTCAACCTGGTCGCGTGAAACATTACACAGATTATGTGTTGTCGTTGTGGTTGAAGGATATCCGTCAACATAAACATCATAGGATTCACAAAGTAATATAACATTTGAAGTTAAACTGACTTTTTCTTTTCCTGATACAAATATAGTACTGCAGATCAATACTGCTTTAAACTTCTTTTAGTAATTTTATTTCTCTTTAAACAATAATAACTACTAAATATAAACAAATGAATGTCATAAATAAATCGACGCTCGAATTCCTTGCAGATCTGAAGCAGAATAATTACAGGGAATGGTTCCAGAAGAACAGAAAAAGATATGAAGATGCCAGAGATAATTTTGAATCCTTTGTACAGCTTATAATTGATAATGTTTCGGTTTTTGATCCGATTCTGAAAGGTCTTGAAGTAAAAAGCTGTACATACCGGATCAACCGCGACATAAGGTTCTCTCCAGATAAAACATTATATAAGAGTCATTTAGGTGCATTTATTGTAAAAGGTGGCAAAAATAACGGTAACAGGCTTGCAGGATATTATATTCATGTGGAACCAGGAGGTAACAGCATGGTTGCCGGAGGTGCATACATCCCCCCTGCCCCATGGCTGAATGCTATCAGGGAAAAAATTGACGACCAGGGAGAAAAATTAGTTAAAATATTAAATAACAAGGAATTAAGAAGTGTATTTGGTGAAATAGAAGGAGAAAAACTTAAGTCTGCCCCCAGGGGTTTTCCAAAAGATCATCCTTATATTGAATACCTTAAGCTTAAAAGTTTCCTTATATCCAAACTATTCACCGATAAAGAAGTAACGAACAAAGAATGGTTCGGGATGGTACTTGAGGCATGCAGAATAATGAAACCTCTGAACGATTTCCTGAATGACTATTGAAAGAGTTCGGTGTTGTCCGGCTTCCGGCTACCGGCATGCGGCTTCCGGATTCAGGTTTAGGCCTGGAATCCGGAATCCTGAAGTCCGCCAGAGATTTATAAATATTAATATAACCAGAAAATAATGACAGGTCTTGAACGAACATTAAATTTTCTTAAACAGAATAATGTTGACTATCCTCCGTTCCATCCGATAATAATGAGGTGGGCAGCAAGGTATGCAGGTGTTAAGTACCGCGATTTCTGTACTGTACCGGAAGTCAAATGTGCAGCAATGATTAAATGTGCTGAAGATTTTGGTATTGACTGGGTTACGGTAATGTCTGATCCCTGGGCTGAAGCTTCGGCATTTGGTATTCAGGTCGAATACCCTCAAGATTCTCTGCCGGTGGATACAGGGGGGCATTTTCCGGATGCTGCAGCCGCTTCAGTCATGAAGAATTATGATCCGCTGAATAACAGCAGGTGTCTCAACAGGCTGAAAGAAATTGAGATCTTCAGAAAAAAGGCCGGCGATAAATTTTTCATAGTCGGCTGGGTGGAAGGGCCGGTTGCAGAATATGTCGACCTGCGAAAGGCATCAAATGCTTCGGTTGATTTCCTGACGGAGCCCGACCTTGTCGGCAAAGCAATGGATATAATTGTTGACAGCGCAATGTATTTCATTCAGCTTCAGATCAAAGCAGGTGCACACTGTATAGGAATAGGCGATTCTTTCTGTTCACAGATCGGACCTGACCTATACTACAGGTTTGCATCTGAAAGGCAAAAGAAGCTGGTAGATTATATCCACTCCCAAAATGCAGTGGCAAAACTTCATATCTGCGGAAATACCGAATCAATACTTGAAGGGATGATAAGTACCGGGGTTGATATCATAGATATTGATCATATGGTTCCGTCGGTAGAACGATTTACTCCTTTACTGGGCCATAACCAGGTCTTTTCAGGAAAAAGCGATCCGGTAACAGTAATTCTGGACGGGAACAGAAAGACAATCCATGAATCTGTTATTTCGGATTATACAGATTCCCTGGGGCGTTGCATAGTCTCAGCCGGTTGTGAAATTACTCCGGAAACTACGATTGAGAACATGAAAAACTTTAAAAGCAGTGTTTTTGAACTGAAAAGGCCGGGAAGTCTCAATTGATAAAAAAATTCATATCTTTCCTTAATTAAATGAAACAAAAAATGAAGAAACCAATCCTGATCCTGATTTTTGCTACTGTGTCATTACTATATGCCACAGGCCAGACCGGCAAGCTTGAAGTCGGTATGAAAGCGCCCGAATGGACATTTACTGATGCCTCCGGACAAGAGTTCACAATGAACTCATGGCCGGGCAAAGTATTGCAGATCAATTATGTCGATCCTGATGAATCGGACCTCAATGATTCCTTCAATGATGCAATTGATAAAGCGTCGGATATCGATAAACGTATAAATAAAGATTATTTCAAGGGATTTGGAATTGTAGATACCAAATCGACATGGAAGCCTAAGGGACTTGTCAGGATCATTGCCGGCAACAAAGCCAAGAAATATGATACCACAATACTATTTGATTATGAAGCAGCTCTCCGGAAATCATGGGGTTTGCCTGAGGATAGCTATAGTGTAGTTATAGTCGATAAAAACAGAGTCTGCCGTGCAATATATAAAGGAAAGATCCCCGAATCGGAAAATGAAAAGATCGTTCAGCTGATTATCGAACTTACAAAAGAATAGTAGATTATCTGGTTCCAGGTTCCAGGTTCCAGGTTACTGGTTACTGGTTACTGGTTCCAGGTTCTGTAAAGCCGAATCTGCCAACTGGCGGAGAAGGCTGGTTCCAGGTTCACTTACAGTAACTTGGAACCTTGAATTTTGAATTTTGAATTTTGAATTTAACTGTCGTTCCTTCGCTTCTCCCAATCCAATTTCTTTGAGCCGCCTTAATATAATCCGGGTAATCCACCAAATCAAGTTCGTCAGCCAAACGGTCGGCGTATTGCGTAATTTTCAAAAGCCACTGGCTTTGTGTTTTTCTTTCTGCTTCAGCACCACAACGTTCACATTTCCCGTTGACAATTTCTTCATTAGCCAAAATAATCCGACAGGAAGGACACCAACCCACCGGCATTTCGGCTTTATAAGCTAAACCTTTTTTGAATAACTGAAGAAAAATCCATTGTGTCCAGCGATAATATTGAGGGTCGGAGGTATTAATCTCTCTTTCCCAGTCAAAACTCAAAGCCAGTTTGTCCATTTGCTGGCGAAAACGTTGGGTATTACGACGAGTAATCTCCGCTGGATGAAGACCGGTTTTAAGAGCATAATTTTCTGTCGGCAGACCAAAAGCATCCCAACCCATCGGAAACAAGACATTAAAACCAACCATTCTTTGTTGGCGAGCCAAAACATCAGCCAGGGTAAAAGTAAAGGCGTGACCTAAGTGAAGACCATTACCTGAAGGATAAGGAAATTCCACCAAAAGATATTTCTTGGGTTTTTGGTCAAAA
>JAKQPD010000312.1 GCA_029564935.1 Bacteroidota bacterium
AAATCCTTATTGGAGTATTCCTTAACCGGCGGAATTGCCCGGAACGGGTCTCCGGTTTCATACTTCCATATCTCCTTTGCATTATCGGAGAAAATCACTGCAATCTCTACCGGCGGGGTCTTAAGTGCAGGTAATAAATCGAGAAGCTTCTTCGCGTAAACCGATCCGCTTGCACCGGTAACCGCGAGGATAATTTTTCGGTGGTGGGGAGTCATAATTCGTTGCAATGTAACGGGGAGCTAAGTTAGTAATTATTCGATAAGGATTGCTTCGTCGCTTCGCTCCTCGCAATGACGGTAACACGATGTGGCGGTAGAACTACCGTCATTGCGAGGAGTCCCGCCCCAGCGGGACGACGAAGCAATCCGTCCCGAATTATTACTAAATTTGCTCCACATTACAAATTACACATGAAGAAGCTTGTAATACTTACAGGTGCAGGTATGTCGCAGGAAAGTGGTATACGGACATTCCGGGAAACCGGCGGATTATGGGAAGAATATGATGTTAATGAAGTAGCCTCACCTGAGGGTTGGTATAAGAACAGAGACCTTGTTCTGAGATTTTATAATGAAAGGAGACGCCAGCTGGCAGACTGTTTACCCAACTCCGGACATAAAGGAGTTGCAGCTCTTGAAAAGTATTTTGATGTTCATGTTATTACACAAAATGTCGATAATCTTCATGAACGTGCCGGAAGTACAAAGATCCTCCATCTTCACGGCGAACTTACAAAAGCAAGAAGCACTGCTGACCCTTCACTTGTTTACGATATCGGTTACAGGGAAATAAATAACGGTGACCTCTGTGAAAAAGGAAGCCAGCTGAGACCCCATATTGTCTGGTTCGGCGAAGCGGTCCCGATGATGGATGAGGCCGTAAGAATTACATCATCGGCAGATATATTTGCTGTGATAGGATCATCGCTTAATGTTTATCCTGCTGCAGGACTTATTGCCTATGCTCCGAAAAATGCCTCACTCTGGCTGATCGATCCGAATGACGTCTTTATTCCGATAACGAAAGTCAATGTAATAAAAGAAAAGGCATCCGATGGCGTGGCAATACTGACGGAAAGGCTTTTAAAACTTTGTAATATCAAGTGAAATCAGGCTCTACAAGTTGTGAAGGGATTTGTTTATATATTGACCGGAAAGAAAAACAGTGTGCTCTATTCAGGAGTAACAAGTAACTTAAAGGAAAGGATAATTCAACATAAAAATAAAAAGTATCCTGATAGTTTCTCTGCACGTTACAATCTGAACAAACTTGTCTATTATGAAGAGTTGGATTCTATTGGAGAGGCTATTAAGAGGGAAAAACAGATTAAAGGTGGAAGCAGGAAGGATAAGATAGAATTGATCAACAAGATGAATCCGGGCTGGATTGATTTGACTGGCATCCTGCTTTGACGGAACGGATTGCTTCGTTGCTGACCTGTTCACGAAACAGCCGTGGTCCGATTATTCGGAATTCACGCGAAGGATTGCTTCGTCGCTTTGTGCCATTCGGACCGGATTGCTTCGTCGCTTCGCTCCTCGCAATGACGGTAACACGATGTGGCGGGAGAATTACCGTCATTGCGAGGAGTCCCGCCCCAGCGGGACGACGAAGCAATCCGTTCCGTAAACCACAATTACCCGGACAGGCACCGTCATTGCGAGGAGTCCCGCGAATGCGGGACGACGAAGCAATCCTTTACAATAATTCCAAAAGTAACCCCCATCATTCCCGTTTTACTATATTTACAAAATGATTGACCGTTCCACCATAGAACGAATCCTCAACGCAGCCGAAATTGTTGATGTGATCCAGGATTTTGTCCCGCTTAAAAGACGTGGTGTCAACTACCTGGGATTATGTCCTTTCCATAATGAAAAAACCCCGTCGTTCACTGTTTCACCATCAAAGGAGATATTCAAGTGCTTCGGCTGCGGAAAGGTCGGCAATGTTGTCAACTTTGTCATGGAACATGAGCGCCTTACATACCCCGAAGCTCTCAAATTCCTTGCAAAGAAGTATCATATTGAGGTTGTTGAAAAGGAGCTTACCCCGGAAGAGATTGAAAAACAGAATGAACGGGAGAGTCTGCTTGTTATAACGGCTTATGCATCAAGACAATTCTCCGAAAATCTATTCCAGAGTGATGAGGGTATCTCTGTCGGACTGTCCTATTTCAAAGAAAGGGGCTTCAGACAAAGTACCCTCAAGAAATTTGAAGCAGGATACAGCTTCGAAAAACGGGATGCTTTTTCAAAAAAAGCACTGGAGGACGGATATAAAAAGGATCTTCTTATTAAAACCGGCCTTTCTATCGGACATGAAGACCATATTTTCGACCGGTTCAGCGGCAGGATAATGTTCCCCATACATTCACTGTCGGGTCAGGTGCTGGGTTTCGGTGGAAGAATCCTGAAGACCGATGCGAAAACTGCAAAATACCTTAACTCTCCCGAGTCGGAGATATATCATAAAAGCCGGATCCTGTACGGTATCTATCAGGCACGTCAGGCAATTACCCGTGAGGAGAAATGTTACCTCGTCGAAGGTTATACCGATGTGATGTCAATGCACGAAGCAAACATCGAAAATGTGGTAGCTTCTTCAGGAACATCCCTGACATCCGAACAGGTGCGCCTCATTAAAAGGTTCACACCGAATATTACTATACTTTACGATGGCGATCCGGCTGGAATAAAAGCATCGATCCGGGGGATCGACATTGTGCTGGAGGAAGGAATGAATGTTAAAATAGTTCTCCTTCCCGATAATGAAGATCCGGATTCATACTCCAAAAAGGTAAGCAACGAGGAGTTCAGCAGATTCCTCAAAGAAAATGAAACCGATTTTATAAGGTTCAAAACAAAACTTCTGCTTGAGGATGCGGCAAATGATCCTGTAAAAAAAGCCAATCTGATCCGTGATATTGTAAGATCAATAGCTGTTATTCCCGAATCCATAACAAGAACCGTATATATAAAGGAGTGCAGCAATTACATGGAGGTGCCGGAAGCTGTTCTCTATCATGAAGTTAACAAAATGCGGCAACAGAGATCTTTCCAGGACAGGAACAAATACCCGGGTCCTGAAGATCTGCCGGTCCCTCCTCCGGTCATTTCCAGACCGGTGAAACAGGAGATAACTACTTATGTTTCAGAGAGGGAGATAGTACGGCTGCTTCTAAAGTTCGGAAGCCTTGAATTTGAAAGGAAAATACGGGCAGAAGACGGAAGCGAGGAGATACTGACAGTGTCAGATTATATAGTCAGGGAGATCATCTCGGATGAGCTGACCTTCGATAATGTCCTCTGCGGAACTATCTTCGATGAGTTCCGCTTTGCATCTGAGCAGGGAATATTTCTGGGGGATAAGGTTTTTATCAAGAATGAAGATCCGTCTATTTCAAGCCTTTCTGCCGACATTCTGGCGGAATCACATCAGCTGAGCAAGATATGGCGGAATAAGCAGACTTATGTTGAGACTGAGGAAATGAAGCTTAAGGATATTGTTCCGGATGCTGTACTTAAGTTCAAGGGAGATAAGATCAAGCTAAGGTTGAAAGAGATAATGGCCAGGCTTGAAGAGGCAGTCAGGTCAGGCGATCATGAAAATATAGTTGCACTTCAGAAGAAAGACCAGGCCCTTAAAGCAGCTCTGAAAAGCATTTCGCAACAGTTAGGGAACAGAATATTACTATAAGAAAAAATAAATCAAGCTTAATTTGATCCGTATTTAATGTATTTCAAAGGGCGGATTGAACCGCACACGATTGAAAATTACTATTCTCATTCGTATTTACACCTGATCAATCATGTGGGTTTCATTTTTATTATTAAATTTGATTTGTCAATTCACTGTCTATGAAAGTCAAAGTTTCCTGCCTGCTTACAGCTTTATTGTTATTTACATTTTCATGTAAGCCTAAATCTTCTGAGAAATTTGTTTTCGTCCCCACTTTTTCGACATTCCCGGCCGATACTGCCTCAGCAGATACACCCCCGGTCAGGCGGGAAACATATTACGGACTACTGACTCCGGTTGAGATAGCCAGGATATTTAACCGTCTCGGTGTACCATATAATAATGCCACCCTCAATCCCACATCCAACAGCGACCTCTACCTGAGCAGTGCAAAAACAGCAGTGAATACCGGCATTTACGGAGTCGATTTCAGCTATCTCAAAATGTTCGGACTGGGACAGGAAGTGATTAATTATATGATCACAATACGTGAGATGAGCAATAAACTCGGTATCCCGGATCACCTGATGACTGATCCCCTGAAACAGATTCAAAGCGATATAGCAGATCCTGATACAGTTACATATATGATGGAAAGAGCATATACCGATCTCGAAAATCATCTCAGGGAAAATGGCAGGGAAAGCACCGCCGGCCTGATTGTAATGGGTGGATGGGTTGAAGCAATGTATATAGCTACTCAGCTTGCATATAATCCCGAAAAACCTGATCCGGAGGTTGTACAGAAGATTGCGGAACAGAAATATACTCTCACATCCCTGCTCAGCTTCATGAAGAATTATTATGATGATCCCATCGTCGTTTATTTTACCAAGAAACTGAAATTCCTCAATAACTATTTCGATTCATTCGAGATATATTTTAAAAAGGATGATCTTGAAATAGATACGCTTAAACAGGTTCTCCGCTCCTCGGGGGCTGAAATGACAGTAACTGTCGAAACTCTGAACCAGATACGGGATTATGTTGCAAAACTGAGAACCGAAATGGTAACCCCATAGCTGTCAGGCAAAGAAGTTTTATGGACATAAGTTTCCCCTCCTTTTTTTTAAGGAGGGGTGGCCAGACCACAAAGACATCTAACGTGCAGAAATATAAGTAGTCTGGCCGGGGTGGTTTATTAATTCTGTGAAATAAATTAACTTTTGCTAAGCCCGTTTTAACCACCCCGGCCGGGAAAGAACAACTGTAAACATTTCAAAATCAACAATCCCGGCCACCCCGCCTTTAAAAGGCGGGGAAACTTATTTGCGTATAATCCAGTTAATTACAATATTTTTCGTTATTAAAGTATTTCTACTGATGACAACATTTTGTAAGCTACACAATTTTTATAATACTTGCGATTTTTTCATTGCAGTTGGTGTACAAAAAAATTGTAGTGAGACTTAAGATGACAGCTATGTTCCTTGCTCCCGATGTACATTCCCTTTGCGCCCTTTGCGTAATCCCTTTGCGCCCTTTGCGGTTAATCTTCTTACCTTCGATTATTACAAATACTGATCCTTATAAATATCTTTTTCGTAATTTTAACTACACAAATTATCCCTGTACTGCCATGAATTCTTTCAGATCCTTAATTATCCTGATATCAGTTCTTATTCTCGTTTCCTGCGGACGCGGAGATAAATCTGTTCCCAGGCCCGGTCTGCTTAAAGCGCCAGATGTGACTGAAACTATTCTCCCTCTCGATAAAGGATTCAGCCGGTATATTGCAGGATACACTTCGGGAATAATTCCTGCCAACTCCGTCATTGAAATAAGATTCACGCCGGAGTTTGCA
>JAKQPD010000324.1 GCA_029564935.1 Bacteroidota bacterium
AACCATTCTCAGTGTTAATGCAACTGTCAGACCTTTATCACGGGCGGTCTTTACAAGTTCAATACATGAAGGATCATTCAGCTCATAGTCGTGATATTGCGGATAAATTCGTATCCCTTTTATCCCGAACTTTGACATGCAAACCTTCAGGTCATCCTGCCACCCTGCATATGAAGGATTGATAATTGCAAAGGGAATAAACCTGTTCCTGAAACGTCTGTCTGACATCAGCTCTTTGTGCATTTCCTCATTTGCAGTCTGGCAGTTCTTATAGAAGATCCCGTTAATATTGCTTATCACCGACAGGTCAACTCCAAACCGGTTCATCCTGTCGAGCAATTCACTGCACGTTTTGAAATTCGTACCGATAAAAGGCCAGTGGCCAATATTTGAGTTAATATCAATCAACATTCCGGCCTGATTTTTTAAGTATGTTGTTAAAATTATCAAAGAATATTTTTTTCTTCTGGGTTTCGGTAAGTCCCGATGAAAGAATTACACCCACACCCTGGTAATATGAACTGTCGGTACCAAAGAACATTCTGTCCTCACCCAGACATTTCAGGACAAAATCAATCATTTCACCTTCATTATTGCTTCCCGAAGTATCAACATAAATATTTGGATAATCCTTAATAGCCTTGCAGGTATATTCCCAGTCACCGCCGCCACCGGTATGTGCATACTGGAACATTGCTTCCGGATATCTTTTTGCTGCTTCAATGAAATCCTCAGCAGTTGAAGCATTCGGCTGTTGATTACCGTATTTCGTTCTGTGTCCGGCAAATCCGATTGCAGTCACCGCATGCATCATTATGATCATATTAAGATCTATCATTTCTTCAATGATCGGGTAGAAAAGCGGATCACTGATCTTTAACTGATTATATACTTTCAGTCCGATCATCCCGAGATCTGTGCATCTTTTTATCTCTTCCAGTGATTCTTTACCGTAGACAGGATTTACATAAGCCTGCCCGAGATACCTGTCAGGATACTCTTTCATCGCGGCAAGGATTGTGTCGTTGCATTTCCTGAATTCTTCAGGAGTGACTTCCTTTCCCAGTTCCTGATTTATAGGCCTCGAAATGACAAGT
>JAKQPD010000327.1 GCA_029564935.1 Bacteroidota bacterium
CTTACCATTTTTATTATATGTGCCAGAAGGGTATCTTCACCCACCTTTTCGGCTCTGAACTGAAATGTGCCTTTCTGATTGATGGTTCCGGCAAAAACCCTGCTGTTCTCTGTTTTTTCTGAAGCCAGTGGTTCTCCTGTCAGCATACTTTCATCCACAAAAGACCTTCCGGTGGTCACAATTCCGTCAACCGGAACCCTTGTCCCGGGTTTGACAAGTAATATATCTCCCGGCATAACCCCGGCCACGGGAATAACTTTATGACTGCCATCAGAGTTGACCAGGGTAACTGTTTTTGACTGTATTCCAAGAAGCTTTTTTAATGCAGATGAAGTTTTTGCTTTGGCTTTTTCTTCGAGGAAACGCCCGAGAAGAATGAATGTAATGATCACGGCAGATGCCTCGAAATAAACATGGCCATCTATACCTTCTTTTTGGAAAAGGTGCGGGAAGAAAGTTACAAAAGCGCTGTAAATAAATGCGATTCCCGTGCTCATGGCGACAAGAGAATCCATGTTCGCCGATCGATGCTTAAGCTGTTTATATGCTCCGCTGAAGAACTGCCTTCCGAACCAGAAAACAACAGGTGCAGCCAGAGCCATCATTATATAATTTGCATAAGGGATGTTCATGAAGAACATTGATATTACGAACAGCGGAATACTTAATATGGCAGCTCCGGCAGTATTACGACGTAGTTCAGACAGTCTTGACTGCTGAGCTTCCTCCTGCTTTTCGATGGCACCGGACTCTTCTATAAGGATATCATAGCCTATCGATTTGACGCCTTTTTTAATTTCTTCCGGGCTTATCTCATCAGGGGAAAATTCAACCATCAGAGAAGTATCTGCGAAGTTTACGGAAGCGCTTTTAACTCCCGATAAATTCCTCACGAAAGATTCAGTCCTGGCCGCACATGAGGCACACGACATGCCGGTTACAGGGTAGATTTTCGATATATTGACTTTTGATGACATTTTATGCAAGTAAAATTACTCTTTACCAGGATAATCACCCTGGTTTGTACAGTTGTTTTTTGTTATATTACTAAAACATTTGAGGAGCATAAATGTTGAAAGGTTAGAAAAAAAACAGATACATTTGTGAAATTAAACGCGATTAATAATTAAATCTCAACAATCATGAAATGGCAGGGAAGACAGGGAAGTGATAATGTTGAAGACCGCAGGGGAATGGGAACGACCGGTAAGGTTGCTATTGGCGGCGGTATAGGAACAGTAATTATTGCTCTCGTGGTTTTATTGCTCGGGGGCGATCCTTCCGGGATTTTAAATCAGGGCTCTACCACAACTGAAACGGGGCAATATCAGCCTACTGCAGAGGAGGAGCAACTGGCTGAATTTGTTTCAGTCGTTTTAAAGGATACCGAGACGATCTGGGGTAAGATATTCCAGGAGTCAGGTCAGACATACAGGCAGCCGAAGCTTGTGCTTTTCAGCGGACAGGTTGCATCAGCCTGCGGTTATGCTTCTTCATCCAGTGGTCCGTTCTACTGCCCGGGGGATGAGAAGGTCTATATCGATCTTGAATTTTTTGCAAATCTCCAGGCGAGGTTAGGTGCATATGGTGATTTTGCCATAGCATATGTAGTTGCCCATGAAATAGGTCATCATGTTCAGAATCTTCTTGGCGTCCTTAATGATGTAAACTCACAGAGAGCGCGTCTGAGCGAAACACAATCAAATCAGTTGCTTGTAAGGCTGGAGTTACAGGCTGATTTTCTTTCCGGGATATATGCCCATTATCTTGAAACATTACCGGACAAGCCTCTGGAAATAGGAGATATTGAAGAAGCTATGAATGCGGCTGCTTCGGTCGGAGATGATGTACTTCAGAAAAAATACCAGGGTCGTGTTTATCCCGATTCATTCACACACGGTACCGCAGCACAGCGTAAGGAATGGTTCAGGCGGGGATATCAGACGGGAGATTTTGCACAGGGAGATACATTCAGGGCAAATATTTAACATTTATTATTCCGTTTATCACAAATCATCGTAATCGTAGAGACGCCCAATTTGGGCGTCTCTACATTTGTAATTGTTAATGATATATATTGAGACGCCCAATTTGGGCGTCTCTACGATGATTTGTAAATTGCCCATATACATCCGTTGTCAAATTGTTCCGATTTGATCAGGCTGAAGGATTTAATTTCCTTCAGGTTCCCGAACATATTATAGGATTTTTCTCCCACAACCAGGGGATGGATCAGAAGGCTGATTTCGGATACAACTCCCAGGTCAATAAGGATATTTCCCAGTACCCGGCCGGTATCGGTACAGTATCGGCGCCTATGAGGTGTGCATCGAGCTTATATTCTCCTGCGATTTTGTAATGCAAGCCCATATCGGGCATAAATCCGGTGATTGAACCATCGATACTGACAGAATTATGGATGATTATTTCAGTTTTCATTGTTTACAAATATTGGCTTACTCCCTTAGGCGATTAACAACTGAAGTTTGGTGCAGTTCATCCGGACCCTGCAAATTAATCTTCAATAGCTGCATAAATGAGAGCGGTAATACGGTTCCAGAAATAGCCATGATGATTGGGTGCGATATTCACCATCCCAACAAAAATAAGGTCTTCGGCAGGATCAATAAAGAATTTTGTGCTGAAAGCTCCTGACCATTCGTAAGTTCCGGGCGATTTAAAGGACATACCTGCAGCTTCATCCGTTATAAGGCTGAATCCCAGGCAGTAAGTAAATCCGGGGATTTTACTGTATCCGTTACCGTTCCTGTTCAGGACTATCATCTGATCCGAGGACATTACCTCAATCGTCCTTCGCGAGAGTATGCGGTTCCCGTCAAGTATCCCCCCGTTCAGCAATGCCTGGATAAAGCGGGCATAATCCAAAGCGGTCGAGGAAAGGCCTCCTCCGCCGGCATAGTAATTGTGATCTTCCGACTTAGGGTAATCAATCATAGGATTATTCCCGTATAAATATAATTTGTCATCTTTATCGTGGGAATAAAGAGGCACCAGACGATCCCACTTTTCTTTCGGCAGATAAAACCAGGTGTCGTTCATCCGAAGGGGGTCAAAAATATTTTTTTTCAGATAAACCGCCAGAGATTGTCCGGAGACTACTTCTATAACACGTCCGAGCACATCCATATTCAAACCGTAAGCATATCGTTCTCCTGGCTGAAACGCAAGAGGAGCCTCAGCCAGCCGGTTGATAAATTCCTCCGTTGTCATGAGGTTGCTTGACA
>JAKQPD010000410.1 GCA_029564935.1 Bacteroidota bacterium
TCTTTTACTTAAAACTTTGAAATTATGGACTCCTCCGCCGAAACTATCTCTAAGTGAATGGGCGGATCAATACGCTTATTTATCGCCTGAATCATCTGCTCAGCCAGGCAAATGGCAGACAATTCCTTACCAAAAAGGAATAATGGACGCGCTCACGGATCCGCGTGTCGAGAAAGTAACCTTCATGAAATCCGCCCGTGTCGGATATACAAAGATTTTAAATCATTTATGCGGATATCATATTCATAATGACCCTTGCAATATTCTTGTAGTTCAGCCGACAATTGAGGACGCTCAGGGATATTCGAAAGATGAAATCGAACCGATGCTCAGAGATACTCCCTGCCTAATCGACCTTGCTCCGGAAGCAAAAGCAAAAGACAAAAAGAATACAATACTTCGAAAGCAGTTTCCGGGTATGACTCTAATGATGACGGGCGCGAACAGTGCTCGCGGATTCCGCCGTATATCTGCCCGAATTGTAATATTCGATGAGGTTGACGGATATCCTCCGACAGCAGGGCAGGAAGGAGATCAGATCCAGCTCGGCTCTCGCCGTGCGGATTATTTCTGGAATAAGAAAATTGTTGTTGGGTCAACTCCGACAATAAAAGGAATGTCTCGTGTTGAGAGTTCTTTCGAACAGTCAGACATAAGCTATTATCATGTTCCGTGTCCGCATTGCCATAAAAAACAAAAGCTTGAATTTGCGAATCTTGATTTTTCTAAACACGGGACTGTGCAGAAGCCGGTATTTATTTGCGTTCATTGCAGGAAACCAATCGATTTCAAGCATCAAAGATGGATGATTGAGAATGGAGAATGGATATCTGAGGGAGAATTTACGGGGCATGCGGGCTTTTTTATCTGGTCGGCATATTCTTTTTCCCCGAATTCTACATGGTCTCACATAGCGAAAGAGTTTACTGAGTGCAAAAACGATCCTCAGAAGCTTAAAACATTTGTAAATACTTGGCTCGGTCAGACATGGGAAGACGATGCAGGCGAAGAAATCCCTGAAGATTCACTCATTAAACGTATCGAGGATTATGGATCTGCGCCTGTGCCTGATGATGTGCTTTTCCTTACTGCTGCAGTTGATACACAGGACGACCGCCTCGAGTGCGGTGTCATTGGTTATGGAGCAGATAAA
>JAKQPD010000374.1 GCA_029564935.1 Bacteroidota bacterium
TTTACATAAAGATCAGGTAATCCTGATTGCTGATAATTGATACCTGCAATAAGGTACTCTTCTTTTCTGTCAACAATATCATAGTTTTCTTTCCTGTCAGACGAAGGCAGAGGTTTCACTTTCCCGGCTCTGCCGGCTGCATTTCCGGCAAACCTTGTTGCGGGCACGGGCACTACGGCTGTTTTTTGTATCGAGTCCAGAGGATGTACCTCCAGGTTAATATCAGCTTCGGTATATGTTTCTTTTTCCTTTTCCTTATGGATTCCTTCAGTCAATAACAGATCAGAACTGGAGGGTGGATTAATATATTCCCTGAGGAAATGAACGGAAGTAATGATTAGCAGCAGTATTGCGGCAGCAGCGGCAATATATCTTCTGTATGGCTTTATTGCTATCCGTCGTGTTGCGGGTTTGGCTTTATCCAATTCAGAAGAAATATGACTCCATGTTTCAATAAAATCAAGTTCGTCCTCTATATTCTCCCATATAGAGTTATCGTCTTCAACATCAAGTTGTTGAAGCCAATTTAAATATTCTTTATCGAACTTGTTTTTACTCATTGGTTACTCTGTTCATATTCGTAAAGCCACTTTTTCAGAAGGTTCCTGGCTCTGTTATACTGAGACTTTGATGTGCCTACTGTTATCTGCAGTTTTTCTGCAATCTCCTTGTGCGACAGATCATCAACGGCAAACAGGTTAAACACGATTCTTGCCCCGTCAGGAAGTTGTCTGATGAAGCGGAGAATAGTATCTGTTGATAATTCCCGGAATAGACTGCTGCTTCTTTCTTCATCTTCCGGCTCTTCGGTGAAGCTGTCAGTGAACACAACTCTTCTCTTTTTTCTGAGATGGTCAATTGCGGTGTTGGTGACAATTCGTCTTACCCATCCTTCAAGTGAACCTTTTGCATCAAACTTTTCGAGGCTTGTAAATACCTTGACAAATGCATCCTGCAGAATATCTTTCGCTTCAACCCGGTCGCCGCTGTATGAAATGCAAATCTGATACATCGTTTTAAAATACTTCCTGTATA
>JAKQPD010000417.1 GCA_029564935.1 Bacteroidota bacterium
GTTACAAGTGTACCAAGGTCATGAAACTTAAGAATGGATGGAACAAACTGAAGCGAAAGAAGTAAATTAATATATTTTGAAGGGATCAGATATTTAAAATCGGAAAATACAACTAAGAAACACAGGAAAATAAGGGCCGAAAAAAATATCCGGAAACTTCTCAGGAATGGAGATCTCATCAGGAATTACATTTTTATTCTCTTAATATTCAGCTGGTCTATTTCCATATTACCCAGACCCAGTTTATGAGCCATAGGTATATATTCAATTCTGGAGGTTTCAACGCCCAGCATTTTTGATGCTGCTGTATCTCCTGCCACCCAGTCGGTTGTTATGATTTGTGATTTCATCTGCACTACATCGGCTTTTGACACACCCTGGGGACCATGCTTTACCAAAACATTATAACAATCTATTATATTCAATGCAGGTTTTTTATGGAACAATGCATAATCGACTATGCACTGGTTCAGATTGTTTGCATGCCAGAAGCCCCTGTCCCATACAACTCCCATCATGTTCTTCAGACAACAGGTCATTCTTGTCGAATTATGATCCTTGAGTACTGGTACATTGATAAATACATCCGCTTCCAGTATCAGCTCGTGTACTTTGGTTTTCTTCAGTTTTATTCCTCCCGGAATTTCAACTTCCTGGAAATATTTCTCGGAGATTGCCGGTACGACTTTTGCCCCGGCGCTTTTTGCGGCTTTTTCTATACCTGAATTTTTATAACAGTTTACACCATTATCAATCGTATGATCAAAAACATAAACATCCTTTGCACCGGCTTTCAAACAATGTTCAATTATCCTTTTGACCAGCAACGGATTTGTATTTGCCGCCAGTTCCGGAATAACATCCCATCCGATATTGGGTTTGACAACCACAGTCTGGCCTTTCCGGACGAAAGTACCGATACCGCCTAATTCCTGGATACCAAGATCAAACATAGCATCAGGATTTCCGCCCATGACCGCAACCATGTCATATTTATCATTTTCTTTAACCGCCCGAAAGCTCTTAAATCCGCCAATACTGAATGCAGCTCCTGCAACCATTCCTGCACCGGCTGATTTCTTTATAAAGTCCCTTCTTCTCATTACCCTGAAAATTTTCCTGGTTTACTCTGACAATAAGAGGCCCAAATTACGATTTTTTTTGCTAATCTTTACCTGTTTGTTAAATCATACAGGTCTTTGGTATTTACGTGGCCTGCTTTTAACTTTATTAAATAAAAATTGTTAATTTATAAAAATATCAGATACGAATGAAAATCCTTTATTATGATTGTTTTTCAGGAATCAGCGGAGACATGAACCTGGGCGCCATGCTTGATCTTGGTGTTGATAAGGCTTTCCTGACAGGTGAGCTGGATAAGCTGGGGCTCTCCGGCTGGAAGCTGGATATCAGGGAAGACCAGAGACATGGTATTACAGGAACTAAAGTCACCGTGAAACTGACTCATCATGAACATGCTCACAGGCATCTTTCGGATATAGAAAAGATCATAGACAATTCATCTCTTGATTCAGAGACAAAGCAACTCAGTAAGAAGATCTTCATGAAAGTAGCAGAAGCCGAAGCTTCAGTTCATGGAGTTCCTCTGGATCATGTTCATTTTCACGAAGTAGGAGCAATGGA
>JAKQPD010000002.1 GCA_029564935.1 Bacteroidota bacterium
GCTTGGATTGCTTTCTCTTCCCTGCGCCCATGTGTTGCCGGCTATATCGTTAATAAACTGGTCTGAAAATCCTTCTGTTCCTATTGGATCCCATGCGCTTGCAAATAACGAACCTCTTGAAGCAAAATGTGTAGCTTTCAGGACGTTATCCTTGGTATCAGCGCTGAAAAATACCCATGGCTTTATACCTGCTCCGAGATCTATAAGAAATCTGTTTTCAAATCTGTCCTTGTTGGCTGCATAGTACTGATCCTGCGATACAAGATATATTCTGACTGATTCTCTCATTCCGATCTCAACCGTCTCAAGAGCAAGTTTCCAGTAATCCTCCTCTGTAAGATACTTTCCGGTATAAGCGGCTTTTGAGATCTTATCAAGGTGTTCATTTTCGTACTGCCAATAACCTTCTATCTGATTTCCCGGCATCTGACCATACCATGGTGCATACATCTGGCAAGAAATCTGATCCCAGTATGAATAAAATTCGCCTGAACCCCAGCCTTCAGTGTACATACTCCACTGATAATCTGAAGGATTGGTACCTCTTGTTACGTTTATACATTTAGCTCTTTCCCATTTCAGCCTGTCTACTTTTATACCGGCCTTTTCTATCTGATTTGAAACATACTCTCCCACTCTGAGCCTTCCATTAGGATCATCGACTCTTATAAGGAACTTCAAAGTTACCGGCTGATTGTTGTAATACCAGAAATCACTTTTTCTTACAAGCTTTCCCTTGAGCTCAGGAAGATTAGAGGCTTCTTTCATTGCATCTTCAATGTCTTTTAAAGCTTTCTTTTCATTGCCTTCAGCGGTGAACCCGAACTTTGAAGAAAGAAGTTCATACTTATAGCTGCTCGGCCAGCCTGGTGTAGCCATGTTATACATAGGCGAACCTGTTCCGGCAAGAATTTCATCAACTATATACTTTCTGCTTACAAGAAAGTTAAGTGCATATCTTACTTTCTGAATAGCAAAAGGATTAAAGAACTGACCTTCGTTATTTTTTACAATATAAGGAGCTTTATTAGGATAAGGGTTAAGTTCAAGAGACCATGATCCGGAAGGAACACTGTAAGCTTCTATTTTATCTCTCGTAGCTTTGTCCAATCCGTTGAATGTAGGACCTGTTACTCCCCATAGAAATACATCTGTTATACCTTCAGCAGCATCTTTAAGACCTATTTCTTCCTGCATTTTAAAACCAAACTGCACTTTGTCTGCTATAGGCCCTTTCTGTGCAGCAAGCGAAAATACAGCAAGCATAATTATAA
>JAKQPD010000014.1 GCA_029564935.1 Bacteroidota bacterium
GCTTGGAGAATACTTCATCACTTTCCTTTTCACGTCCGAAGAAGAGCTCACTTTCTTCCGGAGTAAAGGGTCTTAACCCTGGAAAGGGATTGATCTCATTGATTTCTTCTTTCGATTTCATCTATGTATTTGAATATTTCAGGTGTGTGTTCCGGATACCGGCCAAGATAATTCTCAAGATCAAGAAGCGGAAGAATATAACAGAACGAATCTTCTCCGGGAACGGATATTTTCCTCAACATATTATCGTAAAATATCCCCGCCGTGCAATTATTAATCCCGGGGTGGCACTCCCACAGGATATAACCGTTTTCACGGGGGAGGTATTCGGGTGACAGGAATCGTGCCGATACCATATTAGCGGCAAGGGTAAGCAGTGATTCCTCAGGAAGAGCGCTGAAAAGCGATTTTAAAAAAATTACTTTATCATATAACAGTTCATAGTCTTTTACTTTCCCGGTTATTATTGTATCAATGGCTTCTCTGGTAACCTGGGGCAACCTGTCAGAAGCCTGTGTAAAATACTCTTTCCCGGAACGTGAAAGCAGATTTGCGGTTTCCTCTATTAGTATTTTTTCAGGGCTGAAAAGAAGTGCTATCAGGGATTCACCCATATCGTTCCCGGTTATTTCAGGAATTTGCCTGATGATACAGGCTCTGATCCATACACCCAGAAGGTTATAATCGCGGTTAATTATATAGCCGACAAGATCATTCCACGCAGGAATTTCGCCGGGATAATACCTGAAGAGCGTTCTGAGTTTCCGGTTGTCAGGTATTCTGTCAAGAAGTACTGTCAGTCTGCTTTTTATATGCTCATCAGTAATGATATTGATTATTTCCAGAGCATGACTGACACTCCGGCCTGATCCTTCCTCAATGTTATTTCTTATCTCTCCGGAAATCCGGCTGCCGTATGTAACTGCAAGAAGGTCGAACAGGTATTCCATCCATCTCCTGTTTTCCTGTAACATGGCATTGTACGGGATCCTGTTTTTCATTCTGCCAAGGCATATCCCGGCTGACATATTCCATGTAATTATTCCGATAACATCATTTATCACCCTGAGCAGTTTTTCCTTTTCATCCGGATTGAGATTATAATTACATCCGGCAAGGCTTTTCAGTCCGGCCTCACGGATTGGTCTGGAGGCTGTCCAGAGCAAAGAGAAGAGGAATTCAGTATTTTCACTGCTGCAATTCTTTCCAAGAATTTTCAGTATTGTTGCCGATATCCTGCTATCACTCTGGGACAGGAGATAGAACCTGCGAAGCGGCTGATCCGCCTCACTGCCAAAACTTTTCAGGACATTCTCAGCCTGTACGGCGATATAATTATTGTCGAGACAAGCGCATACTTCAGGAAGTAAATCACTGAACCTGAATTTCCTGATTATATTCAGCGCGATTAACTTCAGGTCATTATCCGGGTCCCTGAGCAATCTGATCACTTCCGGAATATGCGGAGGCTGATCCTGTGCAAGAAGCATCATAGCTTTCAGCCTTTCATCCATATTCCTGACACCGGAAACCGACAACTCAAGATCCTGAATGATTTCCGATGCCCTCTGCTTAATTTCCCTTGAAATGCCGGAGCCTGATCTGATTTTTTTCAAGGCCGGCAAAAAATTGATATCTTTTTTTATATCGGCATATTCAAGGATCTTATTCAGATACCATTTATTCTGACTATTTTCAGGTATGGCCTGATCTCCGGTAATGATCTTGTAAAAATCAGCATTAAAAGCCAACTGTGCCGATATCCTGTTCTCCCATACCGGATTGGTTTTACTGACAGTATCATCCGGAAGGTATTTCCCGTGATTCGCTTCATTGGTAACTAATGAACTACGGTAAACAGAATAAAGTCTGAATGCCAGTATTATCCACAGTATAGTCAGCACCAGAAGCACCATGGGAAAGTGGATCAGCTTTACCGGTCCGATAATCCCCATCAGGGTAAGGATTATCCCGGCAATGATGGTCCCGGATTCATTCACGGGACCTTTCAGACCCGTAAGGGTAGTATATCTCCTTGAACCCTCAACCGACTGTAAAAGAATTTCCGCAGAAGATAATTCTATGGATTCTTTAAATGACCTGGAGAAGAACCTGCTTAGTGCAAGGAGTATAAAAAAGCCGCTTATGCCGGTTAGTGAAATATTGGAGCCTGTAAAATGACCTGTCAGCAACACTCCGGTGGTCAGAACAGCAATCAGGAACGGAGTAAATACTATTGCCGTCTGTAATCTGAAATTCCTGATCAGGAAGGGGAAGACAATGAACTTGACTATCAGTGCAAATGTCATTACAATCCCGGTAAACAGCCCCAGGAAATGAGCCAGATCCTGCATTGTGGGATAATGTACCCTTGAGACTGCAAGAAAAGAATACTGGATAAAGGATGCAGCTACCACCGAAAATAATGTTACCACCGCCAGTTTTCTTTGTAAGCTGTTTCGGGGAATGGTCAGTGCCCCGGACGCCTTTTTTGAAGAGGGATATCGCATATGTTGATTATCACCATCCTTAGTCATGATCCTTTGCAGGTAAATCTGCATTACAGCTGCACCGGCAGCTGCAATAAAACCAAAAAGAATAAAATGCCGAAGGTCAATCCCGGCGCCAATAAGAACGGGAATTGAAAAACAACCTGCAATTATGCCTGCTGGCAGGGCTGCATTTGTGAAACTGTAGAGTCTGTCTTCTCTCTCTTTTTCAGTCAGACAAAAAACTGTGCCATCCATGACGAGCATCATCAGAATATTGAGTGGTCCCATCATCAGAAAAAGAATAAAGATCAAAGGCGGGGTTTGCATTACAAGCAGGAGTATCCACAATACAAGGGTTACGGAAGATACTAAGAGTAAAATTATAACAGAAAGCTTCCCGAATGGAATCTTTTTCTGAAGGAGGATGAAGAGGGTTGAAAAGATAAATCCGGTGATCCCCGATAAAATATATGCCCGTGCCAGTATTTTTTCGTCGAACAGAGACAGGAACATTGAATGAGCTGTAATATCGAAAATGCCACAGAAGATCCCTGCAAGCAAAGCCTGTCCTGACAGTAAATAAACTGCCGGTTTAATGCCCGCTCCGGTATTGCTGAATCTGAGCAAGCTGTGTCTCATGCTGTTGTACCGGTTAACCTACTTTGAATTTATGATTGATCCTAACAGTTCTATATTCAGATTCTGGCCCTCAACAATTATTTCAGCTTTATTATACCACTTCTCGCGCTGTGCTAATTTTTCCTCAATAAACCTGGGGAGAGACTCGTCGGGAACATTTCTGAGCAGCGGCCTTTCACCCGAAGAGTTCAGCAATCTCTGTGAAAGTTGTCCGGGTGTCATTTTAAGGTAAACTGTCATCCCGGTCCGGATCATGAAGTCCATATTATCGCCATGGCATGGTGTTCCTCCACCTGTTGAAACGATGATTCTGCTGCCGGTGTCAAGGCTTTTCAGGACTTCCGATTCTATTTTTCTGAAGTGTTCCTCTCCGTCTTCTGCAAATATCCGCGGTATTGTTTTACAGGCAACCTCTTCAATTTTCCGGTCGAGGTCCATGAAAGGGCATCCTATTGATGCTGCCAGCTTTCTTCCTGTAGTAGATTTACCGCTGCCCATAAACCCGATAATATAAATTAAATTCTTTTCAGACATTATAATTCAAGCTTCATCTGGGCGGGATCATCACGAACCGGGGGGAGAGGATTTTCATGACCTTCCTCTTCATCCTTCATCGTTATATCTGAACCGCTTTCCTTTTTTACCACCGGCTCGATCTCATGAACATCGTCGACCATATAGTTTGTCAGCCTCCGTCCCTTTGCCTTATAGCTCTTTACACCAATGAATTCAGCCACTTCAATTATTTCATTGTCACGGCCTTTGTGCTTTCCTCCAAACTGTATCTCAAACCTCGGATACTCAAGCTCTGAGATGCTTACAAGCTTCGAATCGGGATGTTCGTTGATGAAGCATTGGGGCTTTTCGGATTCTTCAATAATAAACCGTTTGACATAATGGAATTTCTGTTCGGCATCATAGTAAATTGCAGAATATACTTTCCCCGGTCTGTATTTTTCAATCACAAGTATATTCTCTTCAAAATGACCCGAAAGATCAAATCCCGTATGTCTGAAGTATCCGTTCTTTGTAATTACAAGTATTTTGTCATCTCCGCCGAATTCACCGAGGAAGATTCCCCTGCCATCTACATTCAGCCTGAAAACAGCATCATCAAACCATATCTTTCTTCCTCCCAGTGTCGATAATCCCTTCTCCTTCAGGGCAACCTTATGAACAGCATTCCTTGTAAGGATATTTCCCATTGATGATTTACCCTTGATAGCCAGCTGACCAAAGTCAAATTCGAAAACCAGCTTCTTGAGCCTGGCTTTTGGTTTATGATATACTTTGATGACCTCTGCCTCACCATTTGGATTGGCACTGAAATACACGATCTTCGATCCGGGTGTGCCCCTTGTAAGATTGTATTCCTTATCACGTGTAAGTCCGGTAATGGCACATCTTTTCACAAGAAGCGGACCATCTTTGCCATCCTGGTAAACTATGTTATATATGGTTCGTTCATCGTTCTTCAGGAAGACCTGTGCATACAGAATATCATTCCCTACAAAAACCTTATCGGACACTTTGGTGATAAGATACACACCGTCTTTCCTTACAACGAGAATGTCATCAAGATCTGAACATTCACAAACAAACTCATCTTTTTTCAATCCCGTCCCGATGAATCCTTCCTTATAATTAATATAAAGCCGGGCATTACTTGCAACGACTTTTGCAGCTTGGATCGTATCAAAGTTCCTGATCTCTGTCTTTCTTTCCTTCCCTTTTCCGAATTTCTTCTTTATCTGTCTGAAATAGTTGATAGCAAAGGGGATTATATTTCTGAGGTGATTTTTGACCTCATCGAGTTCAGTTTCAAGTCCTTTAATATGTTCGTCGGCTTTTTTTACATCATATTTTGATATTCTCTTGATTTTGATCTCGGTAAGCTGGATGATATCTTCCCGGGTGATATCTCTCAGCAATTTTTTCCTGAAAGGTTTAAGGCCGTCATCAATAGCTTTTATAACTCCTTCCCATGTCTCGCAGTCCTCGATGTCGCGGTAAATCTTCTCCTCAATGAATATTTTTTCGAGAGATGACATGTGCCACTCTTCCTGAAGCTCATTTTTCCTTATTTCAAGTTCGGTTTTGAGGAGTTCCACAGTTCTTGCGGCAGAGTGTCTGAGTATTTCGCTGACACCCATGAACGATGGTTTGTTTCCCACGATGACGCAGGAATTCGGTGAAATCGAATATTCGCAATCGGTAAGGGCATAAAGTGCATCGATGGTCTTGTCGGGCGATACACCCGGCATAAGGTGAAGCATAATTTCAACGTTTGCCGAAGTGTTATCATCTATCTTCCTGATCTTTATTTTACCTTTCTCATTGGCTTTAATTATCGATTCGATAAGAGTTGAAGTCGTTTTACCGAACGGGATCTCTGTAATAACGAGTGTCTTCTTATCGATTTTTTCGATTTTAGCCCTTACTTTCACAACTCCGCCTCTCTGGCCGTCATTGTATTTTGAAATGTCTATTAGTCCTCCTGTAGGGAAATCGGGATAAATTTCAAACTCCTTTCCCTGGAGATGATTTATTGTTGCATCGATAAGTTCGTTGAAGTTATGGGGCAGTATTTTTGATGCCAGACCCACTGCTATACCCTCCACTCCGAGGGCGAGGAGGAGCGGGAATTTCACCGGTAATGTGACCGGTTCTTTATTACGTCCGTCGTAAGATAGTTTCCATTCGGTTGTTTTGGGATTGAAAACAACATCGAGAGCAAATTTGGAAAGACGCGCTTCAATATACCTGGGAGCAGCGGCTCCGTCTCCGGTCAGGATATTACCCCAGTTTCCCTGAGTATCAACAAGGAGATCCTTTTGTCCGAGCTGGACCAGTGCATCGCCTATCGATGCATCACCATGAGGATGGAACTGCATGGTGTGTCCTATTATATTGGCTACTTTATTGAACCGGCCGTCATCCATCCGCTTCATTGAATGAAGTATCCTGCGCTGGACAGGTTTAAGCCCGTCATTCAGGTCAGGTACAGCCCTTTCGAGGATCACATACGAAGCATAATCGAGAAACCAGTCCTGGTACATCCCCGACAATGCCGTAACCGAATGGAGGGCAGCCGGCCCCTGTTCAACACCTTCCGGAAAATCGCCGTCAAGTTCAAGCTCTTCCATAAATCATACCTTCTTTTCCCTTCCGATCCTTTTATATTTCAGTCTCAACAAGATCTTCTTCAATTCTCAGGTTCTCAATAATGAAATCCTGCCTCTCCTGAGTGTTCTTTCCCATGTAGAATTCAAGATAACTGTTTACAGCATCTGCTTTCCTCATTCTGACAGGCTCAAGGCGCATATCCTTACCAATGAAATTTCCGAATTCATCGGGAGATATTTCACCAAGGCCCTTAAACCTCGTTATCTCCGGATTGGGCCCAAGAGCCTCAACCGCATTTAATTTTTCTTCAGGAGTATAACAATAACGTGTTTCCTTTTTATTTCTTACCCTGAATAAGGGTGTCTGCAGAATATATACATGCCCCTTTCTTACAAGATCGGGAAAGAACTGGAGGAAGAATGTCAGCAGCAGAAGCCTGATATGCATTCCGTCAACGTCGGCATCGGTTGCTATCACCACATTATTATACCTGAGATTTTCAATACCTTCTTCGATATTAAGTGCAGCCTGGAGCAGGTTGAATTCTTCATTCTCATATACGATCTTCTTCGTGAGCCCGAAGGAGTTCAGGGGTTTTCCACGGAGGCTGAAGACCGCCTGGGTCTCAACGTTCCTCGACTTTGTTATTGATCCGCTTGCCGAATCACCCTCGGTGATGAAGATAGTCGAATCAAGCTTCTTCGCATCAATCGAGTTATAATGAATCCTGCAATCCCTCAGTTTCCTGTTATGAAGACTGACCTTCTTTGCTCTGTCCCTTGCCAGTTTCTGAATTGAGGATATGGCTTTCCTCTCCTTCTCGGAATCCTGGATCTTCTTCAGAAGGATCCTCGCGGTTTCCGGATTCTTATGAAGGTAATCATCAAGCTGTTTCTTTACAAATTCATTAATGTAGTTCCTTATTGAAGGCGCGCCGGGCCCCATATCTTTCGATCCCAGCTTTGTTTTCGTCTGCGACTCGAAAATAGGTTCTTCAACCTTAATGCTTATTGCGGCAATAATTGAAGATCTGATATCCGAGGGATCATAATCCTTCTTGTAAAACTCCCTTATTGTTTTGACAATGGCTTCACGGAAAGCATGAAGATGTGTACCTCCCTGGGTTGTATTCTGCCCGTTGACAAAGCTTTGGACCTCTTCGCCATACTGTAACCCGTGAGTGAATGCCAGTTCAATATCCTCACCTTTAAGATGGATCAGAGGATAGAGACCCTCCTTTTCCATGCTGTCACTCAGCAGATCGGCAAGACCATTTCTGGAAAGGAATTTGTTACCATTGAAGTTGATCACAAGCCCGGTATTGAGATATACATAATTCCTGAGCATTGTATCAACATATTCCGATATATAGAAATAGTTGCCGAACATGTTTTCATCAGGCTGGAAGATCACTTCACAACCATTTTCTTCATCTGTTGCCTTCTGAGGATGATCTTTTATTGTTAATCCGTGTTCAAACTCGATCATTTTCAGCTGTCCGTCGCGGATCGACCTTATAATGAATTTTGACGAGAGGGCATTTACAGCTTTTACACCTACGCCGTTAAGACCTACTGATTTCTTGAAAGCCTTGGAATCATATTTCGCACCTGTGTTCATCCTGGAAACTGCATCTATTACCTTCCCAAGAGGAATTCCCCTGCCATAATCACGCACCCTGACTTCCCTTCCGTTGATCGCAACATCTATCTTCTTTCCATAACCCATCATGTATTCATCGATGGCATTATCCATCACTTCTTTCAGCAGGACATAAATACCATCATCCTGTGAAGAGCCGTCGCCGAGCTTGCCAATGTACATACCGGGCCTCAGCCTGATATGTTCACGCCACTCAAGTGTTTTGATATGCTCTTCAGAATAACCAACTACAGTCATTGACCGGAAATTTTGCGCAAATATAGTTATTTACAAAAGCCCTCTGCAGTCAATTTTTCAACAATAATCCGGAAATATAACCTGTGATTCTTAAATAAACGGCTGGATATCAATTCCAATGTAAGATAAAAACCGGTTCAATAAATTAAGGGTTCTTCTGTAACCGGTCAATCCAGTATTCCCATTTGTTTCATTAGAAGAACTGCATTCCTGTTCCTGGCTATTCCGTCGCGTAAAATATAATCGAAATTTATTTTTTCACCGTCAATCTCCACCTCTATACATTTATTGATTATTCTTCCGGGATAATTCTCTTCCAGTTTCCCAAGTGAGAGATCGTGGGTTGCGATCAATCCGGTTCCTCCGAATTCTATCAGCTTGTCAATGAAGATTTTTGATCCCAGGCTTTTGTCTTCGGAATTTGTGCCCTTAAGAATCTCATCCAGCAGGAAGAACATAGGTTCTTCTTCCTGGATCTTTAGTTTCAGTAATCCCAGCCTTTTCAATTCTGCATAAAAATACGACTCATTAGTGGAAAGCGAATCGGTGGTCCGCATGCTTGTAAAAAGCTTCAGGGGTATAAATCTGAGCTCTTCAGCACAGACAGGAGCACCAGTCATTGCAAGTCTTTCAGTACAAAAAGGAGGCTCGCCAGCAAAAAAATTATTAAGACACCATAGCTTATAAAACCCATTATGACACAGACAAGTGAGATCAGGTTAAGGGCAGGTAACAGCCACATTATCCATTTCCGGTATAAGGTTGTCAGCAT
>JAKQPD010000018.1 GCA_029564935.1 Bacteroidota bacterium
TGCCTATTACAGTGACAGATCCGAATATGACCAGGTTCATGATGAGCCTTGAAAGCGCTGTTGATTTGGTGCTGTTCGCGTTTGAGAATGGTGAAAACGGAGATATTTTCGTCAAGAAATCACCCGCTACCACTATTGATACACTGGCTCGTGCAATCCGTGAGTTATACAAGTCGGAGTCTGAAATAAAGCTGATTGGTTCACGTCATGGTGAAAAGCTCTATGAGACCCTGGTCAACCGTGAAGAGATGGTCAAGGCTATAGATATGGATAACTTTTATCGTATTCCTGCTGACAACCGTGACCTGAACTATAACAAGTATTTTACCGAGGGTACAGAGGCCGTCTCACAGATTGAGGAGTACCACTCGCACAACACCCGGCGCCTTAACCTTGATGAAACAAAGGAGTTGCTTCTCTCACTGCGTTTCATCCGGAACGATGTGCTTGATGAAAACCCTGAGAGGGTTTATGAGCCGTAGCAATTTGTTCCGGCTTCCGGCGCAGGGCTTATTGGAGCCTTGTATTGTTGTATAACTACAGGTTTATACCTGAAAAAATGAAGTATAAAACTTTTCGGCTCACACTTCTGATTTGCATTCTTACTGTAGGAAGTGCTGCCGGACAAGATGGTCTTTACACTTTTTCACTTCAGGGTCTGGGTGGTTACACCACCCCGGACGTTGTTCCCTTTTGGCTGAGAGCGAATCAGTATGGCAGTGTTCCCCTTGACGGTGCCTCTCTGAGTCTGACAGGCTCCGCGCGAAAGGAGTATGACCCGGGAAAGGGGAAGCTCTTTGATTGGGGAGCATCCTTTGAAGGCCGCGCAAACCTTGGTCAGGGCTCAAATATGACACTCATTGAAGGATATGGCAAGGTCAGACTGGGAATCTTCGAACTGCGCGGCGGACGTTCGAAAAAGATCACCGGCCTTTGCGATACCACTCTGACCTCCGGCTCCTGGGCAATATCTGGAACAAACCTGGGCATTCCTGAAGTTGAACTTTCAGTGCGCGATTTCTGGACCCTTCCCTGGTTTGGAGGGTTGTTTGCCTTCAAAGGCAACTTTTCGCACGGATGGATGGGTGATTTGCAGATATCAAGGTTTATTCTGCATGATACCCTGACCCTGAAATCATACCTTCATCAGAAGTCTCTGTACATGCGATTTGGGAAACTTTCATGGAAGGTCAGGTTTTACGGGGGATTTAACCACCAGGTCGTTTGGGGTAGTGAGCAGAAATATTATCTCGATAATTACACTCTCACTCCTGCTGAAACATTCCTTTACGTTCTAACAGGGAAGAAGTATAGTAACGGGTATATTCAGGAAGAGCGGCAGGGGAACCATCTTGGTTCAATAGATATCGGGCTGGAGATAGCGGTTGCTGAGCTAAGGATAATACTTTACCGGCAAAATTTATATGAGGTTGGAGGCTTGGCACGTCTTGCAAATATTCAGGATGGTCTTAACGGTCTGATGATTGAGAACAGGCGTGAAAAGCAGCAGGTAACTTATTGGAATAAATTCCTTTTTGAATTCCTCTATACAAAGAACCAGGCCGGAAGGCCATGGTCGCCTGAGTATGGTTCACAATATGAACCCTATTATAACCACGGACAATATCTTACCGGTTGGTCTTACGGCGGGACAGGGCTGGGCTCACCTTTCATCTCCACAAGGTCATACCTGCGGGACGGACTGGCCACTCATCCGGATAATTTCTTTGTTAACAACCGGGTGATGGTTTTGCATGCAGGCGGTGAGGGAAGAATTGAAAATATTGATTATGTTTTCAAAGCCTCCTGGTCAAAGAACTATGGAACATACCACACTACAGATGAGGAGCAGTCAACCGGGATTCCGGACCCGGGATCAGCAGGTCTCTTCGGTGAAAGAAGACAGTTTTCAGCATACCTGGAACTGAATAAAATGATAAATGAGAAGATAGGCGCAGCTATAATCGGAGCAGCAGATTTTGGCGAACTGTACTATAATTCAGCAGGTCTGTTCCTCAGATTCACATATCACTTCAGATAATCTGTTATCAGAAGCAACAGACCGGAGTCTGGCAATGTTATGTTCTTGTCCGGCATGGTTACAGAAAGGAATAAAATAATTAATAATGATTAAGATAGGAATTACCGGTCAGGTTGGTTTTATTGGAACGCATCTTTTTAATTACCTGTCGCTCAGGAAAACTGAGGTGGAATTAATTCCGTTCCGTGACGACTTCTTTCAGGATCAGAACAAACTGGAAGCTTTTGTCGGCAAGTGTGATGCAATAGTTCATCTGGCTGCTCTTAACAGGCACAATGATCCTCAGACAATATACAATACAAATATTGAGCTGGTCAATAAACTGATAACAGCCCTGGAGACAACAGGTGTTAAGCCTCATGTGCTGTTCTCTTCCTCTACCCAGGAAGAACGTGACAATGTCTTTGGTAAATCAAAGCGGGAGGGAAGGCGCCTGC
>JAKQPD010000033.1 GCA_029564935.1 Bacteroidota bacterium
TACTGTTGATGTTTTAACTATCTCAGGACGGACTTATTATATTCACGATGGATCATGTTTTTATCCTTTTCTTACTTGCGGACAATATTATATAAGAATTAACGACGGAGCATTTACTTATTATTCCGTTCCCTTTAATGCTGAATGTGGGATGAATGACATTGCCGATGGCTACCGGCCGATGCGAGATGCCAACGGGTGTGTTATGAGAGATGAATTTGGCAATATATTAACGGAGGTTTGCAATGAATAAATACTTGCGATTTGAGTACTGGAATGAATGTGACCTGGGGTATATTTATTACCAGGGGGGCCAGCATTTTATCTTTTATATTGACGGGGATATCATGGAGCCATTTCATGAAGAAGTTGAGGACGGGCAGGAAAATGGCGACGGCACATTTATTCCTACCTACAGAAAAGGACTAAAACGTTATCGGATTAGAACGACATTAGTTCCTGATTATTTAATCGACGCGATGCAGCGTATGAAACTGCACGATCATATTGAGCTAACCTTTAAGAGCGGTGAAATAGAGCAGATTTATAATGTAGATATAGAGCCTGAGTGGGTGTTTGAAAAAAGATTATGGCAGGCACTTGTTACGATAACATTTGATATGGATGAAAAGGTTATTGTTTCAGGATGTTGCGACAATTTAACGGTAGAACAAGTCGAGAGATTTACAGCGGATTCTACGCTTATTACTGCCGATGAAACGGATATAACAGCAGATAGTTTTTAAATGTAACATTTAACGTATAAAGACAGATAGTAAATATTTTTGAGTAATTAATTAAAATTGAAACATCATGAGCGTTTTGCTGTTACCCCAATGTCCTACATCATGTGCAGGACTGCCTGCAATAGAAAAGGACTTATGTGCTCCGGAGTATCACTACGGGCAGATTAAGACTTTTTATATTGCTGCTGCTGATGCCGATGACTTCTCAAATGTAGAAGACTTGGCTGAATGGACCACAAGACTTAGCGACACGGCCACAGTTACGGGGAATGAGATCCGTGAACTTCCGGTGCTTGCTGATCTTCCC
>JAKQPD010000069.1 GCA_029564935.1 Bacteroidota bacterium
TTCAATTTTTATATGTTAAAATAAAGGAAAATGTTGATACGATAGCTATCTTTAAATTGCATTATTCATGAATTGATTTTCTTCGTTTACCCCTACCCCACGGGGAGCGAAGAAAATCAATTTACTCCCCCTGGGGCTGGGGTAAATAAATTGATTTTCAAGCTACCCGTTAATATCTGTTTGCCGATACAGATTGTTGTTTGATGTTAAATTTTAGGATTAATCAGGTTAATTGTTAAAAGAGCGGATTTTTTTCAGGAATAAATATGAAGCATAAGAAAGGTCGGGAAAAACAGGTAAAACAAGCTGACTGGATCACAATAGGGACAATAGGTTTGTTCTTTTTCATTTTTGGTTTTGTTACCTGGCTTAATGGTATTCTGATACCTTATCTCAAAATCGCATGTGAGTTGAATCATTTCCAGTCTTACCTCGTTGCATTTGCTTTTTATATAGCCTATGTAATTATGGCTGTACCGTCGGCATGGGTACTTAAACGGACAGGATTGAAATCGGGGATGATGACCGGATTATTCATTATGTCGGCAGGTGCATTATTGTTTATCCCGGCTGCCCTCACAAGAACTTACATTATATTTCTTTCGGGGTTGTTCATTATGGGCTGCGGACTGGCCATAATGCAAACTGCTTCAAATCCCTATATTACGCTTCTTGGTCCCCTTGAAAGCGGTGCAAAAAGGATCAGCATCATGGGGATATGCAATAAATCGGCAGGTATCGTTGCTACATTATTGTTCGGCGTGATGGCGCTAAGTGATGGAGATGCATTGATGGCAAAGCTGCAGAGCCTTGACGATCAGCAAAGAGCAATAATGCTGGATGAGCTTGCCCGGAGAGTGGTGATCCCATATATCGGAATGGCTTGTATTCTTGCTTTTATCGGGATCATGGTTCGAATATCGAAACTTCCTGAACTTGATCCGGATAAGGAAAATGTAGCATCAGTAAACAATGGAACAGAAAAACGAACATCCATTTTTCAGTTCCCGTACCTGCTTCTCGGGGTAATTGCAATCTTCTGTGATGTGGGACTTGAGATAGTTGCCGGTGATACTATTATCAGCTACGGACTCAGTCAGGGAATACCTGTCTCAATTGCAAAGTATTTTACATCAATGACAATGGTGGCAATGATTATAGGATATACTGCCGGGATCATAGCAATACCACGATATATTTCACAGAGCACCGCTCTTAAGATATGTGCTGTACTGGGAATCATTCTGACAATTGCTGCAGTCATTTCGCCAAAAATGGGTTCGGTCGTTTTTGTTGCTTTGCTTGGAATGGCGAATTCCCTGATATGGCCTTCTGTATGGCCGCTTGCTATTGAAGGATTGGGACGATTTACAGGTATCGGATCGTCCCTGCTCATAATCGGAAATCTTGGTGGTGCACTTGTACCACTTTTGTATGGCCGCCTTGCAGATGCGGTTGATCCTAAAACTGCATATCTGATACTTATTCCATTATATTTCTATGTTTTGTTTTATGCCCTGAAAGGACATAAAACCGGTAAATATCTGAAAGTATGATAAAAGTACAGGCCAGCGTTTCAAAAGGATGGCTTCATAAATACGGGGGATTTGTTTTTGACTCCCGGTATTACCTCGATCCGTATTACAGGATGAAACAAGATGAAGCATGTCATGCTTTCATTAAATGCAGATTCCCCGATTACCCGGTTTACAATATGGAAGATAATCTTGTTCAGGCTGAATATGTTGTTCCGGATATGATGCTGGTGGGTGCGATCCAGCCGAATATGATAATTGCCGCCGCACTCGGTGCAGAATTTGTTTTTTCCGAAGATAAGGATTCAGACGTGAAGGGTTATCCGCTCAGGGACATAAAGGATCCCCGGGACCTTCCGGATGTAAACAAGGTGACAGGTTTACCCTTTTTAAAAGAACTGGCTGAGCAATACAAAACAGCCCTGTCAGAATATGCCGGATGCAGGATAATCCCTCCATTCTTCTGGGATACATCAGGAAGAGCAACAATCCATGGGATCATTACAACATCAATGAAATTCATAGGTCAGGATATTTTTACAATGATGATGATGGAACCTGATCTGGTTAAGGGTATCCATGGCTGGATAACAGATGTCTATATTCATGTCATAAAATTCTTTTCAGAACTTGGGAATTTGCCTGTTACATCTGTACATGTGGGTGAGTGTTCCGGAACAATGATCGATGAATTTAATTATCTGGAGTATGTAACTCCATTCATCAGCAGGATAGGAAGGGAGTTTGGAGCCGTACGTCTTCACAGCTGCGGCAATGCCGATCATGTAATGAATGCAATTTGCAGGATTGAAAACCTCAGGATCATTGATACAGGATCGAATACTTCGCTCGCCCGGATCAGGGAACTGATGGGCAATGATTTTGAAATAAATGTATTTCCACCTTCCGAAATACTGTCAGAAGGTGAAGATCAGCGAGAAATAAGAGAATGGCTTTATAAGACACTGAAAGACAATAATAACGGTAATCTGAAAATAGCTTATCATATTGAGCCTGATTATAATTTATCAAACTGCATGTTCATAAACGATGAACTGGACAGGCTTAGAATCTTAAAGAAGAACAGGATTTACTGACAGGATGAAAAACCATAAAATGCATAGTTATGAAAAGACGGTCATTAATTAATAACGTTATTACCACTTCCGCAGGAGCCATTATAATGCCGGAAATTATTCATCATTTTTATGATGAAAATTCACCCGGCAGCCTGATCAATATTGGTCAGATTGGCTGCGGACGTATTGCCAGAGAACATAATCTGCCGGATATCCTTAAACTTGATAATGCAAGGGTAATTGCAGTCTGTGATATTGACCGTAAAAGAATGGCAGAGGGAAAGAAATTCATAGAGGATTTTTATTCAAAGAAGACCGGCAGTTCAAATTATGTGAATGTTAAGACATATGAGAATTACCATGACCTTTTATCTGATCGTGATATTGATGCTGTCATTATAAGTACCCCTGATCACTGGCATGCTCAGCCTGCTATTGAAGCTGCCCTGGCAGGAAAAGATATCTATTTACAGAAGCCACTGACTCTTACTATTGCTGAGGGAAGGATGCTGAGTGATATAGTCAGAAAGCAGGGGGCAATCCTTCAGGCAGGTGCACAGTGCCGTTCGAGAGATCCACAGTACAGGAGGGCAGCAGAGCTTGTCCGTAACGGTCGTATAGGTAAGATACATACGGTTAAAATTGGTCTGCCTGGCGATCCGTCCGGACCGGAAGCTCCGGAAATGAAAATACCTCCGACATTTAATTATGACATGTGGCTCGGATCAACTCCGGAAGTATATTATACAGAGATGAGGGTTCATCCGCAGAACGACTATTCACGACCCGGATGGCTACGCTGTGAACAGTTTGGTGCAGGAATGATTACAGGCTGGGGATCTCATTTCTTCGATTATGCTTCCTGGGGAATGGATACGGAATATACCGGTCCTGTTTCTGTTCAGTCTGTTACTCAGTTTCCCAAATCGGGTCTGTGGGATGTTCATGGAGATTGCATGGTTAAAGCTGAGTATGAAAATGGTATTACAATGCTTGTAAGTTCCGGCTATCCGTATGGTATCAGATATGAAGGAGAGGAGGGATGGATATTCGTTTCACATGCCCACGAGAAAAAGCTCGATGCAAGTGATCCCGGGATTCTCACTTCTGTCATAAAGGATACTGAAATAAAACTTTATGAAAGTAACGAACATCACGGGAACTGGCTTGATTGTATAAAAAGCCGTAAACAACCCATATCACCTGTAGAAGTCGGCCACAGAGCCTGTTCCGTCTGCCTTCTGAGCCATATAGC
>JAKQPD010000082.1 GCA_029564935.1 Bacteroidota bacterium
ATAAGAAATGAATGAGTTAGTAAATTATTCTACTCCCTTGTAACAGCCCTGTGCGTAGGCTGTCCACGGGCGGCGCGAAGTTTACCTGAAGCCGTGGCGGGTGGCCCGTCAGGGCCGGCCCGTGTAGCAGGCGGAGGCTGAAGGTAAACTTATCGCCCGTGGGCTCCTTTCTTTGGTACTTTCTTTGGAGAAGCAAAGAAAGTACATAATCAATAATTATGAGATTTCTTTATCTAACCTCTCCGGGTTTTGAGATCATAGGTGGGCTTTCGTCCCTTGCTGCATCCAGGGTCATTGGATTTCAGCCATTTGCGTGGCTATTGCTTTTTAACCTGCTTTAGCAATTTCAGGATCTGCTTGATTTCATCTATTTGCTTCTGCTGTTCCTCAATCAGTTTCTGCTGTTTTTCGATCTGTTCCTGTTGTTTCTTGATCACTTCCACATTATAGACACTAATCAGGTCATATCTCAGAGATACAAGTTTCCCGTTTTCATAAACCAGGAGATTCTGAAGGCCATCCTTTTCAAATTCCTCAGCTATGTATCCAATACTCCTCACCCCAGTCGCTTTGTCGGTAAAAGATACCGGTTGGGCATCAAGGATTTTGCTGAAGTTATCTGACAGTGGAATGATATTTTCTTTAGTCCTGATTGATGATGAAAAAGCATAGACCCTGTTACCAGATAATAGCAGCATAGATCCAGCTGAGCTTGATGGAAGACCCACAATTCCCAAACCACCGGAGGTGTACAGAACAAGCGGTCCGGCTCCTGCATTAACTATCTGAAATTCACCATCGTTTCCCGGTGTTCGGTGAATTCTGGCACTGTAATCTGTAGGAGAAGTATTACTGTGAAAATCAATTCCGGTTCCGCTATTTGAGTCAGTCCCGTATTCCCACCAGTTGGATGTAATCGGTCCATATGAGCTTCCGACCTGTAGATTACCGGTTACGGTTGCATTGCCGCTTATTGTTGCATTGCCGTTAATAGTTAAAGACTGATTCGCAGTGCTTGCATTAAAAACTCCATAAACTAAAGCTTTTACTCTGGCATCAGATTCGTTAGCTCTACCTTGATTGTCAATAATTAATTTATTGGAGCCAGTTTCATAATAGCCTGCATGCGAACCAATAAAGATATTTGATACACCTGTCTTATTATTACGTCCAGCATAACTTCCAACTGCTGTATTATTGTTTCCCGTTTCGTTATAATACATAGCCCAACTTCCAATTGCAGTATTTTCTCTTCCAGTTGAATTCCATGCCAATACTGTATTACCTACACCTGTATTTTCCTCCCCCTTTGTTGAACGACCCAATGTGGCAAAACCTATTGCTATGTTTTTATTTCCACTTGTGTTTGCTTTAAGGGCATTAGATCCTAACACTGTATTATAGTATCCGGAATAATTTGACTCAAGTGCTTTGTAACCAATAGCTGTATTCTCATCACCAGTTAAATTACTTAAAAGCGCATCAACGCCAATAGCAGAATTTGCATTATGAGGATTTTTTCCTTTCCCAATAGTCAACCCGTTTACTATTAAATCACTATTGAATTTTTTTATTCCTGTAATGGTCTGGTCTCCTTCTAGTCTGACAACGTGTGCACTAAGATAATTCCAACCTGATATATCACCAAGTGTTATACTAAAAGCAGGTGATGAACTGAAAGCCGGGTCTGTCTCAGTATAGCTTGTGGCGCTTTTTGCAAGGAGGGCATACGGGACGCTTTCGAATTGTGAGGTGCCAACAAGTGTATAATTGGTGCCACCTGAAGGATCTGCTTCAGTCTTAAGATAATAGGTCCCGCTTCCCCAGTTAATCGAAGAGAATGTTCCTGAGACAGGTGTCCCGTTTCCTATCTCAAGAGTTACGAGTCCGTTCGCATTTGTCTGAGGAACAGGATTGTAGGTTTCCGAATAAACCACAGTTCCTGTTGCCGATCCCTGTAAAATACTGATCTTAATTCCCACAGCATGGTTTGTAACCAGCTGTCCGCTG
>JAKQPD010000086.1 GCA_029564935.1 Bacteroidota bacterium
TACACTGATATCAATCATATATGTATGATCAATACCCATTACAACAGCGCCGGAAGATCCGCTATTAAATTTATACATGCCTCCTAACCGGGCTGGTAATTTATTTGCAGAAATTCCGGGATTTTCATCCAGAAAATATCCCGGACCTTTTATAAAAAGTTTTTTCGTACAGGTAAAATTATCACCATACGTCACAGGAGATCCTTCCACCATAATAGTATCGTTATTGTAAGCAGCATCATGTGCAGCCTGAAGAGTTGTATAAATCCTTGCTGCCGGATTTGCTGCCAGCTGGTTATTTACCCGGAAATGAACAGCGACTAACGGGATTGTAAAAATTCCGCAGAGTAAAATCGTATAAATCCTTTTCATTTCAATGATTTTTCAGTTTAATTTTAATGACCGGCAGATGAATCGTACTCTCAGTTAATTATCACTATTGTTTAACTATTTTAAATACCTTGATCTCCTGGTTATTATTCATAATCTTCAGGAAATACATTGAGGATGAAAGATCCTGGAGGAATATTTCAGTCTCCTCCCTGTCGATCTTCTGATCCTGAACAAGCACACCGTTTATGTCAAACAGCATAAACCGAAGGTTCCTGTTTTCCAGGGTACCTACAATAAGTTTAAAGGCTCCGCTTGTAGGATTGGGATATACATTCATTAGAAGGGAGATATCCTCAGTATTTTCAATTGCTACCGGGGTCGATATTTCCCATGGTTGCTGAACTCCCTGGGCAACAGAGCCTGAGCTTCCTGTATATGTCTGATATGCGACCTGGCCTACTGTGTAAGTTGCCGAGCCCCCGGCTCCGGTTGCTGTTCCGCCGGTTGTGACAACGGCTTGCTGACCCTGAAGACAGGCAACACTTAATGCAAACAGGATCAGAATACATTGAATTCTGCTTTTTTGTTTCATTTCAGTAAAATTAATAAAGTCTGTATTAATAAGTTAAGTTAATTCATCAGCATTAAACCATTCTGATTCCATATCAGGCGGGATCAGGTTAAAACAGAAGCTGTTTTTTCTCCTTTAGTAAAATTACGACAGAATACAATGCAAGTCAAGTTTATTTTAATCCTGAAAATCAAATTTATATCCGGACCCGGTCACCACGACTGTGCAACCAGGTTTATTGGAGATTTATTAAGCATCTTTGTTATTACATGGAAATAATAAACAGCGAGCGGGCTGACTGTTATTATGAGCAATGAAGGGACAAATCGACTGGCCGGGAAATGGCCACGATTGTTCAGAGGAAATGAAACAGGGGACCGTTTTCAGAATCTCTTTTCTTCTGTCACAATATTCCAGCCTTCAACCACCAGTTTTAATTCACCAGACTCATTTTTATTGCACGCACCTGAAATATCAAGTTCAACCTGTCTGTTTTCTCCGGGCAGAAGGGTGAAATAATTCTCAGTAAAGAATACCGGCAAAACAAGTTCCTTATCCTGGTTATTTATCTTCATACGTATGAAAAAGGCAGTTTCGTTACCAGGATTGGAGACATTAATAATTACTTTATTATCAACAGTTTTATTTATATCTGTCTTAAGCGTTACTTTAGCAAGTTCATTCAGTTTTTCGTATGACTTTGGTCTGTTTGAAAGCCAGTACAGATTTTCATCAATAACCTTATCCTTTTCCGAAAGGATCAGTTTCAGAAAATAAACCTCTTCATTCTTTGCTCCGGGAAGTGTGACCTTGTCAAGTAATACAAGATTATGTGCTATCAGGGATAGAGTTTTCGTGTTTTCAGAAAGAGGTTTACCATGAAGATCATATAAAGTAACACTTGCAGTAATATTATTAAAGTCTTTGACAGTCTGGTTTAAAGCACAAACAACAGAATCATTCAGGTTAAGCTGGATATGTACCGGTGCTGCCCCATGCTTATAACCGAAATAGCCCCCTGTGTAATCCAGATAGTAATCATAGAAAAATCCTCTGAGAGCTGTCCAGGGATTCTGGTTCTTCCATACAAGCATTCCCGTGTACCAGTCCCACATCTTATGGTTGAACGCTTCCTGAAGGGCTCTGTATTGCTCGTAACTTACAAGCTGTGCCTTCATACAGAAATCACGGATATCTTTCACTTTACCATATCTGTCGGGGAAATCCATGAGAGGCAGATATTTGTGATATGACCAGGATCCTGATGCTCGCGGTGACTGCGGAGGTATCAGTTCATCTTCGGGTATGAATTTTATCAGACCATCATAGTTCGGGATACCTATTGATCCTGTT
>JAKQPD010000430.1 GCA_029564935.1 Bacteroidota bacterium
GATATCAGGTCCAATGAACTCATAAAACCCTGGACAGAGAGATTCGGAGAGGAAAAACTTTACAGGATCACAGGTCATACCCCCCACCCCATGTTCTCATTATTTAAACTATTATGGGTGAAGGAAAATATGCCGGAGATATGGAAGAAAGCTTTCAGAATATTATGTTTTGAAGACCTTCTTCAATACCGGCTGGGGATTAAAAATCCATCCATGGGATGGCCTCTTGCAGGAAGGACGATGCTTTTTGATGTGATAAAACATTCATGGAATGATGAAATCCTTAATAATCTGGAACTTGATAAAAAGAAGCTTTCAGAACCTTTACAGTCTGGGAAGTCTGCAGGTTTTGTCAGGGAAGATATTGCGAAGCAGCTGAATCTGGGAGATAAAACACTGATTGTAACGGGGGGACACGATCAGACCTGTTCTGCACTTGGAGCAGGAGTTACCAGTACCGGAACAGCTGCATATTCTTCAGGGACTGTTGAATGTATCACTTCAGCTTTCAACAATCCTGTATTTACAGATGAACTGCGTAAGAATAATCTCTGCACATATGATTTCACCTTACCCGGGATGTATTCAACCGTAGCTTTCAGTCTGACCGGAGGCAATCTGCTTAAATGGTATATGGATCAGTTTGGAGCGGCAGAAGCAGAACTGGCTGCAAACATCAATAGTGATCCATATGAAATGTTGCTGAATCAGATGCCTGATGAACCCTCAGAGCTACTGGTTTTGCCTTACTTCACACCTTCGGGTACACCATATTTTGATGTATCGGTCAAGGGTGCAATAATGGGAATGGACCTGTCAGTTAAGCGCGGTGAGATACTGAAAGCATTGCTCGAAGGTGTAGCATTCGAAATAAAGCTTAATCTCGATATTCTGAAACGCTCAGGGTACGAAATAAAAGAATTAAGGCTTATCGGAGGAGGAACAAAATCTGAGAAACTGGTCAGGCTTAAAACAGATGTCATCGGTACACCAATAACGATACTGGATATTAGGGAAGCCGGCTGTATGGGTGCGGCAATTCTGGCGAAAGCAGCATATTCAGGCATTGATCCGCGGAAAATTGCTGAAGACTGGATAAGACCTGTTGCCCGCATAGAACCAAAGGACACCGATTATTACAACATAAAATTTGAGTCATATAAAAAACTGTATCCTGCCCTGAAGGAACTAAATTTATAATAAATTATAT
>JAKQPD010000138.1 GCA_029564935.1 Bacteroidota bacterium
CATGTCTGACCGTAAAAAGAACCGAACGAATATGAGAAATAGATAATCGCTATAAATGACAAATCAGGCTTAACACCTGCGAAACGTATTGCATCGAAGGAAGGATGGGATTGAAGAATCAATGAGACCGCCAGAATAACCGCGGATAAGATGTATACAAGAATCATTATTTCTGCTCTTCCTTTTTAGTTAACTCTTCAAGCTCTTTGTCGGGTACATACTTAATTACGTAAACTTCTTCAACTTCATTATAATCAATAATTGGCGTCACTATAGCTCTCTGAAATGCGCTCGACTTGGTAACTACAGTCTGTGAAATCCTTCCGACTAAAAGCCCCTGAGGAAAAACACCGCCCTGTCCGGAAGTTACAACATAAACATTTGTCGGAATCTGAACTGATTTTGAAAGATAATCAATCTGAGCAAGTCCCGGGCGCGATGAACTTCCCTGCATAAGTCCTGGAGATCTTGAATCCTGAAGCATAACACCTATTTTCAAATCTGAGCTTATAACCGGAAGAATTCTGGAAACAGAACCTCTGACTTCGATTACCTTTCCGACAACGGCTTTCTCATCCGCGTTAAAAGCCACAACAGGCATGTTGATTTTGATACCGTCATTTGATCCGCGGTTTATTATTATTGTACGGAACCAGTTATCCGGATCCTTTGAGATAATCATTGCCGGAACATTATCATAACCGACTTTATCGCCGAAATTCAACAAACGGCGAAGCTTCTCATTTTCTGATTTAATTTCAGTGAGGTCTTCAGCTGTTCTCTCATAATTCTGGAGTTTCTCTCTGGTAAGACGAAGCTCTTCATTAAGGGAATTTAAATCTGTAAAACCTGCCCATATTTTGCGGACATTATTCTGAGAATACCAGTACAGCTTCTGAAAAGGAGTCGCCAAAGCACTCGCAACACCTTCTACAGAAAGAGTAAAAGTGCTCGACTGAAGCGACATAGAAATGATACAGAATAGAATATAAAAGACCAGTGATGCACCGGTCTTATTTCTGATAAAAAAATCCACTGGCAAACCTTATTTTAAATTCGATTTATAAAGGTTCTTAACCTCGTCAAGAAACTTCCCTGCACCAAGAACAACACAAGTCAAAGGATTTTCAGCTCTGATTACAGGAACCCCTGTTTCCTTGCTGATATATTTATCGAGACCTTTGAGCAATGATCCGCCGCCGCTCATTACAATACCGCGTTCAACGATATCTGCAGCGAGTTCAGGAGGAGTTCTTTCAAGGGCATGTTTAATACCGTCAAGAATCTGCTCAGTCGGCTCTTTAAGAGCTTTTCTGACTTCTGAGGAATCCATCTCAAGAGTACGAGGAAGACCTGAAATAGCATCACGCCCTTTGAGCTCCATAGTATCAACTTTCTTCTCAGGAAAAACATTACCAAGACGGAATTTAACTTCCTCGGCCATTCTTTCACCGATTACAAGATTATACTGATTTCTCATATATTTAATAATTGCTTCGTCAAATTCATCTCCTGCGATACGCAAAGAGTCGGAAATTACCATTCCCCCAAGAGAAATAACGGCTATTTCTGTTGTACCGCCGCCGATATCAACGATCATGTGACCAGCAGGTTCATGAATTGGGATATTAGCGCCTATCGCAGAAGCAAGAGCTTCTTCGATTAAATAAATCTCGCGCGCACCAGCCTGTTCAGCGGATTCGCGCACGGCACGTTTTTCAACTTCGGTAATTCCGGAAGGAACACCTATAACAACTCTCGGTCTTACAAGAGCTTTATGCTTATGAACCTTATTGATAAAATAACGGATCATTTTTTCTACAGTTTCGAAATCTGCGATTACACCGTCTTTCATAGGACGTATCGCAACTATATCGCCGGGAGTTCTTCCAAGCATACGTTTAGCTTCGTGACCAACGGCTCTCACTTTTCCGGTGCTCGTCTGAACGGCTACAACCGACGGCTCGGAAAGTACAATCCCCTGACCTTTTACATGAACAAGCGTATTAGCGGTACCAAGATCGAAACCCATATCATTTGAGAAAAGACCGTAAAGTGAATTGAA
>JAKQPD010000161.1 GCA_029564935.1 Bacteroidota bacterium
TGGAGAGTCATACGATTAAAACTAAAATACGCAATAAAATAATAAATATCCCTGACTTAAATTATTCGAATTCATTTCCAATCCCCTTTGTGCTCTTTGCGTAACCCTTTGTGCTCTTTGTGGTTAAACAACAATTCTTCCTTAACCACAAAGCCTGCCTGGCTGACGCCAGTCAGACAGGGACACGAAATTCACACGAAGGGACACAAAGGTTAAAAGCAATAAAAATTATGTTACTTACCGAAAAAACTTTCAAGCCAGAAATTATTCGCCTCCTGTCTTGAATGAAGAGCTTTTGCACCTCCCCAGCCATGCCGCCCGTTAGGGTAAAGCATGAACCTGAATGTTTTGCCTTCATCCTGCAACTTCGAAATAAGATATATGCTGTTCTGCATATGAACATTGTCGTCCATATCTCCATGAGTAAGATAGAGCTTCCCCTTATAATTTTTTACCCAGGTAAGCGCCGAACCATCCTTGTATCCTTCCGGATTATCCTGAGGAGTGTCCATAAACCTTTCAGTATATATGTTGTCATAAAGTCTGTAATCCGTGACTGATGATCCTGCAATACCATGTGTCCAGTATTCAGCTCCTTTAGTCAGTGCAAGGCAGGTCATATATCCTCCGTATGAACTGCCGGTTATTCCCATCCTCGCGGGATCGACAAATGGCTTCGTTCTCAGCCATTTCACAGCGTCTGCATAATCAAGGATCTCCCATTTTCCAAGGTTCCTGTGAAGATAATCGAGCCCTTTTTTCCCAAACTGGCCTGATCCTCTGTGATCAACTGTAAAAGTAATTATCCCGTTCTGTGCATACCACGATGGATTATTCCCCTGCCACCTGTTATTTACATTCTTTGAATCAGGACCGCCATATATTGTAAACACAACAGGGTATTTCTCTGAAGGATTAAAATTCAGAGGATAGGTAATTACTGCCGGCATACTGAACAATCCGTCAGCTGTGGGGATACTTATCATTTCGGCTTTCGGATTCTTTGCCGGATCGAAATTATTCTCAAAGCTATGGACCTCTCTTATCACTCTCCCCTTTTTGTCATAGGCAATAATTGATCCCGGACTGGAGATACTGCTCCATGTATCAATATAATAGCTGCCTTTGGGTGAGATGTCAATTCTGTGTGTTCCTTCACTTTTTGTAAGCTGTAACAGATTCCTGCCATCCAGGCCGACCCTGAAGGCATGGTCATCTGTCGATTCAGGTCCGGTTGCAGTAAACCAGACCAGCCCGGCTTCCTCATCAACCCTGGTAACCGAGTTTACCCTGAAATCAAAATCAGTCAGCCTTGCCTTCAGACTTCCGTCCCAGCGATAATAATACAGGTTCTCCCAGTCATCCCTGAAACTTCTTATTATGAAGCCGGATCCATTTTCCATTATATAAATATCATCCCTGAATTCAACCCAGGTCCTTCTTGATTCATTATAGATCTGCTGATATTCACCGGTAGCCGGGTCGGCAAGGATTATCTTTAGATCATTCTGATCGCGGTTGACAATCTGAATAGCAAGCTTTTTACTGTCAGGGGTCCAGAAAGGCCATGCAATATACTGATCAAAAGAATAATCTGTTTTAACCCATACAATCTTTGCAGTTGCGATTTCTGCGATACCCATTTTTACTTTGGGATTCGGATCTCCGGCTTTCGGATAAGGCACCTGTTCAAGCTTCCCATGTATACCATCCTCCTCATCAAGCCTGTTAAGAGTGAAAAGGGGTACATCACTTTCGTCAGTCCTCAGATAGGCTATCTTTGATCCGTCGGGCGACCACCAGAATGCTGCATAACGGCTTGCCCTGCCCAGGATCTCTTCCATATATACCCATGATGCATATCCGTTATAAACCCTGTCTGAAGCATCATATGTCAGACGTTTTTCTTTGAAATTCTTAAGATCATAACAATACAAATCCTTGTTCCGCGTATATGCGATCATTGTCCCGTCATTGCTGTACCTGACGTTAACTTCAGGATCATTACCCGATGTCAGCCGTTGAAGCTCCCTGCTGCCTGAACTGAAGAAATACAGATCATTGTCCTTTATAAATATCATAGATTTATTGTCAGGGCTGATTACAGATTCGGTACCGGCTTCAATCCCTGAGGGCAGAGATTTGATAAGGCGTTCACGGGCTGTCTCCGGTATTGCTGAAACAGTCTCCTTTCCGGTCTTTACATCAACACTTTGAATTACAGATTTCCCGGTTGCATCCGGGATCCTTAAAAGGTAGTGAGTATCATCCGCCCATCCGATAACAGCAACCTGATTCAGATTTCTGAAGGGCATCTGCCCGAATGACTGTTTACTATTTATAATACAGAAAAGCAGGAGTAAAACTGAGAAATTTAATACTGGTTTTCTTTTCATTATTAATGTTTTTTGTTTGTTGAACCGTTGCAATCTTCCTTCCCATTATTTGTATGAACGGTAAAAATAGAAATTATGGGCAGCTCTTATGTATCTTCGTAAAGTTTTTTAGACATAATATTTTACACTAAATTCGGTGTTATTCTAAAACCTGATTATAATGAACAGAATATTTCTCGTAATAATTATACTTATTATCTGTAATTCCTGCACCACCCGAAAGAATGATTATAAGCTGGCGCTGAAAAACATAACAACCAGTGATATTGACAAATATGTCGCTGACCTTGGAAGCGACAGGTTCATGGGCCGGAAGCCTTTTATGGCAGGAGAAAAGATTACTGTGGATTATCTGGCTGAACAATTAAAAGATATTGGTTTTGAACCGGCCTTCAGCGGAAGCTATTTTCAGAAAGTTCCTATGGTAGAAATAAGCAGCTCTGTGGAAGAACTGACAGTGAGCAGATCATCAAAAATCCTGTTCAGATTTCATACCCCTGATGAAGTTGCTATTGTAAGCCCAGTCTAAAACGGCAGAGTGACTGTTACAGATCTGCCTGTAATTTTTGCCGGATTTGGTATTGTTGCCCCGGAATACGGTTGGAATGATTACGCCGGACTTGATGTAAAAGGAACATCTATCACAGGCCGGCGGATAATTATGAACTGATAAATGGGATATTGAAGGGATTGCAGAAGATGCAGCTTTTGCATTCAACGTTGGTTATGAACTTGCCGCATCAGATCATTATCCGGAATGGAAATCCGGATCGGAATTTAAACATATAAGAAACAATTAATTACAATATCCCTTCCACAACTGTTCATAGAATAACACATAATATACTACCCTCCCCTGATTTTGAAAAATTCTTTTATCTTTTTTATTGTTATTTTTTTCACAATGTTATTTTATTCACACTAAATTATTAACTTTGCATCGTCATTCCAGTAAGAAATTCACTATTCTAAACATTAACCGATGACTATCAGTGAAATAGCTCAGAAGATCAACGGGAAGGTTGTTTGCTGCGAGGAGAAAGTAACAAATGAAGTTGAGTTTGCATTTTCTTCTGATCTCATGAGTGGCTGGTGATCTGATAATTGATTCCGGAAAATGCAGTTTCTTTTCAAAATGGATCAGGAATTAACCAGGGATAATGATTTTATTACAGAATGTTGCTTGCGGAAATAAGGGAAATGATCAATCAGAATCTGAATGATATAGATGCATCATACGTTAAACAAAATATTAATCTGACTTAACATAAAGGACAATATATTTTGAATACTTTTAAGCAGAATATCTGTCCTGAATTAATTAACTGAATTAAACTAAATAATAAGAAGCATGTCACAAATCAAGTCCCTTACGGATCTGAAAAAGAAGCGAGAGGAAATCAAGGCAGGTCTGGACGTCAGGATAAAGGCGGTTGATTCCGGCAATCACGTTCAGGTCAAGGTAGCTATGGCTACATGCGGGATTGCTGCAGGAGCGAAATCCATCATGGAGTTCTTTGTGGAACAGTTTGACAGAAGGAACATACCCGGTATTGTTACCCAGACCGGTTGTATGGGATACTGTTATGCCGAACCCACGGTTGAAGTTAAACTCCCGGGCAGCGATCCGGTAGTTTTCGGGTATGTGGATCTGAAAAGAGCCGACCAGATCATAGAGAAATACATAAAGGAGGGTGAACTGATAGACGGCATCATCCCTGTTAATTATGATACAATAGATTCAAAAGGATAGGAGGATCAAACATGTCAAAATACAACATGCACATTCTCGTCTGCGGAGGTACATCATGCCATTCCTCCGAAAGCGATGCAATTGTCTGCAATTTAAGGGATGAGTTGGAGGCAAAGGGACTTACGGACAAAGTACAGGTCATTCTTACAGGATGTTTCGGTTTCTGTGAAAAAGGACCCATTGTCAAGATCATACCTGATAATACTTACTATGTACAGGTCAAACCTGAAGATGCACAGGCTATTATTGAAGAGCACATTATAAAAGGACGTAAGGTAACAAGACTGTTATTTAAAGATCCTGAAACAAAAGAACCCATCGCAGACTCAAAACAAACTGGGTTATTCAAGAAACAGCTCAGGATCGTCCTCAGAAACTGCGGATTCATCAATCCGGAAAATATTGATGAATATATAGCCAGGGACGGCTATATGGCGCTGGGGAAAGCGATTTCGGAGATGACACCTCAGGATGTTATTAAAATAATAAAAGATTCCGGGCAGAGAGGTCGTGGCGGTGCAGGTTTTCCGACCGGTCTGAAATGGGAAATAGCTTCAAAGAACAAATCTGATGAAAAATATGTTGTATGCAATGCCGATGAAGGTGACCCCGGAGCATTCATGGACCGTTCGGTTCTTGAAGGAGATCCGCATTCTGTTCTTGAAGCGATGGCAATATGCGGTTACAGTATCGGAGCTTCAAAGGGCCTTATCTATATAAGAGCTGAATATCCACTTGCAATACAAAGACTTAAGGTTGCCCTTCAGCAGGCAAGGGAATACGGACTTCTTGGCAATAACATACTGGGGACCGGTTTCAGTTTTGATATATCCCTTCGCTATGGCGCCGGAGCTTTTGTCTGCGGAGAAGAAACAGCTCTAATCCATTCTATGGAAGGATTAAGGGGTGAACCTACTATCAAGCCCCCCTTCCCTGCTGAAGCAGGTTTCCGAGGAAAACCGACAAATGTAAATAATGTTGAAACATTCGCGGCCATCCCTGTAATAATCCTTAAAGGTGCTGAATGGTACAGTAGTATAGGTACTGCGAAATCGAAGGGAACAAAAGTGTTCGCCCTTGCAGGAAAAATAAATAATGTGGGGCTCATTGAAGTACCCATGGGAACCACTCTCCGTGAAGTGATCTTCGAGATCGGCGGAGGGATAAGAAAAGGTAAGAAATTCAAGGCTGTCCAGACCGGAGGTCCCTCAGGCGGATGCCTTACTGAAAAACACCTCGATCTTCCGATAGATTTTGATAACCTTGTTTCTGCAGGATCGATGATGGGATCCGGTGGAATGATAGTTATGGATGAAGATGACTGCATGGTATCAGTAGCTAAGTTCTACCTTGAGTTTACAGTCGAAGAATCATGCGGGAAATGTTCGCCTTGCCGCATCGGCAATAAACGCCTGCACGAACTGCTGAACCATATAACTGACGGTAAAGGTACGATGGGAGATATCGACAGACTCAGGAATATGAGCAATGTAATAAAAGATACTGCTCTCTGCGGACTTGGTCAGACTTCTCCCAATCCGGTGTTGTCGACTATCGATAACTTCATGGATGAATATGTGGCTCATGTAAGAGATAAAAAATGTCCGGCAGGAAAATGTAAGAATCTGATGGAGTACTTTATAGTTGCCGAAAATTGTGTGGGATGTACTGCATGTGCCCGTGTATGCCCTGTCAACGCAATAAGTGGTCAGCGCAAGGAGGTCCATCAGATCAATCCCGCGGTTTGTATTAAATGCGGAGCCTGCATGGAGAAATGTAAATTCGATGCTATAATTATCAGATAAAGGTATAATTAATGGAAACAATAAAACTTACAATAGATAATAAAGAGGTTGAGGTTGAAAAAGGTACGACGATCTTAAAAGCCTCCAGGCAGATTGGGATCGAAATCCCGACGTTATGCTATCTCCACCTCGAGGATCTCAATATTGAGAATAAACCAGGTGGCTGCCGTATCTGTGTTGTTGAGGTCCAGGGGAGAAGAAATCTCGCACCCGCCTGCTCCACAAAATGTGATCAGGGAATGGTGGTCAGAACACATACAACAAGAGTTCTCAATGCACGCCGGACAGTGATGGAATTTATTTTGTCAGATCACCCGAAGGACTGCCTTGTATGCTCAAAATCGGGTAACTGCGAATTGCAGGATATGGCTCACAGGCTGGGAATACGCGAAATTCCCGGTTCAGAGTATGCTGCAGTATCGACTTATAAGCCCGATACATCCCCGTCAATAAAGCGAAATCTCGATAAATGCATAATGTGCAGGAGATGTGAGATGATGTGCAATGAAGTACAGACTGTCGGGGCTCTTTCAGCTGTCAACAGAGGATTCATGGCCGCTGTTGCACCGGCATTTGAACAAAACCTTGAACATTCAACATGTACTTACTGCGGCCAGTGCGTTGCAGTCTGCCCGACAGGAGCACTCACCGAGGTTGACAATACACCCGAGGTCCTCAGGGCTCTGGCAGATCCTACAAAGACCGTGGTTGTCCAGACTGCTCCTGCTGTCAGGGCTGCTCTTGGCGAACTTTTCGGAATGGAACCAGGAACACTTGTTACAGGGAAGATGGTCACTGCCTTAAGAGCGCTCGGATTCGACTATATTTTTGATACTGATTTCGCAGCTGACCTTACCATAATGGAGGAGGGTACTGAACTGCTCGGCAGGCTCACAAGACATCTTAACGGCGACAAGACTGCCAGGCTTCCTATTCTTACATCATGCTGCCCCGGATGGGTCAACTTCTTCGAGGAATATTTCCCTGATCTGAAAGACGTTCCGTCAACTTCAAAATCACCACAGCAGATGTTCGGAGCAATAGCAAAGACATATTTTGCCGACAAAATAAAGGTTGACAGGAAATATCTTGTAGTAGTCTCAATAATGCCTTGTCTGGCAAAGAAATATGAGTGTCAGAGAGATGAATTTTCAACAGATGGCAACAGGGATGTTGATTTCTCACTATCCACCAGGGAGCTTGCAGCATTTATCAAACAGGCTAATATTGATCTGAACAACCTTGAAGAGGGAGAATTCGATGCCCCGCTTGGTGAATCGACCGGAGCAGGTGTTATCTTCGGTACAACCGGAGGTGTTATTGAAGCTGCATGCCGTACTGCATATGAGATTTATACCGGTAAGAAGCTCGATCGCCTCGATTTTACTGAACTCAGAGGTCTGGAAGGAGTACGTGCTGCCACACTAGATTTCAACGGACTGAAGCTCAATATAGGTATAGCACACGGACTGGGGAATGCCAGAAAACTGCTTGATGATGTCAGATCAGGAAAATCACAATTCCATGCAATAGAAGTGATGGCCTGCCCGGGCGGATGCATAGGAGGAGGCGGACAACCTCTTCATCATGGAAATTCCGAGATAATAAAAGCAAGAGCAGCTGCTATTTACAACGAAGACAGAAAGAAACCTCTCAGAAAATCCCATGAGAATCCTTTCATTATCAAGTTGTATGAAGAGTTCCTCGGGAAGCCCAACAGTGAAAAGGCTCACCATCTTCTCCATACAAGATATTTTGACAAAAAAAAGAAAATTATAGTTAAACAAAATTGATGTTTTTATAAGACAGATAATTAAATTCAATGCTATGTCGAGTATAAAAATAGAATTGAGACAGGAAGATGTTACAAAAATAAAAGAGATTTGTAACTCATTCAATAAAGATCCTCAGGAACTTATAAATATACTGCACAGTACACAGGAACATTTTGGCTACCTTCCTGCCGAAGTTCAGGAAGTAATTTCCGCAGAAACAGGTATACCGGTAGCCAAGATCTATGGAGTCGTTACTTTCTATTCATTTTTCACAATGACTCCAAAGGGAAAACATCCGATCAGCATATGTATGGGAACTGCCTGCTATGTGCGTGGAGCTGAAAAGGTGCTTGAAGAGTTCAAGAAAGAGCTCGGCCTGCAGGTAGGTCAGACCTCAAAAGACGGAAAATTCTCATTATCCAGCCTGAGATGTGTAGGAGCATGCGGACTGGCTCCTGTTGTTCTTATCGGTGATAAAACCTATGGAAGAGTCGCTCCTGATGATGTAAGGAATATCCTGAAAGAATACGAATAAAGGCACGCATTATTTGCGGCCTGATTGTTGCACATGTAAATCATGACAATATCCCTGTGATATTTTGTCATGATTTACTTTTTTAAGGTATCTTATGGATATTAAGAAAACAATACTGCAACATAAACAGATCTGTACACTTGTATCAGAAAAAAGGATCAAGTTAAGTCTTGATATACTTGCTGATATGCTGACAAGGGCATCCTCAGGCTATCTGCGTGACGAGTATGATAATGTCGTTATGACCTACAGGCACATGCTCACCTATACTATCGAAGGAATAAATGATCCTGAAAGGAACAAAGTTTATCTGAAACTCATTCAGTCAATACTTGAACTGTCCGACAAAGTAAGACAGGACATATTGTCACATAATTCCGGTTGGAACACATACTGGATAAAACAGCAGAATGAAAAAGAGCAGAAGCTATCCGGGAAGACTATCGTTGAAACTGTTGATGACCTGATGTTCAAATCAGAGCTGGACGAATGGCTCAGGCTGAGCAATGAAATAAATCCCGACCCTGAATCAGAATTAGCCATAAAGCACAGACAGCTTATAAGGAATATATTTAACCATTTGTGGCTCACAGATTATTATGGTGAAGCTGAGGAGAGCCTGATCGATATTATTCTCACTTCAGGCAAATTCAGATGGTATGAATCAAGTATTTTCACGACGGCTGTGACACTGAGCTCATTCCGTACATGGCAGACTGCGAAGCTCTTCATGCTTATAAAAATCTATAAATCGGGCCAGGAACAGGTAATGCAAAGAGCTCTGGCAGGGCTTATCCTCAACCTGCATTATTACAATAACCGTGTGATGCTCTATCCTGAGATTACTGATGCCCTGGAAAAATTAACCTTTCTTCCCCGTTTCAGTGAACATTGTAAAATCATTGTGTTACAGACTATCCGGTCGAGGGAGACAGAGAAGCTCAGCCGCAAGCTTCACGATGAGATCTTACCTAAGGTTGCCAGGCTCAAACCCATGATCGAAGAGAAGCTTGATCTGGACAATATCCTTCCGAATGACAAGAATGAAGGGAAAAATCCCGACTGGTCAACAATGTTCAGTGGTTCAGAAGAGATCTTCAAAACGATGGAAGAGCTCACCAACCTCCAGATGGAAGGTGCTGATGTTTATATGTCAGCTTTCGCAAACCTTAAGAATTTTGATTTCTTCAGGGATATACAGAACTGGTTCATGCCTTTCCACCCCGACCATGAGGTTATAAATGAAATCTTCAGGGATGATATTCTGGGTCCTGGCACAAATGACCTTGCAGAAGCAATGTATAAGACACCTTTCATTTGTAATTCAGACAAATATTCACTAATACTCAATCTCAAATTCCTGCCGGCAAGCCAGAAAACCATGATGCTCAGGGTATTTCGCATGGAACTCGAAGGATTGCAGCAACTAAATGAAGATGACAGTCTTACTGATCCCGACAAAAGCTTCAGGACAATTACAACTCAATACCTTCAGGATATTTACAGATTCTTCAAGCTATCGCCCTACAAAAAAGAATTCGAGGATATTTTCACGGGAAGGCTTGATATCTACAATTCATTTTTCTTCAGTATTGCCTGTGATACAAAAGAAGCGGAAGCCGGACTGGCTGATTATTTCTTCAGTAAGGATTTTTACGACGATGCACTTGCCCTTTACATGAAGAGGCTTAAGGATAAGCGTGATGACGCCCAGCTTTATGAGAAGACTGGTTATTGCTATCAGGAGAATGGCAACTTCGAAGAGGCCCTTAAGTATTATAAAATGGCTGAACTTATTGACAGGAAAGTCTGGACAATAAAAAAGATCGGATTCTGCCTGAGACGGTTAGGCCGGAATGAAGAAGCTCTTGAATATTATCTCCTTGCAGGTGACATGGAACCGGATAATATTCATACTACAATACTTACCGGCCATTGCTATCTCGATCTGAGACTTTATGAGGAGGCACTTAAGTATTATTTCAGGGTTGAATACAAAGATCCTGGTAATTTAAAGATACTGAGACCCATAGCATATTGCTATTTTGCCCTTGGGCGATTTGATGATTCTGAGAAATTCTATAATCGTCTGGCCGAAGGAAAGCTTATTGCCCATGATTATATAAATATGGGGCATGTATCGTTATGCAGGGGCAAGAAGAAAGAAGCTGTGGAGTTGTACAGGCGGAGTATTGTAACAGGTGAAATAACGAGGGAAAAGTTCATGACAATTTTTTCAGAGGACAGTGAACAGCTTATCTCTCTGGGGGTAAGCGCTGATGATCTCCCGATATTACTTGATTACCTTTTATTTATTACCGGCTGACATTGTTGTGTCAGATTTCCCCGGTCGTTTATCCTTATCAAATGGTTCTCCATGATCCGGCACATGTCCTTCCTCAGGAAAAGGCCTGCCATAGCTGCCTCCGGGCCTCATACCTGGTCTGCCCGTGGAATCGTTCCTGTGTTTCCTCGCTTCCTTTATCATTTTCTCACGGCGCTCATCCATCTCTTTCACCCGGGCCAGTTGCTCCTTTGTCAGCTTTGCATCCAGTTCTTTCCTGAGAGCCTTTATGTTTGAATCTGCCTGTTTCCTGAAACTGTCCTGCATCTCACTGTTAACCCTGGCATGCTTTTCCAGTATCTTGTCAATCTCGGCTTTCTGTTTTTCATCAGGCTGGATTATACGGTAAAATCCTTCCCTGAACCTTTCCTCAGAGAAATAAAATCTTACAGGTTTCAGCTTATTAAACCTTAATTGGGCCGAGGTAAGCATTCCCAGTACAAATCCTATCAGAAGTGTAAGTATTAAAATAATTATTGGTTTGGCTTTCATACAAAAAGTTATTAATTACCGGTAAGCAGGCAAACAATACTTTCATCAATTGTATCTCCAATTCCAAGGAGTGAATTTATTGAAAATGAACCTCCCATAATAAAAATGGAGATCATAAGCAAAACAATTGCAGCTACTCCCGTAAGTGCTATGCGATAAAAGACCGAGCTCAGCTTTGTTATAAATTCCTGTTCACGATTTATTGTCAGACCTGCTTCGAAGATCTTATCCAATACTTTAGCAGTGAATTTATTGCTGTAATCATATGAGACTCCTTCATCCTCCAGTTGCCTGGCGATGGGTTCTGTATCAGTTCCGGGGTTGAGTGAACTGATGATCAGATTTTTAATTTCCGGACGTTCCATAGCTTTTAGAGATTTTGCAATATATCTTTTAACTGTTCCTGAGCTCTAGACAGCCTTGACAGGACTGTACCAAGAGGAAGCTCAAGAATTTCCGCTGTTTCTTTGGTTGAATATCCCTGCAGCATTCTCATTGTTACAATGATCCTGAATTTCGGATCGAGAGCCATAAGAGCTTTGCCGACAATTTCTTTTGCCTCCTGTTTTTCCTCTTTGTTTTCATCTGCCACTTCCATCTCATACATCTCATCGCTTCCCTTCTGGGAGAACAGGGATAAGAATCTTTTACGCCGTTTTATCTCATTCAGGGTTAGATTAACCGCAATTCTCTGAATATAAGTTGCCAGTTTTGAATCTCCCCTGAACTCAGACAGGGAGTGATAAAGTTTAACAAACACTTCCTGTCCCAGGTCTTCAGAATAAACCGTATCTCCAAGCATCCCTCTGATTGTCCGGGCTACCATTTTCCGGTACCTGTTCACAATCTCTCCAAATGCCATTCTGTCGCCATCCAGAGATGCTCTGATAAGTTCAGTCTCGTCAGCCCTGGTGTACGATTCTTTCATCCTAGTCCTTCTTATAGACAATATTAAAGGAAATATTATTCCCTATTGTTAATTTTTATTAACATTATAGTCTTCCGGGAACCTTAATTTTAAACAGGTCACTCATTGGTGGCCTGATAATCAACTGATTCCAAAATTACCTCATAATTTTTCGTATACCTTACGCGGTACAGTTTCCGGTTTTCGAATCCGTCATCATTACTGCTCCTCCTGAAATCGAATTCAGTATGAAGAAGATCAGGATTATGTATTTCCGGGTGTTCCAGAAAATCGGTCCCGAAAATTGCCAGTCCGCTCAGGAAATAATATGTGATATCATAACCGAGCCAGGCATAGCTCATTTCGGAAGGTTCGGTCTGGAATTTATTCCGGAAATCTGAATTGAACTGCTTCACATCATTCGCTGAATAATCAATCCAGTAAGGTGAGAACACCAGCAGATCGAGTTCGAAAATAAATTTTGGCTCGAGATTTTCAATTCCGCGCAAAGACGGGTATCCGAAAACCCTCACCGGGAATTTTTTTGACAGAGAGTGAATTTCCTGGAGTGTTTCACTTATTACAGGATCTTCCTCTGATGCAATAATAATGATGTTTTCGCTTTTTGCCGAAAGGGCATGTCCAAGCCTGTTAATAGAATCATTGTTGAATGCCGACCTGCTGTAGAACATCAATTCCTTGAATTTTATCTCCTGGAACGGTATCCTGCTGCTAAGTTCAGAAATTATCCTGTTCCTGAATCGTTTGACTTCAGGATCCACTCCGGCAGTATCGGCATGAATGAACACGAAGTTATCAAGGTAATAGTCACTTATTTCTTCAGCAATTGCATCCTGTGCGACATTAAGGGATGAATTTGCCAGGAACAGCAGGGGATTATTCTGAAGGGCAGAATTATTCATAAGCCTGACCGGCGATACCACCGGTATATTCATTTTTCTGCCATATTCGGCAACAATTGCCAGATTGCGCGAATAGACCGGGCCGATAATAAGGTCCATTCCGGCCAGTTGTCCCCGGTTTATCAATCTTGTCAGAGCCAATGTATCACTCTTGATATCATATGTATACAGATTCACTCCCATTCCCAGAGCACGTAATGTGTCCACAGCCAGAAGAATACCCTGGTACATCTCTATGAAAGGGGTACTCATGTAATAGATCCAGTCATCCTGGCGTCTGACAGGCTTGTATACTCTCTGACCTCTTACCCATTTTGATGAATCGATATCTGATCTTATAGCATTTTCTGAAAGGTAAAATGGCAGGAGAACAGCTATATTTATTTTTCCTTTAAGGTTACTTACGCTTGTGTAGCCCTCCGGCCGGGGTATAACAATCACAGTATCCCTCACAGGCACACTGACAGTATCAGCCGGAGGCTGTTCAGCCTGCTCCACTGCAGCTGTTTTAGCAGTAGCTGGTATTCTCAGGTAATCTCCGACCTGGGGGAACCTTATATCTCTGTTTTCGCGCCTGAGTTCCCTGATTGTAATCCCGTAATGATCGGCTATAGATGCAAGCGATTCTCCGCTTTCAACCCTGTGGAAAATATACTTTGAATCCTGAACCGCAAATTCCTGCTTTTCCGTCATAAATTCCCTGCGGGGAATTGCTATTTCCGCATTGACAGGTAGTCTCGATATCTCAATTCCGGGATTAGCGGCAATTATCTCATCTTCGGACACACCGTAAAGCTTTGAAAGTGAATAGACAGTCTGGCCGGGCTGGAGATGATGATACTGATATCTCGATTCGTCTCTCGGCTGCTGAACGGGCTTTGGCTGGGGTGTTTGTGCAGCGGGAGCCTCCCTTACCGGTAACCGCAGGGCCTGCCCTTCCTTAAGTCCGTAAACAGCAGGAGGATTCTCCTTGTTCAGCTCCTCAACAGTTATATTGTAGGCTTTTGATATCGAATATGCTGTCTCTCCTTTCTTTACCAGGTGTATATAGTAAGGTACACCCGAAATAATGACTTTATCCTTCGATTTCTCAACCACAACCTGTGCTCCGGCATTTACAGCGAATGCGGCAACAATAATGATAGACGCCAGAAAATTCCTGAATCCGGTTAAAAGATTTATCATAATTAAAATTATAATGTTGCCAGATAGCTCCTGCAGTTTGCTTCTATTCTTCCTGCTATATCCGAGATATCTGTTTTTACAAACTTATCACCCGTAATATTTTCATACAGCTCAATATATCTTTCTGATATTTCGTTAACAAGCTGATCCGTCATTTCCGGTACCTTTTGTCCTTTCTGTCCCTGGAAGCCGTTAGCCATAAGCCATTCCCTGACAAACTCTTTCGAGAGCTGTTTCTGCGGAAGACCCTTTTCGAACCGTTCCTGATATCCGTCAGCATAAAAATATCTTGAGGAATCAGGAGTAGTGATCTCATCAATAAGATAGATATCACCATCCTTCTTCCCGAATTCATATTTTGAATCAACAAGAATCAGGCCACGTTCACGGGCAATTTCTGCGCCTTTAAGGAATACCTCCATCGCGTACTTCTCGATGAGATTGTACTCACCCTCAGGTATAAGGCCTCTGGTTATAATCTCATCCCTGGTAATATCTTCGTCATGATGGCCATGTTCCGCTTTTGTTGTCGGAGTAATGATTGGTTCGGGCAAACGCTGATGCTCTTTCATACCGTCAGGAATCGGTATCCCGCAGACCTTTCTTGCCCCGGCTTTGTATGTACGCCATGAACTTCCAGTAAGATAAGCTCTTACAATCATTTCAACAGGATATGGCTTGCAGATATACCCGATAGTAACTGAAGGATCCGGGGTGGCAATTTTCCAGTTTGGCACTATATCCTTTGTCGCATCAAGGAATTTTGCCGCTATCTGATTCAACACCTGTCCCTTAAAGGGTATCCCCCTGGGAAGCACCACATCAAAGGCCGATATCCTGTCTGTTACAACCATCAGCAGATACTTGTCATCAATATTGTATACATCCCTTACCTTACCATGGTAAACACTTTTCTGGCCAGGGAAATTAAAATCCGATCTTAAGATTGTATGTTGCATTTTACTCAATAGTTATTCTCTGTGTCCGTTTACTGAGTTGCCATTTTCTTCCTTCTCATATGCTTTAACGATCATCCTCACCAGTTTATGACGCACAATATCGCGTTCATCGAACTTTATTACAGAGACGCCTTCAATTCCTCCCAGGATGCGGATCACCTGGTTCAGTCCTGATTCTGATTTTTTCGGAAGGTCTATCTGGGTCGCATCGCCTGTAATAATGAATTTCGAGTTGACGCCCATCCTTGTGAGGAACATCTTGAGCTGACTTATTGTTGCATTTTGTGCTTCATCAAGGATCACAAATGCGCTTTCAAGTGTTCTTCCCCTCATATATGCCAGAGGCGCTATCTGAATTGTTCCATCCTCGAGCCATGTCTCGAGCTTCTTGTAAGGAAGCATATCATGAAGGGCATCATACAACGGCTGAAGGTAAGGATCGAGCTTTTCCTTCATATCCCCGGGAAGAAATCCCAGTCTTTCTCCTGCCTCAACAGCAGGCCGTGTAAGTATGATCTTTTTCACCTCTCTTTCCTTCAGGGCACGTACAGCAAGAGCTATTGATGTATACGTCTTGCCCGTCCCGGCAGGTCCTTCTGCAATTATCAGGTCATTGTTCCTGAAATCATTTACAAGCAATAACTGGTTGACTGTCCTGGCTCTTACGGGTTTCCCGCTGGTGCCGAATAAAAGTACCTGTTCAAAATCACCGCTCGAGGCCGTCCTCATATGATCCGGATCAGTCAGGTATTTCTCAATATCCTGCTCTTCAATCCGGTTATACTTACGGTAATAATCAATCAGCTCGTTGAATTTCTCGGCAAACAGGGTTATCTCCGATTCCTCCCCGAGACACTTAATTTCATTTCCCCTCGACAGGATCTTTATTTTAGGGAAAAAAGTCCGGATTTTATCAAGTAATGAATTATTGGTGCCGAAGAAAACGACAGGGTCTATATCTTCAAGAAAAATAACAATCTCTGTCATTAAATTTCAATCTATCTGGTCAGAAAGGTAATCAACAATTATCAACCTCATTATCCGTCCATAGTTCATAAAAAATGATAGCTGTACCGGTACAAAGTAAGTTTATTTTTCCATAGAAGATTATCTTTGTTTTAAGTTTTTTAGACATGTCGCCTGTAACACTGACAACTGAATGGAAGCCTGATGATATATATCACGGGATAATAAAGGGCAAGCTATGCAGCTTATGCCCCGGTGTTACAATTATAGACAATGCCTGTAATATCCCGCCCTTCGATATTCTGCATGCATCCTTTGTTGTGAGGAATACTTTTATGAATTACCCTAAAGGTTCAATACATATTATATGTGTACATTCAGAAGCGGTTAAAGAGCAGAATTATCTCATTGTCAGGGCCAGGGGGCATCTGTTCATCGGGACTGACAACGGGATATTCAGTCTCATACTCAATGGAGAACCGGATGAGGCCGTTAGGATTGACAATAAGGATAGTTCGGATGAGCTTGATATTTTTGCAAAGGCGGCTGCAGATCTTTTATCGGGAAAGAAGCTGAAGGATATTGGGAAGCCTGTCAGGGAAGTATATGAACGTATACCCCTGAGAGCAACCATTGAAAAGGAAACCATTACCGGGAGTATAATCTTTATCGACTCATACGGAAATGCAATTTCAAATATTACGAGGGAAGTATTCATGAGGGTTTTTGAGGGGAAAGAATACAATATCCTGGTCCAGAGCAACCGGAATCATACCGATCAGATAGTAAATAAATACAGCGATGTTCCTGTGGGGGAATTGCTTACACGGTTCAATTCGCTCGATCTCCTTGAGGTCGCAATAAACGGTGAAAATATTTCCCGGCTGTATGGCCTGGAGATCGGGACTGTTGTGCGGATAGATCATCCGCGGAAAACTGATTCTCCCGGCCGTCTCTTTTAATATCCGTTAATAATGAATGACAAAGAAAGAAGCGCAGAAGAGTTCGACAGACTCCTTAATATAATTGACAGGCTCCGTACTTCGTGTCCCTGGGATATGAAGCAGACCAACGAAAGTCTCCGGAAGCTGACAATAGAGGAAACATATGAACTTGCAGATGCAATTTTCTCGGGAAATGACGATGGTATAAGGAACGAACTGGGCGACCTTATGCTGCATATAGTATTCTATGCAAAAATAGGGTCGGAAAAGGGGCTCTTTACAATGGCCGATGTGCTGAAAGGCATAAATGATAAACTGATTTACAGGCATCCGCATGTTTTTGGTGATATTAAGGTTTCGGGACCTTCGGAAGTCGAAAAGAACTGGGAACACCTTAAGATAAAGGAAAACAACGGCTACAAACCTGTGCTGTCGGGAGTACCTTCGTCAATGCCGTCGATTGTAAAGGCCAACAGGATACAGGAAAAGGTCAGGGGTGTGGGTTTCGACTGGGAAAAACCTGAGCAGATATGGGATAAGGTCATGGAGGAGATCTCGGAGCTTAAGAAGGAAGTGGAAAATTATAATATTGAAAGAATTGAATCAGAGCTTGGCGATGTTCTCTTTTCTGTTATCAATGCATCGCGTCTGTATGGGATCGATCCTGAAGCAGCTCTTGAAAAGACGAACAGGAAATTCATTAAACGCTTCAATTATCTCGAAAAAGAGACAATGGCAAAAGGCCGCTCGCTTCACGACATGAGTCTCGATGAAATGAATGAGATCTGGGAAAAAGCGAAGGAAGAAGACTGACATGAACTCACCCCCCTTTCCCCATAGCCGTCAACTTAAGGAGATTTAGTACAGAAGTTTCCCCTCCTTTTTTCAAGGAGGGGTGGCCGGGATTATTAATTATAGTATAATTACTATCCTGCATTCCCGGCCGGGGTGGTTAATACTTTGTTGTCTTCTCAACTTTTTTCCCTCAAGATTCTTTGACTTTTTTTGATTACATAAAACGGACTCAGCTGACGTAGAATTATTTCTCAAAAATGATCTGACAGGTTTGAGACTTTTCCCGTTATAGAGGTGTCTGCTATCCATTAGGATGAAAAGTAATAAAAGAGAGTTTAATAAACCACCCCGGACAGACAATATAAATTTCTGCAAGTCCGACGATTTCTGCGTCTGCCACCCCTCCTTGAAAAAAGGAGGGGAAAATTTTGGTCACAAAACTTCGTTAGGTTGACGGATATGCCCCTTCTCCCCTCTTTGCGGAGCAGAGAGGAGGAAAACCCGAACAGAGTGAGGGAAGGGGGCGAGTTTGTGTGATCAGACAAAAATATAGCTCAGCAGCTGGTAAATTATCTTTGCAGCGACAAAATCAGGTGCTTTGTCAGAGGGTGATGGACATAGTTCGACGATATCGAAACCGACAACATTTCTTTTCCGGGCAACCTGATTAAGAAAGTGCATCAATTCATAATATTCCGGTCCGCCGGGCTCGGGAGTCCCTGTTGATGGCATCAGTGAAGGATCCAGAACATCAAGATCGATGGTTATATAAACATCACGTGTAAGCTTTCCGAGAGCAGTTTCATAAAGAGTTTTATCATGATAAAGGTCGTGGGCGGTAAATATTCTTTCCATGTCAGCAAAAGGCACTTCTTCGGCCGACATGCTCCGGATACCCGCCTGTACAACCGGCGCTGATTCCCTTATCCTGGCCATGACGCAGGCATGATTGTATGGTGATCCTTCATATTCCTGCCTGAGGTCGGTGTGGGCGTCAAGCTGAAGTACAGAAAGTTCAGGATAAAATTCCCGGAATGCCATGGCGGGACCGATACTTACAGTATGATTACCTCCGATAATTACAGGAAACTTTCCTTCCTTCAGAAGATTTAATGTGGTAAAGCGGACAGATTCAACGAGCTTTTCCGGTGAACTTTTTTCAGTAATCGGGGGGAGTGTATATATCCCTTTTTTATGAACTTCCGTTCCGGTTTCAATATCATAAAACTCAAGGTTCGGGGAAGCATCAAGTATGGCGTCAGGGCCCTTATCGGCGCCTTTCATCCATGTACTTGTTTCATCGTATGGTACAGGAACGATAACTATACCTGATGATTTGTAATCAGAAATTATCTCTGCACCGCCGAAATTCATAAATATGTTGCTGTATTATTCAGTCTCCTTCTCCGGTTTCTTTTCCCCGGATGCAGATTTTCCTGAGATTTTTGGTTCCTTGCCGGCTTTCGCAGCATTTTCCTGTCCCGGAGCAGATTTTTGTTTCACCTTCTTTTCCCCGGTTGTAGTTTCCGATTTCTCATCCTTAACCTCATCCTTAACCTCTTCCTTAGCCTCAGCCTTAACCTCAGCCTCAACCTCATCCTTAACCTCTTCCTTTATAAGCAGGTTCATCTTAAGGAGCATGTTATACCATTGTGCGATTTTCTTTATATCGCTAACATAAACTTTGTCTCTGTTATATTCGGGTAAGACCTCCTCAAACCACGATTTAAGCCTTTCCGGGTCAGATTTGTAATCAATTGCCGGTCCGCCGTTTTCTTTCTCAAAGATCTTATCAAGTACTTTTCCGAGAGGCATATCTTCCTCCGTGGTGAATACCGATATCTCTTCCAGCGAACTCACTCTGGCAGAACTGAATGCACTGCTTCTGACCTTTGTTTCAAGATGTTCAACAATAATTGCATTCTTACCCTGGGCAATGAACCTGTACAAGCCCGGCTGGCCGGAAATAGCCATAATATCTTTCAGTACCATACTTTATCTTTTATTTGCAAATTTAGCTTTTGTCGCTGAATGTATATTTAAGGCCTCAGTTTTTTCTTTAGTCTCAGGTCATATTTCTCTCTCTTTTGATCTTTTCATAAGCTTCATTCACTTTTTTAAACTTTTCATCAGCTGTTTTCCTGAAGTCTTCGCCCAGGTGACTTACCTTATCGGGGTGGTACTTCATTGCCATTTTCCTGTAAGCTTTCTTTACCTCTTCATTTGATGCCGAAGGGTCAATTTCAAGAATTTTGTATGCTGAATCGGTTTCAGGGATGAACATGTTCCTGATTGAAAGGAAATCGGCAGATGATATTCCCAGATATCCTGATATTCGTTCAATAATTGTTTGTTCAGACTGATTTACGGCGCCGTCGGCGAGGGATACGTTAAAGAGGAGGTGCATAAGCTGGAGTCGCGATGAGTAGTCCATATTTCCGGCAATCTGCCGGCAGACGTCCACCAGAGGGATATCCTGTTTCAGCATATCCCTCAGCATCATAGTAGCCTCCCGAGCGGTATCCTGGCCAAACTGCCGGGCGAAGAACTGTTTTACATAATCGAGCTCCGATTTGACAACCTTCCCGTCGGCCTTCAAAACTGCAGCTATAAGAACAATCAGGGTTACTCCGAAACCTCCCGGGGTGGTCCTGCGATCCGATGTAGTGTATTCAGGTATCCCGACTGCTGCAGCACCATCCATCATTGATCCCACGAAGAAACCAAGAAGTGCGCCTATAGGTCCTCCCATCACCCATCCCAGACCCCCTCCTATCCATTTGCCCAACCGTGCCATTTATTCTATCACGAATTTAAATGAGTCATAATATCTTCATGAATACCGAGGATTACAGGTATGATCATTTCATTCTCGGAATTATTAATAACATAATCCGACAACCTTATCCTCTCTTCCTCATCCATTTGATTTTTTATCCTGTCGGTCACCTGTTCCCTGGTCAGCCTGTTTCTTATTATCACCCTGTTTATCCGTTCTTCAACGGGTGCCACTACGGTAGCTACCCTGTCAACAAGTTTTGAAGCGCCGCTTTCAAAAAGTATCGCTGCTTCCATGATCACATAAGGTGTGGTTTGCTTATCTGCCCATATCCTGAAATGATCAAAAACAACAGGATGAACGAGCGAGTTTACCTTTTTCAGAAGTTCAGGATCATGAAATATAAGAGAGGCCAGTTCCTCCTTGTTCAGTATTCCGTCAGGATAAAGGTTTCTCCCGCTGATATCGTTAATTCCGTTTATTACATCCGGGTCGGTATTCATTATTATGGCGGCCTCAGGATCGGCCGAGAATACGGGAATACCCAATACCCCGAAAACCCTGCAGACAGATGTCTTTCCGCTGCCTATGCCCCCGGTCACCCCGAGCTTCATTTTCTGCCTGCCACTATTTTCCATAATAAATGACTATAAATATCCTGCTAAAAAATCTTTCAGGAAGATTGAAGCAAAGATATTATTCGCCGGCCGTTTCCTTAAATGAGAAAAACAAAGTATCAGGTTTAACTGAAGTTATCCGGCATTCCGGCTTCAGCTGTACATTGAAATTCTGCACAAGTCCTGATGTAATCAGATAAAAATCCGTTGATTTATTATTTCTGACGCTTTTATAAGGCACTTTTGAGAGATCGATAATTGCAGGGTCACTGTTACCTGAGATCTTGAGCCTGAGCATCGAAAATCCCGTACCCTGGAGAAAAAGGTTTAGCCTGGTCGGTGCTAGCGCCAGTTCCCTGTCCTTCGGAACGTTTATGAATTTTACAGGGTATTTGATATCAGACTGGATGGCTTTTCCGAGGGAATTCAGATACCAGAAAATGAAAGATAAAAAAAAGAATACACTAAAGATCATGATATCTGATCTTAATGTACCTGACATTTTTTTTATATGCTTTTCCGGTCTTATACCATCAGTCTTCTCCACAATCGATTAAGGTTTATTCGGAATTATTCATCAGCCGTCGGATCCTTTACAAGGGCGCTTTTATCAACCTTGAGTTTTATATCGCCTCCGGCATCCATCATTATATAATTATCCTTCACTTCATGTACCCTTCCGTAAATGCCGCCTGTTGTAACGACTTTGTCGCCTTTCTTCAGAGAATTCCTGTAATTAGTCATCTCTTTCTGCTTTTTCATCTGCGGACGGATCATGAAGAAATAGAATACCACAAATACGAGTATCAACGGAAGGAATGTAATTAATGCATTACCCTGCCCTCCGGTTGTGGCCCCGGCAGGCTGACTCATAAGATACACAAATGCTAAACTGGTAATCATACGATTTATTAATTATTATTATTTGTCTTTCCTTTTATATAACTGTTTCTCCCACAAGGCCCCTTCCATATTTTCTGAAAAGCCCCTTTTCCCTTATCTCCTTAACAATGTTATCAAGGATCCCGTTCACAAATGTACTGCTTTTTGGTGTACAATAATACTTTGCAATTTCAATGTATTCATTCAGGGTAACCTTAACCGGTATTTCGGGAAATTCAATAACTTCGGTTATTGCAAGCTGCATAACCAGTATATCCATCAAAGCGATCCGCTCAACTTCCCAGTTTGTGGTGTTATTATCTATCAGTTCCGAACACTGCTTTGTATTAATTATGGCCTTCCGGAATAACAATTTCACAAAATCCTCATCTTCCTTATTCTTGAACAAGGTCATGAGCTGTATCTTATCACCCGACTCAGCTTTGAATTTCTTCAGTGTCTTTTCCACCATCACAATTACATAGTCAATATCGTCGTTCCAGTATATGCTTTGTTCCTCAAGACAATTTTCAAGATCTTCAGAATCGTAAAACAATTCAGTGATAAGCCTGATGACAAACTTCCTGTGCGATGTGTAACTATTGTCCTCAGATGCCATATATTCGGAATACACATCCCAGTTAAGCATTTTATTGTAAAGAGATCTGGGAATATGGGTAAAGTTAACCCATGATAGTTTAGATGATGAAAGATACTTATTGAAGGACAGATTTCCTCTTATCTGTATGATAACCGGGTTATCGGCAAATTTCCTGTTTGGATTGAGATCTTCCGGAGTGGGTATTTTTTTCTGAAGCGCCTGTTCGATCTTTTCAGAAGCAATATCATTGATTTCGAGAACAAGGAGCAGGAGATAATGGTAAAGGTCATATGTCTTTGTTATGCTGAAGGTAAGTTCCGACTCAGCCCTTACAAGGTCACTATCATCCCTGCGGTTAAAAGCATAGAGAGCCATAAGAGCTTTTATCCGCAATAATCTTCTGCTTATCATCCGTAAAGAACCTCATGATTAATGGGTGCAAAAATACTCTTTTTCCAATACCCTCAAAACAACTTTACAAATTTTAAAGACAAACATTCCGGTCTGTTTTGAAATGCTAAAATAATTGTTACATTTGAGCATATTAATTCAAATCCCTTATTTTAACTGACCTGGCAATGGAAGAAGAAAGCGGAATTAAAGAAGATTTGAACGGAAGTGAGGAAAAAAACCAGAAGGAGGAGATCTTCACAAAAGTTGTTCGTGCAGGGAAAAGAACCTATTTTTTTGATGTTAAAGCTACAAGGAAGGAGGACTATTACCTGACTATTACTGAAAGCAAAAAACGTCTGGGTAAGGAAGGCAAGATATTTTATGAGAAACATAAAATCTTTCTGTATAAGGAGGATTTTGAAAAATTTACAGATGGATTAAAGGAGGCTGTCTCATATATCGATAATGGTAAGAAATATGTTGCTTCTCCCGGTGCCTCTTCTGACATAAAAACAGAATCCGTCAGCAATGAATCGCTTACTGCTGAAGAATTCACCAATATTGATTTTGACGACCTGGGTAAAAAATAGCCGTATCTGACCGGCATTTCCACAATACTCTCTCTGAATGTCTGACTACATTCTTCTTTCACTGGCAGTTATTCTGATGTTGATAGGGATCATCGGATGTCTTGTTCCTGTTCTTCCCGGACCGCCATTAAGTTATCTGGGGCTTATCTTACTTCATATAAGCCGCTTTGCGCAATTCTCAAAATCGATCCTTATAACCCTTGCCATAGTAACAGTGGTTGTGACGATTGTTGATTATGTGGTACCTATCTGGGGTACAAAAAAATTCGGGGGCTCAAAATATGGTACACGGGGAGCGACTGTAGGACTTATAATAGGATTGTTCCTCGGGCCGGCCGGGATAATTATCGGCCCCTTCCTTGGGGCAATAGTCGGCGAACTTATTTTTAAGGACGACATGAAATATGCCGTTAAAGCCGGTTTCGGAAGCCTCCTCGGATTTCTTACGGGGATTGGACTTAAGCTTGCTGC
>JAKQPD010000167.1 GCA_029564935.1 Bacteroidota bacterium
TTCGGTGGTAACTGTGTAAGCCAGACAGAATCTATGCTCGACGGAGCAGGTGTAAGCAAGAGATCCGGTGATGACAGGGACCTGGGTTATACTGAAATCAATGCAGTAAATCCTGAAGGTGGTGCAGTTACCCAGATTGATCCTGAGAAATGGTACAGGGCAATAGGTGACAGGAATGGTATCCTTGAAGCATATGTATATGACAGGACTAATGTCAGGTTAACACAACTTGCACTCACATATGACATCAATCTGAAGTCACTTAATATACCGATCAAGGCTGCTGCTGTTTCACTGGTCGGACAAAACCTGTTATTCTTATACAGGAATGCGCCTTATGATCCCGAACTGACAATGAGTACCGGTCTGGGAGCTCAGTCTCTTGACAACTTCAATGTCCCGGCTACAAGGACTCTTGGTTTTAACATTAAACTTAATTTCTAACACTCAGACAGTTATGAAAAAAATAATAACTTTAGCAGTACTGGTGCTTTTGATGGGGTCATGTACTAAGAATTTCGATGAAATCAATACAAACCCTTATCAGATCACTGACGAATCACTTACCCAGGATTTTAACCACGTAGGAGCATATTTTCAGGGATTGTTATCTAATCTTCAGGGCCATCAGGTAGAAGAAGATCTCCTGACTGACAGCTTCGTACGTCATTTCGGAACACCAACTCCCTTTGTTTCAAACAGGAATAATACCACATATTATGTTACGTGGAACAGTTTCTGGGGACGTATTTATGGGAGTGTCATGTCACCTTCAAGACAGGTAATAAAAATAGCAGAAGAAGGCGGATATGACGTATTCGAAGCCTGGGCCAAGCTGATCCAGGTGATGGGACTTTCAAGGCTGACAGCTTATCATGGTCCGCTTATCTACTCAGAGTATGGTAAAACCACTACACCCATTCTATATGACTCTGAACAGACCCTTTATAATTCATTCTTCACTGTTCTGGATGAAGTTCAGACTGTATTCTCAGCAAACAAGACCTATCCGGGTATGAAGAAATTTGATGCAAGTTATGGTGGAGATGTCAATAAATGGATCAAACTCGTCAATTCAATGAGGCTGAGACTCGCTATACGTATCAGCAAAGCAAACCCTACTCTTGCAAAGACACAGGGTGAGAAAGCAATTGCTGATCCGGGAGGATTAATACTTACAAATGCCGATAATTTTAACATTTCGCTTTATGGAGGCAAAATGCCGCTTGCAGTGATTTGCTTTGAATGGCAGGATACAAGGATGGGTGCAGGTCTTGAAGAATTTATGGTCGGACTGAAAGATCCGAGAATAGGTAAATATTTCTCACCGGCCAAGGATGCTGCTTTATATGCAGACCACCCCGCATTTCCATATAAGGGAATTGCCAGTGGCGCATACCTTGGTGCAAAGGACGACAGACAGCTATATTCTGAAGTTAGTGAGGATTGGAAATCTGTTACATCCAGAAGGTTCTTTACTGCCGCAGAAGTTCATTTTGCCCTTGCTGAAGCTGCACTAAGAAACTGGACCGGCGCAGGCAGTGCAAAACAACACTATGAAGAAGGTATCAAAATGTCATTCCAGAACTGGGGTGCAGGTGGTGTTGATGCTTATCTTGCTGATGCAACAAGCACACCTATCAACTATGTGGATCCCAAGGATTCGCGGAACAGCTATACCACCCGGTCGACTGTCACAGTTGCATGGGATGAAGCTGCATCAAATGAAATAAAACTCGAAAAGATCATTACCCAGAAATGGATAGACGCTCTTACCAATGCAAATGAGGTATGGTGCGATCACAGGAGAACTGGCTATCCTAAACTACACTATGTTCCAAAGAATGACAGCAACCAGGACTGGGGTGTTATTCCGGCCGATGGTTTCCTCCAGAGAATGCCTTTTGTAGATGCTGAAAGAAACAGTAATGCTGCTGGTGTTGCAGATGCTGTGACAAAAATGGGTGGTCCTGATCTTATAAGTACACGTCTGTGGTTTGCTCCGGCAGTACCAAACTTCTAGTCAAACTTCAATTTGATATAATTTAACCGAAAGCGCCCTCAGAGGCGCTTTCTTTTTTTAAGTCCTTCCATTCCCATTTTCCCCTCATCCCCTCTTCTCCTCTTCTCCTCATCTCCTCTTCTCCTATTCTCCTCATCCCCTATTCTCCTCATCCCCTCTTCTCCCCATCCCCCCTTCTCCTATTCACAGCACATATATTACCTACGTATTATAATATGTCTTTTAATACGTTTTTTAATACGTTTTTAAATCGCTTTGGCATAATTTAAAAAGTACTATTACAATTAATTTAATTAACATAATATCAATTGTTTATCTGAACTTGAATTCTCATCAACAATTAATTTTGTTTTTGCCCGTAGGGCATATGGTTTTGTAGGTAAAGATTCAAATGAACTATTTATTACCTCGTAGAGGTTATGGTATTTTTTCCATAACCTCTACGAGGTATATAATCCTGTTATATAACCTTTAGCTACAATACTTTATGCCCTACGGGCAAAAGAGATCATATCTGTGCCTTCGAAATCATGACTGAACCTTATAAATGGGTTATTATTGTAAAGCCAGCTATGTTATAAGACAACCTACGGTTTAAGGTTAATCATTTACAAACGACTATAAAGAATTACCAGTCGTATATAAGCAATTAGAAACCGGATCACGTAAATGTTATGATTTAAGTTTGTTATGAAATTAAATCTATGTCAAACTTAAAACTGGAAATCATGAGTGGTTCATTAAGAAACAGAGTAACTCTGATCGGAAACCTGGGGCAGGATCCTCAGATCAAAACACTTGACGACGGAAGAAAAGTTGCACATTTCACACTTGCAACAAACGATGGATTCAAGAATGCCGACGGGCAGAAAATTGAAGAAGCAACATGGCATAACATTGTTGCATGGAACGGTATCGCTGAAACTGCATCAAAATTCCTTAAAAAAGGACGGGAGGTAGCACTTGAAGGCAGAATAGTCTACCGGACTTTTGAAGATAAAAAAGGTGTGATCAAGAACGTAACGGAAATCGTTCTCAATGATTTCCTGTTCCTGCGGTCTCCAAAAGAAAAAGCAAAAGAGGAAAAAGATGAGTAGCTGACCTGCATTTCTTCGTGAAGAGGCTGTTCTGTGTGGGAACAGCCTTTTTTCTTCATCTGCCTTTTCAAAAATCAGTCAATTCCACATTCGTCCGGTAATCCCCAAGAAGATGCTCCGCAAAATAATACCACATTATTCTGTCGAAATATGCAGTTGCATTTCCGAATGCGTGCCTCTGACCCGGCAGCATCATGAAATCAAACCGCTTATTTGCTTTTATAAGAGCATCAACAACCCTTAATGTATTCCCCGGGTGAACATTATTATCAATATCACCGTGAACAAGTAAAAGATGTCCCTTCAGATTCTTTGCCAGATCCTGGTTTTTAGCAATTTCAGCCTTGAAGACCTTTTGCACCTCCTGCTTTTTGTCAACAGTATCTTTTTGTATCACCTTGTTCAGGGTATCTTTTTTCGCATCAACTTTGGTTTTAACTTTCTTCTCCACTTCTTCAACCCCGTCATGTGTCTCACCCCACCATTGATTATAAATATTGTTATCATGGTTGCCTGCCGAAGAGACCGCAACATCATAAAAGTCGGGATGGGAAAGGATCGCCGCTGTGGACATAAAGCCTCCACCTGAATGACCATAAATTCCAACCCGGTCAATATCAATAAATTTATACTTCTCTGACAACTGTTCAATTCCGTATTTATCATCTGCAAGCGCATAATCTCTCAAATTGTCATATCCGAATGTATGGTAATAATTACTTCTCTGCGGGCTGCCTCCCCTGTGACCGAAGTTAACCACGATAAATCCGAGTTGTGCCAGGGCAATATTCTTGCCTCCTGTAACAGTAAATCCGTAAGGCACTGATTCAGTCTGCGGTCCCGGATAGACATATGATATAACAGGATATTTCCTTGTTGAATCAAAGTTGAATGGTTTGTACATAACTCCATACAGATCTGTCACTCCGTCTTTTGCTTTTACTTTAATTGTTTCAGGCATTTTCCAGCCCATCTGGTAAAGCTGGGAAAGATCAGCTTTTTCCAGTCTGAGAAGAATATTCCCGTTATTATCACGCAGAACGGATTCAGGAACCCTGTCAATCGTGGAATAGGTATCCACAAAGAATTTACATGATTCCGACATCGACAAAGAATGATTTGCGGGTTCTCTTGTTATCAGTGTCATTCCCGGTTTATCAAGAGAGGCCTTATATTTCATGCTATAATACGGATGAACACCTTCTTCCCTTCCGAAGACTTCAAAATACAAAACTCTGCCCAGGGTATCTATCCGGTTGATCTGGCCTGTAACTGAATATCCGTCTGTTATCTGCTTTTTAAGATTACCTTTTATGTCATATAGATAAAGTTGACCCCATCCGTTTCTTTCGGACCACCAGATGATATCATTCCCTTCATTAAGTACAGAAAGCTGTGAATAATCGTTATTAAAATAAGGCCAGGTTTTCTCACTGAAAAGAACTGACACGGCACCTGTCTCTGCATTTACCATACAAACATCAAGGTTTTTAAGGA
>JAKQPD010000180.1 GCA_029564935.1 Bacteroidota bacterium
TACATCAATAAATGAAGGATAAACGGTTTTCCCGGTAAGGTCATAAACAATAGTGCCGGGAGGGAAAGTCAGACCTTTGCCAACGGATTTAATACGTCCGTCAGAGATAAGAATATCGGTATTTTCAAGGGTAGTCTGGTAATCGACCTCCACACGGGCATTCTTCAGTCCGTAGAGCTCAACCCTTTTATCGCTTACACCCACAACCGGGGCATTGTCCACCTGAGCGAAGACATAAAAAGGAAGAAAAGCAAGAAGAAAAATGATGTTTTTTCGCATAGATTTTATTTGGTTTAGAGTTTCAGGTTTCAGGTTCCAAATTCAATGTTCAAGGATCAAGGTTCAAGATTCAAGATTCAAGATTCTTTGCCAGCCAAATCCGCCAACTGGCCGGGAAGGCTGGGTTTCAGGGTTCGTTACCGGAAACCAGACGCCGGACGCCGGTAGCCGGTAGCCGGTAGCCGGTAGCCGGAATCTCATTATTTAAAAAGCATTGGTGCAAATTCCGATAAATATATTCTCCAGTTAGCCCATGTATGACCGCCGGTACTTTCGCGGTAAATATATTTGAAATTTATTTTATCCAGAGTTTCCCGGAGTGTAACGACGCCTTTATAAACAAAATCATCCTTGCCGCAGGCGATCCAGTAGAGTTTATAACCACTATCTTTGAGAACCAGGAGTTTGGCATTCCTTTCTGCTTCAACCTTTGCAGCATCCTGATTTTGCGGGCCCATATTCATTATTCCCATACTGAATACCCCGATATAACTGAAAACACCAGGATTATTGCTGGTGATCGTCTGCGTATGAGCGCCTCCCATTGACAGTCCTGCAATTGCCCGGTTATTCATTCCGGTAAGTGTCCTGAAATTCTTTTCAATAAACGGGACCAAATCCTTCACCAGATGTTCTTCGAATTTTCCCGCATATCTCTGGTAGGCAGCCATACCCTGTCCTCCCTGTGGAGTTGTCGGAGGTACTTCATTCTGTGCACCGGCCTGATTGGCATTTCCGTTAGTCATGACCACGATCATCGGTAAGGCTTTACCCTGGGCGATCAGGTTATCCATGATCTGAGCAGTCCTTCCCATATTTGTCCATGCATCCTCATCGCCTCCCGCACCGTGAAGAAGATAAAAGACAGGATATTTTTTTGTTCCGCTCTCATATCCTGCGGGTGTATAAACATAACAGCGTCTGTCAAAACCCAATACATCAGATTTATACCAGATTTTGGTAACAGTTCCGTGAGGCACATCATTCTTATGGAAATAAAGATCCGATTCCGGTCCCGGGATTATAAAAAAGTTCTGATAGCGGGCTCCATCCCTTCTTACCTGTACATTATTCGGATCGATTGTATTTACACCATCAACGGAAAAAGTGTATCCGTACAGTTCCGGTTTCAGGGGACCTACCGTAAGCGAAAAGAGCCCGGTGTCATTCTTTACCAGTGTTTCGATGGCATTATTCCCGGATTGCCACTCTCCTGACACTGTAACTTTCTGTGCATCTTTTGAATAAATCCTGAAAGTCACCCTGTTATCAGGCATGATTTCAGGAGATATTATCCTTGCGGGCATCCTGAATGCCGGTCTGGCAGATGGTACTGCCGGCCTTCCCGGATCCTGTCCGGTACCGGAAACTGAATAAATTAAAATTGTAACAAAGGTTACAAGCATTGTTTTTACTCTGAATTTCATTTTTTTTGA
>JAKQPD010000181.1 GCA_029564935.1 Bacteroidota bacterium
ATCCTGGACCTCATATTCAAACCTTACTCCCTATGGCATTTCATCAATCAGATGGGAGAAGGCAAATGCCAGGTTCATTACAGAAATTGAAGTCCCGGTCGGTTCATCAGCTATCGTCCACATACCTTCAGGAGATAAAGATTCTGTTTTGGAAGGCGGGAAAAAAATCAAAAAAAGATCTGGTATAATGCTAAAAGGATCCAGAGATGGTTATGCTGTATTTGAAGTCAGATCCGGGAAATACAGATTTGAAAGCAATCCGGTCACCTCTTTTTAATACACGTTAACAATCATTGATAAAAATATTTATCTCCAAAAATCATGAAAAAAATTCCTGGAACATACCTGGTATTTTTAATATGGTTCCTGTCCGGATTAACCGTCGCATCACAGGTGAAATGGGAGCATATATCAAGTACCACCGGCGCAATTAAAGTACCTAACAGGGGAAAACAGCAAACATCGGCGGCGGTAGCTGATTTTAATAACGACGGCATAAATGACTTCTGCATTACCGAAAGAACCTCGGCTCCTTCTGTTGTATGGTACCAGCGGACCGAAAAAGGATGGAAAAGGCAGGTTGTTGAGGACGCAATTTGTTTCATCGAAGCAGGGACAACGACGTTGGATATCGATAATGATGGCGATCAGGATATAATTGCCGGAGGGGAAAGCAAAACCAACCAGGTATGGTGGTGGGAAAATCCATTTCCTGATTTTTCGAAACCTGCATGGCCAAGATATGTCATAAGGAATACAGGTGGCAATAAAGTTCACGACCAGATTGTCGGTGACTTTGATGGCGACAATAAGCCTGACCTGGTTTTCTGGGCACAGGGTGACCAGACTCTGTATTTTTCAAGGATCCCTGCGGATCCTGTTCTAACCGAAAATTGGAAACTTATTCCAATATATAAATATTACGGCGACAGCCAGATGGAACAACATGGAACATACCCGGCATGGAAAAGGCCCAATGAACATGAAGGACTTGCTAAAGCCGATATCGATGGTGACGGGATAACTGATATCGTCGGAGGAGGACTTTGGTTCAAATACCTTGGTAACAACCAGTTCTCATACAACGTCGTTGATGCAGCTTATACTTTCAGCCGTTCTGCTGCAGGACAACTTGTTAATGGAGGAAGACCTGAAATAGTAATGGTGGTCGGAGATGGTCTGGCTCCAATGTATATGTATGAATGCCAGAAAAATACCTGGACCAGGAAGGAGATTGTCCAAAAAGTCAGTAACGGTCATTCCCTTGCCATCATAGATTTTGATGGCGACGGGAATAATGATATCTGGTATGCGGAGATGACACTCGGAGGTCATAAGGAGGCGGTAAACAGAATACTCTTCGGAGACGGGAAAGGTAATTTTCCCCGTGACATGATAATTTCAAAAGGTATCGATCTTCATGATTCGGAAATCGTTGACCTCGACGGAGACGGCGATCCGGATATACTTGGTAAACCTTATGACGGTGATGCACCACGACTGGATATCTGGCTTCAGAAATGATTATTTAAATCAGATAATAATGAACAATTTTCAAATGATTAATAGTTGCATATGTGGGATTTCTATCCTGACAGCAGCTGTTTCTTGCGTGGAAAAAGAGCAGAGACCGAATATCTTAATATTGCTTGCTGATGACCAGAGAGCAGATGCAATCGGATGTTCAGGAAATCAGCAAATAAAAACTCCCAACATTGACAGGCTTGCAGCACATGGTTTGAGGTTCACTAACAGCTATGTTATGGGAGGTCATCATGGAGCTATTTCCGCTCCAAGCCGTGCTATGCTGCTAAGCGGAAAGAACCTGTTTAATGTTTATGATAAACTTGAAGGTGTTAAAACCATGCCGATGCATTTTGCAGAGAACGGGTATGTTACCTTTGGAACAGGTAAATGGCATAATGAGAAAAGCGCATTTGAAGCAAGCTTTCAGACAGGGGATAACGTTTTTCTTGGGGGGATGGCAGATCATTTTAATATTCCTGTAGCTCACCTGGAAACAGATGGAAAACTATCTGAACCTGTAAAGAAGGGTTTTTCAACAGATCTTTTTGCCGGTGCTGCCGTTGATTTTATCGAGGCGTATGCAAACGGGGATAAGAAAAACCCATTCTTTTGCTATGTTGCATTTACTGTTCCTCACGATCCATATTCACCCCGGACCGATTATATTGACAGCTATTCACCAGATTCTATGAACCTGCCGGGCAATTTCATGGCTTTGCATCCATTTGCTTTTGACGATCTTCTGGTACGAGATGAAAACCTCCTGCCATGGCCCCGTCCGCCTGAAAAAGTAAGGGAAGCGCTTGCTGATTATTATGGTCTTATCACTCACCTTGATGAAAAAATCGGTGAAATAATCAATTCGCTGAAAAATAATGGATTATTTGATAATACAATTATTGTTTATGCTGCGGATAACGGTCTGGCTATCGGCAGCCATGGTTTACTGGGTAAACAAAACCTGTATGAGCACAGTATGAAAGTTCCTTTAATAATATGCGGACCTGGAATTCCAAAAGGAAAAGTATCTGATGCTCTGGTTTATTTATTCGATATTTATCCGACTCTGGCTGAAGTTTGTTCACTCCCTTCTCCTGCAGGGATTGATGGAAAGAACCTTTTGCCTGTAATATCCGGCCAATCAGATGAAGTCCGCTCTTCCCTCTTTACTGTATACCGCAACACGGTAAGGGCGGTCAGAACAAAAGAATGGAAGCTGATCCGTTATCCCGAAAGAGATTATTCACAATTATTCGACCTTAAGAATGATCCATGGGAATTGAACAATCTCTCAGGAAATCCAGGTTATCAACCAAAGATTGAAGCTATGCTTGAACTGATGCAAAAATGGCAGGAAACAGTAAACGATACGATTTCTCTTACTGCCGGTCAGACTCTCCCTTTGGAATACGATCATACCACTCTTGTCCGCAAACCCGACAGGTGGCAGCCTGAATATACCCTGAAAAAGTATTTCGGAAAAGATCAGCCCTGAACATTCATCAAAGAAAACCAATGAGAAAATTACTGTACGGATTATTTGTATTAAGTGCTGTTCCCCTGAAAGGTCAGGATAAACCGAATTTCGTTTTCATTATTGCTGACGATGTAAGCCGGGATGATTTAGGATGTTATGGTAACACAGAGGTAAAGACTCCAAATATTGACAGAATTGCCGCAGCAGGTATACGGTTTACGAATGTATTCCTCACGGCCAGTTCTTCAAGTCCCAGCCGGAACAGTATTATAACCGGAAGATATCCTCATAATACAGGTGGGGCCGAACTTCATTCTCTTCCCCCTGATTATATGGTTTCATTTCCGGAATTACTTAAACAGAGCGGGTATTACTCTGTACAGGCAGGAAAATTTCATATGGGTGATTATGCCCGCAGGGGATTTAACATTATCAATGAGAATAATAAATTAAATGGAGACGGGGGAGAGGAACTCTGGGTAAAATGCCTGCAGGAAAGACCTCCGGACAAACCTTTCTTTATGTGGTTTGCAGCTTACGATGCTCACAGGGTATGGGGGCCGAACCAGTTCTCAGATATGCATGATCCTGATAAAATTACACCTCCTTTTTATCTTGTGAACGGAAGAAAAACCAGAGAGGACCTGGGAAAATATTATGATGAAGTAGCAAGGTTCGATCACTATATCGGTCTTGTTTATGAGGAACTTGTAAGGCAGAATGTTGTCAGGAACACTGTCATTATAATCATGGCTGACAATGGCAGACCCTTTCCTCACAGCAAGACCAGGGTCAATGACAGGGGATTGGGAACACCTTTTATAGTTCACTGGCCTGAAGGAATCGGGGAAGAACCGAAAGTTTGTTCATCCATGGTCAGCTCCATCGATATTGCACCGACAATCCTGGATGTTGCAGGTATTTCAATTCCTGATCATGTTCAGGGATACAGTTTTGCCGGATTACTGACCAAACCTCACAAATCATTCAGGAAATATATTTTTGGCGAGCATAACTGGCACGATTATGAAGCACACGAGAGGATGGTCAGGACAAAGGATTATCTGTATATTCTTAATTCAAGGCCTCAGTTTCCGCAATCGGGACCCGCAGATGCCGTTGGGAGTCCGTCTTATGAGGAACTCGACAGTTTGAGGAAGGCAAATAGTCTGACCAGCCAGCAGGTGGATATTTTTACAGCTCCCAGACCAAATGAAGAATTATACTCAAATAATTCTGATCCTGATCAGTTTGATAATTTAGCAGATAACAAGAGTTATAGGAAAAAGCTTGTCAGATTGAGATCAGTTCTGCAGGAATGGATGAAGGAGACAGGTGATAATATTCCGGAAAACCTTACTCATGACTGGTATTTACGAGAGCCCGGATATGTGAAAACACCCGACATGAATATCAGGGGAGAACCTGTTGATGCAAAATTTAATGCGACGAGGATTAATAATAAAGGTAAATTTTGAGCCGCGTAGCGGAATACTTAATTCAGTTCTCTATTCGGCATTTAAATTCTTCAAAATTTTCTTTGCCAATGGTTCTTTGATTTCGTTGTGACGGGGAACAGCTTCTATTGATCCATTCTTTGGATTTATCCAAAGTGAATGTGAAGCTCCTTCGCGTTTCAAATAACAACCCGCGATTCTCAATTTCCTTTCCAAATCTTTTCGTTTCATCCTATTATTACCTTTTCCCGGATGGCATCATCGGGCAGCCCACGAAGAATATCAGTTCTGCGATCCTCCAAAATCAATTCAATAGCTTCCCGTAAACTTGTTTTGGCTTTCTCTATTGTCTCACCCTGTCCGTTGGCGCCCGGCACCTCAGGACACATTGCCCAAAATCCGCCTTCTGGTGCTTTTTCTATAATAGCGGTAAATTCTGCTTTCATTATAATTTCCTCTTTGTATTAATTAACCCGAATAAATATTTAACTTCCAATATCATTAATGAAGGTAAAATTAAGCATATTAAACAGAATTGCAATATTAAAAACCCGAGTTGGTTTTGACTTTCATCCGAACGTTCATGCCATATAATCGTTACTCCTCACAGATCCACACAGTCCATAAGGTTATCTGCCGCTTTTTACATATAATTGAAACAGTATGGATTGGGCCACTACCTATATTCTTTCGAATCTTCTTCAGGAAAAGCATTCAGGCAAATTCTTAGGTTTTCACGTGCTAATACATCTGATGGGTTCATCTCAACAGCTTTAGCAAGCATCTGTTTTGCATCATCTAATCGACCTGCCTCAAATAAACTCCAGCCGAGATCATTTACAAGCTCCTGATTCTCAGGTTCTAATTTCAATGAAGCTTCCAAAGCCGATATTGCCTCTGTATGTAAACCTTCATGGTCGGCACAACATCCAACACCCTGGTATAAAAAGGTGTAATCAGTAAAACGATTAACTGCTGCCCTGTAAAGTTCGAGGCCATCAGAATATCTACCTTTCTCAATTAAGAAGGTTCCGGCTTCATCTATTATCTCGGCAAGATCTCTCTCTCCATCATCAGCTGCACTCTCCGGAAGTGATAAAAGAGATAAGAATAGTTCTTTACCCCGGTTCAGTTCTCCACGTTGGTACTCTACACTACCCATTGAAAGAATTGCCGGAGCATATTCAGAATCTATTTCCAATGCCCGCTCCAGCGCAGCTATTGAAGCTTCGACATTTCCAAGTGAAGTCTGAAAAATACTTTCTGCGTATTCCGCCTGAACTGCAAATCTTTTCTCCTTGAACTCTTTTCCCATATTTTTCGTCTTTCTATATCACAAGACAGTAAACATTTATAAATATACGCAGCCACCCGCCCAGACAAATCATTTGCTTTCTCTATCCATGAGTAAACAAAGATATATGTTTAAATATAGCCTCCCTTTGCAGTTAATTTTTTCCGCCTCTTTAAATGAAACCCTCACCCAATCTGAGACGGGACAAAAGGTAATGAAAATAAATTTACAACCATGCAGGTTCTCCTGATAAATCGGTACAGGCTATACGAACTACTTAAATTCTAATAATTTAATTCTATTATTTTTGTAGGAAACCTTCATGTTTCAAAAGCAGAAAAGCTTATTGAAATTGTTCTTAGTTATGAAGTCAGCAATTCAATTAACTTGTTTTATCTTATTTTATTAACTATTTTTCCTTAGTTAAACGATATTGAATCGCCGGTCCGGCTGCATTGCAGGAGGCGAATTGTTAATATTTTGTGATGAAAACAGAAAGTTTATTATCTGTGATCCTGATAGGACAAGCTGTTACAGGAGTCACTCAATTGTGTTATTCCCAGACAAAATCCCCGAATATTGTCTTTATCCTTACCGATGATATGGGATGGAAAGACCTGGCATGTTATGGCAACCGTTTTACCGAAACCCCTAATATTGATGCTCTCGCTAAGAATGGCATCCGTTTCACACAGGCTTATGCCGCGTGCCCTGTCAGCTCCCCGACAAGAGCTTCAATTATGACTGGAAAATATCCCGCACGCCTCCATCTGACAAATTTCATTGCCGGTAACCGGACAGACAAAGCATCACCCGTGCTTCCCGCTCCATGGAAACCATATCTTGAAGCCCGCGAGATTACAATTGCTGAACTCCTTAAAGAAAAAGGATATACGACCGGTTTGGCAGGGAAGTGGCACCTTGGAGGCCATGATTCAATTGCACCATGGAACCAGGGATTTGATTTTACACGGATGATCGGGAAAAATGGTCTCGATTATTATAACTATTCAATATTTCTTGATTCATATAAGAATGAATTCATTGATAAAGGCACAGAATACCTGACGGATAAGCTGACTGATTATGGCGTTGAATTTATTGAACGAAGTAAAGAAAAGCCATTTTTTCTTTACCTCGCCTATTCTGCACCCCACGTGGTTATTGTTCCAAGACCTGATAAACTGATGAAATACTTCAGAAAATACAATGATGCTGATGAAAAATTCAATCCTTATTACTCTGCTATGGTTGAAAGTATTGATGACGGAGTCGGAAGGATAATTGAAAAGCTGAAAGAAGTAGCTGTCCTGGAAAATACTCTTATAATTTTTACATCGGATAATGGTGGACTGGGACTCGATGAACTGGGTCCGACACCCACCTCAATGCTTCCGCTACGCAAGTGGAAAGGGCATGTTTATGAAGGTGGTATCAGAGTACCGGCAATTTTCAGCTGGACCGGAAAAATCCGTCCGGGATCTGTATCAGACGAGTATTTCAGTTCTATTGATTATCTGCCGACACTCTGCAATATAGCGGGGATAAATGTTCTTCCCGGGAATGTGGATGGCATAAATATCCTGCCATTGCTTACGACTAGCGGCAAAACAGGGGAGGAGAGACCTATATTCTGGCATTATCCTCATTTTTCAAATCAGCTTGGAAGACCGGCAGGTGCCGTAAGAGTAGGGGACTATAAACTTGTTGAGAGTTATGAAACAGGGAAGGTGGAATTATATGATCTTGGGAATGATATTTCTGAATCAACAGATCTTTCTCAGAGATTGATACAGAAAACGCAGGAATTGCTTAATTTGCTTACTGCATGGCGAAAAAATGTAAGGGCGCAAATGCCGGTTCCGAATCCTGAATATATAAAGAAATGAAGAAAGTTTCACAGAGTTCCACAGAGTCCCGTCCCGATAGCTATCGGGAGCTATCGGGATCACAGAGGTACACAGAGAATTTGCTGAGAAAAAACTCTGTGTCCCTCTGTCCTCCATCCTTCGCTGAAGCTACGGATGGCAAAGCCTGATTTCCTCTGTGTAAGTTTTTTATTTTAAAAATCAATTAAAATGGCCGATAAAAAAGGATTATTTCCGGTTCTGATAACAGGTTTCGCATCAATAATAGCAGGCTGTGACGGACCAATACCTTCAATTAAACCAAATGTTATCATTATCCTTGCCGACGATATGGGCTGGGGTGATATCAATGCCAACGGTAATACAAACATTGAAACGCCTGTTCTGAACCGGATGAAAAATGAAAGTCTCAGCTTCGACAGATTTTATGTATGCCCCTTAAGTGCTCCTACAAGGGCTGAAATGCTCACGGGCAGATACTTTCTCAGAACAGGAGTCTCATCGGTTACCCGTGGGTATGAGAATATGCGAACTGATGAGCTGACAATTGCCGAGGTACTCAAAGAAAACGGCTATTCAACAGCTTGCTTCGGAAAATGGCATAACGGACGATACTACCTGCAGCATCCCAACAGACAAGGCTTCGACGAATATATCGGGTTCCCGGTAGGACATCTGGGGTATTATTATGATGCTTTCTTTATGAAAAATGATGAAGAAATCAGGTCAGATGGGTATACCACCGATTATTTTACACATCAGTCACTTGATTTCATTGAAAGAAACAGAGATAAGCCTTTCTTTTGCTTCGTTTCCTATAATGTTCCTCATTCTCCATTCCAGGTTCCTGAAGAATATTTCAGTAAGTATATATCCTCAGGTCTCGATTCAACAATTGCTTCCGTTCATGGAATGGTCGAAAATATGGATATGAATATCGGTAAGATACTTGGGAAGATAAAAGAACTTGACCTGACTGATAATACAATAGTAATTTTCTTTTCTGATAACGGGCCCAATACCGACCGTTACAACGGAGGAATGAAAGGACGCAAAGGGTCCGTTGATGAGGGAGGAGTGAGAGTCCCGTTTTATATTAAATGGCCGGAAAATATCAAACCCGGGACAACAGACCAGCTGGCTCAGGATATAGAT
>JAKQPD010000199.1 GCA_029564935.1 Bacteroidota bacterium
GTGCCTATGTGGAGGACAATCTTTAGAAAACAACCGGATCCCTGGTCGTGTAAATCAAAATACCACCATTCAAAATCACCTTTTCTGAAATCGGTAATCTGAAGTCCGTCGTCTTTGGGCCTGACATTCAGATCATAGTTATCGCTTATTTCCATTGACTAATTAAATAGTCTTTTTAGCTGCTTCGAGAACTTTAAAATGTTCGTGGTCATACCAGGCTTTCAGTTTCCAGGATTCCTCCAGAAATTTCAGCGCTTCTCCGGTCTTTCCCTGTTTAAACAAACCCCAGCCGTAGATAAATAAGTAATCAGGTTTATCAGCTTCTTCTTCAATTAACTTTCCTGCAAGTTCTGTCCCTTCATTTACATTTATATCATATTTAATCAGAAGATAAGCCAGATAATATATTAAGGTTTTATTCTGAGGATCCAGGGCAAGGGCACCACGGTTTAATTTCTCTCCTTCCGGTATTAACCCTGCCTTTTCATATACACCTGCTATCGTTGACAGGATTTCTGATTCAGGCCATCCTTTCTCATAACCGATTGTTTTAATTTTATTCAGATATCTGCCAGCCATCACTGTATCTCCCCGGGAAAGAAAGCATACAGCCTGCCAGAAGGTTATTGAAGATTCTTCGCCGGGCCAGAGACTGAGGCAGTCTTCATATATTTTCATCTCCTTTTTATGTTTCCCGGTTTTGTGATATGCATTTCCAAGCAAAAGATAATTCCACACCCATAATTTGTAATTATTCCCAAATTTCTTATTCAGTTTAATTGACTCTTCAAATGCATCGATTGCTGACTGCCACTGTTCGGTATTAAAATATGCCCAGCCCATTGTATACAGGCTTCTGGTTGAATACGGATTGATTTCAAGATATTGTCTGATGTTGTTTATCAGCTCCATTGGGTCTTTATCTACCGCACTTTTTACTTCCCGTATTTGCAGCTGGATATCCTGAGGCACCCTGTAGATCCTTTCATAAGCTTTATAAGCCCATTTCCTGCTTTCCGGGGAATTACCCAGATCTCCATAAACATATGCCAGCATTAACATCGGGCTGACGAAATTTGTATCGGCAGAGATTGATTTTAAATACAGATCGATCGCCAGTTCATATTTCAGCTGACCATGATTACTTCTTGCCTGAATATAATATTTAAGGGCATCGGCAGAGGAGGTATAAATGTTTTTGAGATCAGCGCCATCGTTTTTTTCCTCAAGCCTTTTTATTTCAAGACCATTCCTGATCAGCTTTGACAATGAATCTGATATTGTGAAGAAGTCATCCTCGTTTTTCCCGTCTACATTATATGATTTATAGATTTCTTCAGTTCTTGAATTCATAAGATTTACAGTAACGCGAATCCTTTCCGCGGCTTTGTATAAACTTCCGAGTATGACGGTTTTTGCATCCAGTCTGGATGCAATATCTGCCGCAAACGATGGTGTCAGTGCGGCATTATCAACCTTCTTCGGATTGCCCAGAATGTTATCTATTGTCTCATATTGTCTTACAGATAATTCTTCCGAATTTGAAAGGGATGTAATAAGAAGGCTTTGCAGACCAGGTTGCCATATATTAAGCAAAGTATCTGATGTAAGGTTTTTAAATGGCATTATTGCTATAGAAATCTTTCCGCCGGCCGATCTCAGCCTGCCAGGAGAATCCGGTCCGAAAATCTTATTATAGAGCAATAGCACAATTAAAGCTCCGGTCAGGATCAGTATACCTGTCAGTAACTTCCGTATGGATGAAGAAGAAGGCTTTTCTGAAATCTGCTCAGCACCGGTTTTAAAAATCCCCACAGGAGCTTTAACGGATTCCTGTTGTTCTTTTTCAACATCTGATTCACTGGTGATCCTGGTTATATATTGAATATACCACTTCAGTGTAATGTTAAGTTGGCTTAAGACAGGTCTTACCTGTTCCGGATCAAAATCTTTCGGGTGTGCCCCATAGGTAGAAAGATCATTGATCCCATGCATTGATGTTATAATATGTGAAGGGACTTTATCCTCCTTATTCAGTTTATCAATGATTCCCTTAAGAGGCTCTGTTTTTCTTGGCCTTTTCAGTTCATTTTCGCAAAGCTTTGTTACAATTACTTCCAGGCATCTTCTTGAATAAAGCATAATAACTATCGGATCTTCTGTTCTGATGAGTTTCTCCAGCTCTTTACCGGATTCCGGGCAATGAATCCTGAGAGATTCATAAAGCAACTTCAGCTCGTTAATTTCAGAAGTCCAGACTGTCATGGTTCAAAGAGGCTAATTACTGATGAGATCATTAATAAGATAAGATTCAATTTTATGTAAAATTAATCTTTCATGAGTCTAAAGTCAAGCAGAATTCAGGTTATCAGGAGAAACAGTCTGAAAAAATATTTTTCAGAAAAAAATT
>JAKQPD010000210.1 GCA_029564935.1 Bacteroidota bacterium
TTGTTCACCGGGAGGAAGATGTCACTGTAATTCTCGATATAAAGCAGGATATCATTTACCGGAAATTTTATTTCGGGAAAGTGCCTGGTGAGCTCGCTCATGAAGACCATGCCGTCAAGGCCGCCAAGGGGGTGGTTTGAGACAAAAATGTTCCTGCCTCCTTTGGGCAGGTTTTCGACTCCGTGGGCACGGTATGTGATGCCCATGTATTCAAGGGCTGCATCGTTAAAGGCAGCACCGCGCAGATGCGCGAATTTGCGCAGGATTTCATTAATGCTGTCCTGGTGCGCAATGCGTTTGAGGTAACGGATCACAAAGCCGGGGAGAATCCTGTGAATCTTCGGGTTCTTGTCAGCGAGAATTTTCTCGATATCCACTTGAAGAGGATTGACGGAGTGTTCCATTTTGTCACCTTAAACGATTGCAAAGATAAACATGAGGATTTATAATCGTGTATCGCCTGCTACGAATTGTTACAGGAGGCAAGCACTGACTTCACTACCTGATCTCCTGCGATGAATTATTACAGGGGGGAACCGCTGGCTTCAACACCTGATTGCCTGCGGTGAATTCTTAATGGGGGTAACCGCTGACTTCAATACCTTCTCGCCTGCGGCGGATTATTAATGGAGGTAACCGCTGGTTTCAATACCTTCTCGCCTGCGGCGAAGTGGCACCGTGGACCATGATTTTACCCGGGATGACTGGTTATTCTGGCTCAGTTTGGATCAGCATGGGTGGCTCACTTTGGTCCGGAATAATCATCAGTTTGGCCCGGAATAATCAGGATGACCATCCGGCGGAGGGCAGCAGCGGATAAAGCATTGCAGAATGGGTATTTAAAATCATATTTTGCCCGCAAGGCAGATAATATTTCAAAAAGGTCATAAAGCATTGTATTACAGCACATAGCAAATATCAAATTTTTCTGCCATCACACACAATTTCCGCTCCGGAAACAAAGTTTTCAACAATAGTGAAGAAAAATGGAGAAAAGTGGAGGAAAGTGGGAAATTAATTCCTACTTTAGCCATTTGAAACAACAACTGTGATGGCCACATTCATCGGCGATTATTCATGCAGACTTGA
>JAKQPD010000218.1 GCA_029564935.1 Bacteroidota bacterium
CGTTTTGACAGGAAAGGACAGCGTGGGAAAGTTCCTGTCGAAGATTTTGCCCAGTTGGCAGGCTTGAGCAGAGACACAAAGTACGACTATAGCATGGAAAAGCTAGTCAGGCTGGTCGATAATTATTGCACATTCCCTGCAGTTGAGAAAATAAAATTATTTAAACTGGTAATTTTCAATTTCCTGACTGGTAATGAAGATAGTCATTTGAAAAATTTTTCAATTATTACTGATAATAATCAAACAAGATTATCCCCTTGTTACGACCTTGTTAATTCCACGATAGAATTACAAAAACAGGCTGAAGAAATCGCTCTCCCCTTGAAAGGTATGAAGAAGCGGCTGACTCGTAACCTCCTGGTTGACTATTTTGGAATAGAACGATGTGAATTAACTTTTAAAAGTATCGATAAAGTCTTGGGAACTATCGAATCAGCAATCCCAAAGTGGAAGACTTTAATAGATATTAGTTTCCTGTCAAAAGAAATGAAAGAGAAATATCATGATCTGTTGAATAACCGTTTGAATATTATGAAATTAATATAATTCTCACCTGTCATGCCAACACTTATTCTATGTTTCTTTTTATCCGTCATTTCACCAGGAGATATCATTCCTGAAAAGGTTATCGATAAGTCACCCGGCAAGAAAAGAGTCCTGAGACTTGAGCCCGGACCCGGAAATCCGAGAAACAGCGAGGGAGATTTTATTACTCTTAAGAATGGAAAGATATTGTTCATTTATACCCATTATACAGGTGGTTCCGGGGGCGACCACGATAATGCGTACCTTGCCGGGAGGTATTCGACCAACAAGGGAAAGACATGGGATAAAGAAAGCCACCTGATAATTGAACAGGAAGGTAAAATGAATGTCATGTCCGTGTCGCTTCTCAGGCTTCAGAATGGAGAGATCGCTCTATTCTACCTGAGGAAAAATTCGGCCGAAGACTGTATCCCTATGGTCAGATTTTCAAAGGATGAAGCGAAAACATGGAGTGATCCTCTTCCCTGTATCACTGACAAAAAAGGATATTTTGTGCTGAACAACGACAGGGTCACTCAGCTCAACAACGGCAGACTTTTGTTTGCGGTCGCCCTTCACCAGGAGCCCGGAAGTCTCCGCGCGAACAATATTGGCCGATTGTTCAGCTATTATTCGGATGATAATGGCCGTAGCTGGAAGTCAGGTCAGGAAGTGGCGAATCCCGATAATGTTATGACCCAGGAACCGGGACTGATTGAACTCAAAGACGGGAACATCATGATGTTCATCCGGACTGATGCCGGAGTCCAGTACCTTTCATTTTCAGGTGATAAAGGAGAGACCTGGAGCCCGGCGAAAAGAAGTGATATAAAATCACCATTATCTCCGGCTTCAATAGAAAGGATCCCTTCCACAGGTGATCTGGTCATGGTCTGGAATAATAACGGAGGGGAAGACCCGGCAATGAAAGGCAGAAGAACTCCACTGACAGTTACCATTTCGAAAGATGAAGGAAAAACATGGGAAAAGGTTAAAAATATTGAAGACGATCCCGACGGATGGTATTGCTATACCGCAATTCATTTCACGGGAAAGCATGTACTTCTCGGGCATTGTGCAGGAAACCGCCCTGCCGGAACCGGTCTTGCTGTCACTCAGATCACAAGGCTGAGCCGGAGGTGGATCTACCGTTGAATGATCATCAGAATCTTCTTTGATGTCGCAGCTGTTATGGACGAAATTTTCCGGATTGAGGTATACATTATCCCATATTTTAACCAGTTAAAAAACGGGAGATTGTATAATTTCTTTTAGATAAGCTAAAGGAATTTCAACCAGATATATTGAAGAATTTCCTTCATGTGATGAATAATACGAAACATAAAGTTTGTCATTACGAAATACGAATCCGGGATAACTGTTGTCTCCCCCGGAAGGAAGAATTAATAACTTTCTGAAGTCTCCTTCTCTGTTGCCTGTAAATAGAGCAGTATATCTTTCTTTTTTGTCATAATCGCGAGTCCCCGCTATAATAAGATTATCTTCGAGAGCTATAAAGTCGGGGCCGCCAAGCTGCATATCAAGTTTTCTCCATTCCCATTCTATATATGGAGGTTTGCTTCTGCCCCACATTCCGTTGCTGTCATCACTTTCTCTCCGGACCATCATAAGCATCTCTCCATCAGGCATAATTCTTACAGTTGTTTCATTAGGCTGCCCGGTTACTTCAAGCCGGGTCACTAAATCATAATTAATTCCGTCTGATGTTTTTAAGAGGCAAACAGACCATTCATTGTCTGTTAACTGATATACAACTCCATAGCCGGTTTTTTTATACCATGTAACCCGCCACAGCCAGTCCATATTTGTTTTGGCTTCAGACGATATTTTAATCGGCTGGGGATCGGAGAATTTTTTACCTGCCCGGTTGGAAAATGATACATGCGTCAGCCTGCTCATCAAAACTTTATCATTATATACAGATCCGCCTATTATTACCATAATTCTTCCATCGGGCGTAACGGATAGTTTCGGATCTCTCAGATCATAACCTTCTTTTTTCAAAGTCGTAACAGATTCCCAGTTTATTCCATCCCTGGATGCCAGGATCCGTGTCACTCCGTCTTTCCCAAAAACATGCCCGTCACCTTCTCTGAAAGCACAGTATAATGTGCCCTTAAAATCTATCAGTGAGGTAAAGGCATTGTGTTTTTCATTGCCCCAGATTTTTCTGACTATTATCCCTTCCGGCAGACTGGTGTTTGCAAAAGAGTTTAAAGTCAATAAAAAACACAGGGAGAAAAATAAGAGGGATTTTAATATTTTCACAGCATTATTGATTTGATTCTGGTTTTAACAAAGCCCATAATTATGTGGCATAGATCCTGTATGTCCTGTATAACCAAGTAAAGTTTTTATATTCCAAAGAAAAATATATAAATTATTGGCTGGCTGATTTGTTTTCCAGGATTTTTTGAAAAAATATTTAATCTGTTTAATTCATAAATGTACTTAATTAATTGAATTCCTTTGTGTTTAAAATAATTTAAAATATTATACCGGTCACATCGTCTATAGAAGCAGAAGATCATTAAAATGAGTCCGGAAGACACTTGATACATTGCCGGAATAAGGAGGATATCAGTACCGTTCAGGCTGAAAATGCATGACCTTCACGGTGTCAGGAAAATTGTATAACTTACAGAAGTTATTGCAGCGTATTGGAGGTTTTAAACGTATTAATTTTATGTATAAAACCCGGGTACTAATATTATAAACAGATAATAATATGAAATACAATGTAATAATAGTTTTAACCGGAATGGCTGCTTTTGGACTTGCCAGCTCATGTTCAGAAAATGACAATACTGTACAGGATATGACACCAAAAACAATTACACTTACTGCATCAGCTCCACAGGCTATTGAAAGCAGTAATGACTTTGGCATTGATTTATTCACAAAGGTTGCTCAAGCAGAAAATAAAAATCTTATGCTTTCCCCGCTCAGTGCAAGCACTGCACTGACAATGCTTCTCAACGGTTGTGCAGGAGATACTTATACACAGTTGCAGGGAACACTCGACTACCCTTCCGGGATGACCATCGGTGATATCAATGAAGCTTATAAAAGCCTTGTTGACCAGTTACTGAATGCTGATCCAAAAGTGAAGCTCGCACTTGCAAATGCAATCTTTTACCGTAAAGAATTTACAGTCAAAGAACCCTTTGTGGCTATCATGGATAATGATTACAGCGCTGAAATAAAGGGACTCGATTTCAGTGCACCCTCAGCTCTCACAACTATCAATAAATGGGCAAGCGACAATACCAGTAAGAAGATAGAAAAGGTGTTGGACGAGATAGACGGTGATGCGGTAATGTTCATAATGAATGCCCTTTATTTCAACGGAGACTGGAGTAATCAGTTTGATAAATCGAATACAGAGGAACGGACTTTTCATCCCGATGGTGGCAATACTGTAAATGTCAGTACAATGAATAGTGAAGTTGGTTCAAAGGCCGTTTATGGAAATGGCTGGAAAGCAATTGAAATGCCCTATGGCCGTACAAACTTCACAATGGTGGTGATAGTCCCGGAAGGAACCATCAAGGCTTTTTACCCCTCATTCACATCGGAATCCTGGAACAAGCTTACTTCCGACCTGGATGAAATGGCTGATTTCGATAAGCTTACAGTCATTATGCCAAAGTTTAAATTTGATTATGAGAAGTATCTGAATGATCAGTTACAGAGTATGGGAATGGTGGATGCATTCAATCCTTACAAGGCAAACCTTTCAGGAATTTCAGGCCAGTCTATTTTCGTGGATTTTGTCAAGCAGAACACTTTCGTGGAGGTTGATGAAGAAGGAACAGAGGCTGCAGCTGTTACAACAATCGGCATAAAAATGACCAGTATGCCTTCACAGCCTGATCAGTTCATTATAGACAAGTCATTCATTTTCGCAATACGCGAACGGACAACAAATACACTTCTGTTTATCGGGCAGGTGTTGGATCCCCGGTAGGGTTATTAAAAACTCATTTTGCGACATCAAGGCACCTGTTTCAGGGGAAATGTCGGGAAGTATAAAAGAAAGCAAAAATTCAGAGCTTCATCTGCAGTTGCGTGACCCGCATAATAATCTGACATATGAGGACAAAGGAAAGAATATAGGTCTTGAGATCATTCAGGAGATATTCGATTATATTTAACTTTCCCCCCGACTGGCTGATTCCGTCCAGGATCCTTCACTATCAATTAATTCCTTCATTTTTTCTGAAAACAAGAAAAATTTTGCAGCGTTTCAGATATTATCTGCGTATTAGTTCTGTGTAATAAACCAATAATAAAATTCTTAACAGATAATCTTATGAAGAACAATGTAATATTATTCTTAGCGGGTCTGGCTGCTGTTACTTTTACCGGTTCATGTTCAAAGAATGACAATCCTGAAAAGGATCTGACACCAAAAAGCATCACGCTGACTGCAGAAGCGCCACAGGCCATCGAGAGCAGCAATGAATTCGGTATAGAACTTTTCACGAAAGTTGCTGAGAAGGGAAACAAGAACCTGATGCTCTCTCCCCTCAGTGCAAGCACTGCCCTCACTATGCTGCTGAATGGTTGTGATGGAGATACCTATTCCCAGTTGCAGGGAACACTTAAATATCCCTCAGGAATGGAAATCAGTGATATCAACGAAGCCTATATAAGCCTTGTCGACCAGTTGCTGATTGCTGATCCTAAGGTTAAGCTGGCTCTTGCAAATGCAATCTTCTATCGAAACGGATTCAGTATCAAAGCGCCATTCCTTGCTACGATGAAAAATGACTACAAGGCTACGGTTGACGATCTCGACTTTAATGCCCCGTCAGCTCTTACAACAATTAATAAATGGGCTAACGACAATACCAACAGTAAAATACAAAAAGTGTTGGATGAGATCGATCCCAATGCAGTCATGTTCAT
>JAKQPD010000230.1 GCA_029564935.1 Bacteroidota bacterium
AAATAAACCCCCTGACTCTGAAAATTCCTGATAACATAATTGCCATATTCTTTGCATGTCATATCTGTGCCTTTCAGCGGCTGATCGCCAATCCACGACAGATCAAGAGTTCCGGGATATGAAACACCTTCCAGGTTGTACAGTTTTTTTGGTTGCCATGGTTCCAGTCCCATTCTTGTCAGCTCCGGCCAGTGATCGGTTTCTCCGCCTGCCGTCTCGAAAGCTGTGAGTCCCGCCCTTCCTGATACTTTATGCCCGGGTTTGTCGTAATCACCATATACACCTTCATGAGTTATGATGATATCGGGCTTATATGCCCTTATTGCGGCTACCATTCTTCTGACAATATTTTCCTCACCTTCCCATAGTCGCTGATTATAATGATAGTAATTGGCCCCGTTATTACCTGTCTCGAACTGGTAAAAATTATTTGCGGTACCTACCCCTGTCATCCAGATATTTCTGTCATGTTCAAGATTATATGTTTCTTCATACTCACTGCTGTGAACATCGCTCATTACACCCACATCGACTATTTTCCTGTTTTCATTGATCGTATAATATGCAAAAAACGAATTGAAATGGATCGGGGCATCATCGCCATGGGCCATCATTGTCATGATGTCGATCTTAGTTTCAGCACCATTGAGGATACTCCATGTCATTCCTTTATCGGATGAGGTGATTAATTTTTCTCTTTCTCCGGCCACGACAAGTTTTCCGGTATTATCGGCCCACAGAGCTCTCAGCCATTCAGAGCTTTCAGTATTGCGGAAGGTCCAGTTCCTGCCCCCGTCTTCCGTTGTCATAATTTTGTTTCCGAGTTCTCCAACAGCATAACCTCTCTGAGGATCAACAAAGCAAACGCTTCGCAGTTCCATCATTTCCCTTATTTCACGTGAATAAAAGGTACCCGATGGTTCCCATGTATTTCCTCCGTCCGATGAGATCAGGATAGTACCATTCTGCCCTACGATACAACCGGTTGATTCGTTAAAGCAGATATCCCTGTAGATTGGTTTGAATCCGTAGAATCTCCTGTCAGGCGACGCTTCAATCTTCTTCCATGATTTCCCTCCGTCGGTAGTTTTTATTAATGTTTCATTCAGACCTACAGCGAAGCCATTATTTGTGTCGGTGAATGTCATACCGTAAAGCCAGTTCAGTGTTCCTGTTGTGGGAAGTTCATCCCAGTTCCTTCCGCCATCGTTCGTCTTCAGCAGAAAACCCCTCTCACCTGCAGCATAGCCTGTCTTTTCATCAGTAAAATGCAGTGCGAACAAATGTCTTCCCCTTTCCCCGTACTGGCATTCCCAGGTTTTCCCACCATCTGTGGTATGAAAAATATAACCATAACCTCCGCGCTTGTCATGCCTCATGGATTTATTTGATTCCGCAATTCTAATCCTGCCACCTGCAGCCCAGCCCTCCTTTTCATTTACAAATTTCACCCTGTACAGATCCGCATCAGAATTAATATGTACTTTTTCCCATGTTCTGCCGGAATCCTCTGTTCTCAAAATGGTTCCCATAGCTCCGACTGCCCATCCCATATTACCTGTGAAGGTTACATCCATCAGGGGGTATCCGGCTCTTAATGGAGGATGCGGAACTAACCTGTAATATAACGACGATTGAAGGATACCCATGCTGTTATCAACATGATCGAGTATGATCTCAGCCTTCTTTAACTGGTCAGATGTTCCTGTCTTTATAGATGCCAGCTCTTTTCTGAGTTCAACGGTCAGGTTATTATCTGTTTTCGAGAATTTATCCAGAAGCGACCGGATTTCTTTATTTCTTCTTTCAGTACAGGATCTGAAAACAGAAGGATTTGTGATTGAGACACCTGAAAGGTAACCGAATTTTGCAGGATTGAAAAAATCATTCCCGGTAAATTTCCATGCCTGTAACTCGTAGTCCTTTCCCGGAAGTAAAAAGTTGCGGAAAATATTTATACCCCATTCGTTTGAATAATCCACCGGAATGTCCAGTGACCTCATGTCGATCATCAGCTCCGCGCCCCAGCCGGCGGATGTATTGAAGATATCGGCCTTTGCCACCGGAGTCCATTCGTTGTAGGACTCCCCGTATTTGTCATAATGAGTTCCTTTTATTTCACCCCGGTTATTTAATACTATCAGGTAATAATCCTGGTGAATATTATCAGCATTCCGGGAACGTGGTTGAAGTATTATCCAGAAACATTCGTTGCTGAACAAAGTCTGGTCAACGAAAACACCGTTTACACCTGCCATCTGGGCATCCATTCCCCCGCCAAGCCTGCCGGATGTGCCATCACGTTTTTCAATTGAAGATCCGTCTGCTTTTAAATTGAAGCAAAGAAAATTACCGGACAAACCTGCAGCTGCCTGTGCTGTATTTGATGTTATTCGTCTTCCCGTTTTATCTGTCATGGCAATTTTTAATATCTCCTGGTCCTGCCACAGCCGGAGGTCTTCCATTTTATTAACAGCCGGGACAGATGACATTTCTCTGATATTTGCGTACTTTTCTTCCTGTAAGGTAAGATCGGGTTTGATCTCCTGCATAAAATCAGGCCGTGGCCAGTAATAAGAAACAAGTCCTGATTCACGCACCATAACCTCCTGCTGAACCGTTATTCCGGCAGTGGAACGGCTTACTTCCGATGAACGATCTTTATAGCTCGAATGACGGAATTCAAGATTCCATTTCCATCCCGGATCAGAATAAACATCCAGTCCGGCAAAGGGGATAATCATTTCAACCTGCCAGCTGTCTGACTGGCGGACAACATTCACAGTTGCAGATGAATTCCATGAAGAATAAAAAAACCCTTCAAGGTAGGGATCAAAATAAGAATCCCAGATGATACCATCAGGATTAACTGCAATTGAATAAGAATAATCACGGCCATGAATTATATTATCAGGAAGCCATGGCTTTAAGTCGACCTGAATATAATCATCAGAAGTGATCAGTCCGTCTTTCTCCTTCATCTTAACAGTAATTCCGTCAGGCTGATCGACAAACCAGAAAAGATAAATTTTTGTGCTGTCATATAATACCTTTACCGAGGTTTTATCGATGCTGTTCTTACCTGAAATGAACGGAGTAACCGTAAGTGCATCTGACCACTCAGGTTCTTTCATCTCGCCATCGGCATTTATAACTAAACCGGGAGTGACTTTTACAATTTGATGCAACTGTCTGCCGTTTGCCGATAGGGATGAAATAAGTCTGTTTCCCCTGATAATATTCTCATCTCCGGTAGCATTGTATTTCTGAGAATACCCGGTTAAGCCATTGATGAAGAGTATTATCGCAAACAGAATGCTGACTGTCTTATTTCTCATGATATTTCTGGTTAGTAAAATTGTCCGGATGATAAAGTTATTATGTATCAAATTTAA
>JAKQPD010000239.1 GCA_029564935.1 Bacteroidota bacterium
GTCAATCTGACTCCGGTAATTAATGATTCCGTTAATTATTATGAAGGGCAATTCAGAAGATTCCCTCTTGCCGGGTATGGAGACAGGAAGGGGAATCCGGCCACGGGAGTTCACGACAGTATATTTGTAAAAGCTGTTGCACTTAAGACTATTCGTGAGTCAATTGTTTTTGTGGGGGCTGATCTGCTGATAATGCCTCCTAATATTACTGATTCGGTGGTAAATTTACTAGCCCGGAAAGGAATCAGAAGGCAGCAGCTTGTATTTTCCGCAACTCATACCCATTCCGGGCCAGGAGGATGGGCACCGGGATTCATTGGAAAACAATTTGCAGGTGAGGAAAATAAGGATTTGCAGAAGTTTCTGGCCATACGGATCTCAGAAAGCATTCTTGCAGCAATAAATGATCTTAAACCTGCCAGGACAGGAGCTGCCAATTTCAATGCCGGTAATTTTACAAGGAACAGGGTTATGGGAGATGCCGGGACGAGAAATCCGGATTTTAGTTTTATAGTGTTTGAGCAGATCGGTTACAGAAAAGCGATCATTGGTTCATTTTCTGCACATGCGACAACTATTGGAGCGGAAAATATGGAAATCAGCGGTGATTATCCGGGTTACTGGCAGAGGAGGATTGAAGGTACTTCATCAGACATTGCTCTTTTTATGGCAGGTTCTATAGGCAGTCAGAGCCCTGTCGGGGAAGGAGAACAATTTGACAGGGCAAAATATATTGGCGAGTCACTGGCTGACAGTGTGAATTCATATCTGGGGAAAGTGGTTTGGAATGACAAACCGGTTCTTTCCTTTGTTTCAACCTTAATAGAACTGCCGGATTATCATATCCGCATTACCCCGAAAATCAATCTCTCGACTTTCTGGAGCAAAAAACTTATGGCTCAGCCTGAGAATGTTTACCTGCAGGCAATCAGGATTGATGATATGGTCTGGATAACAACTCCCGGTGATTTCAGTGGTGAATATGCACTTCAGATGAAAAATTTGCTTCTGGCTGAAGGATTTAAATCAAATATAACGAGTTTCAATGGCAGTTATGTCGGGTATATAGTACCAGGTCGTTATTTCTATCTTGGCGGCTATGAACCAGGTCTGATGGGCTGGTTTGGTCCCGATATGGGTGAATATATGATGGATCTGATCAGGCAGGTATCGGAGATTGTTACG
>JAKQPD010000241.1 GCA_029564935.1 Bacteroidota bacterium
ACAGAACATGCTTCTGGTAGCGCATGAACTGGGGCTGGGTTCTCTCTGGTTCACTTTGTTCGACAGATATACGATGAAGAAGATTCTGGACATAGATGAAGCCAAAGAACCGCTGGCTCTGATCTGCATAGGGAAAGCAGCGACCGATCCGCTTCGGACTCCGAGGAAAGATGTGAAGGAAATCACTAAGTATATGAGATGAACGTACCCGATCGATGTTCCAAATCTGGTCGGAACTATTTTTTGTAACCCTTGAGCTTTCCCGGTACTTCATATTCAGAAGTAGTGGGGATGCTCGACTATATCAATTACCTGAATCTTTGGGGGCCATAAATACTCCACGGGAATGCATTCTCTTTTGTTAATCTTTACTGCGAGCGGATGCTGATTTCTCAAACATTGAGAGATATCTAATTGAAATAGAACGATCCTTATATAAGCAAAAGGTTAGAAAAACAAATGGAGGATAATCATCATGACGAAATCAGACCTCATCAAAGCTCTGGCTGATAAAGAAAAAATTACCGATAAAAAAGCAACGGACGTGATCAAGCTGATGTTTGACGGATTTTCGGAAACACTGAGGAAAGGAGATCGGATTGAGATCAGGGGATTCGGCAGCTTCTCTGTCAGGGAATACGAACCATATAAAGGGAGGAATCCCAAAACTGGCAAGGAAATTGAAGTGAAGCCAAAGAAACTACCATTTTTCAAGGTGGGTAGGGAATTGAAGAGAAAGGTGGATACTCAGGGCAAGTAACAACCTGAAAATGAGGGGATCTGCAATGGATTCAAAAGAAACGAAGGTTGTGGAAGCGATGAAAGAGGAAGGAAAGGTGTTGTCACCCAATCGCTGTTTCTACTCGCCGGTGGAGTAAGGAAGGTATATATCAACAGAAGGCCAGCCCCTGCATGAATTGGCTATCCACACTCACAGATGACGGATGCTTTCATACAAGGAACTGACCTCCTGGTTGTTTTAAAAAATGATCACCGCCGAATCTTGCCGGTGTATTAAATCCTCCACATGAAAAATAATGATGATGATTACCGGCGAGATCTGGGCTATGATATTGACAATGATCTCCGTAAGGCCAAATGCAGGCGATGCTTGAGAGAATACAGGGAAACAGGGATATTCACTGTACCGATTGGCCAACTTGGTCAGATACTAACGAGAGGCATTAACGACTATTACACGGATGAACTCTGTCCCGATTGCATAGAGCAGCTCAGTATATTTACGCTTTCGTGGTTCAAGGGATAATGATGAATCAGCCAAAATGATAAGCACCGGCAAGATCTGGCGCATGATCAAGACAAAGACATGATCGTCGTCATTGGTCTGATGCCTTTCCATAAAACACCCGCTTTCAATCATTCCGTTCAAAGAATTTAAAGAATTTTTGAAAAAATCTTCCAAAGTACCCTCGAATCACTTATATAGATCGCGCCTCTATCCAATAATAACCTATATTATCAATTAGATAAGCTGTTCCATATTTTCCTCAAGCTCAGTTGGCACGTTTCCCGCATTATCTAAAGTAAAACAGACGCAAACAAAAAAATAAAAATAAATGGAGGACACAGAAAATGAAAAAGACATTAGGAATGATGGTAGCGGCAATCGTTGTTGTTCTTTGCACCGGAACTTTCGTCCTGGCCGAGTATGCGGCAGCGGGCGTGGCCAACTTCCCTTACTTCCAGCTTGGATGCCTGATTATCGGCGGGATGACATTGATCAGCCTGAAACACAAGTATGAGAAGATGTACACGGGAGAAGTCGCTGGTGTTTTCGCTCTCTACACGGTCCTGATCGCCCTCTTCACCAATCCAGTGATCGAAGGCATCAAGAACATGGTTGGGTAAGAAACTTAATCAGTAATCTTTAGAAAGGAGGACAGGACGATGTCGGCACTTCAGCAAACGAAAAAGGCTCTCTACCACAAGTACAACCCGATCATGATCATCAGCGCCTACGGATTCTCGATCGCCATCGGCTCCTTCCTCTTCTTGTATCTCGGCTTCAAGATGGACCAGTATTTCGGCACCGCCCCCAACTTCATGTTCGGGATGTTCTTCCTGGCCCTTTTCCTGACCATCGGGAGGCTTTACCAGGAAGCCTGGCTGAAAAGAAAAGAGGTTTGAAAAGAAGCCCCATCGAGAAATAAAAGACACGTCTTTTGAAAGTCTGTGTCCCAAATAAAAAGCCCCCTGATGAAACCGGTTCGTCAGGGGGCTTTTGTTTCCCCGCAGGTTACATTATATCTCGGTGAAGCATGCTTCATCCCAAATCAGGAAAGTTACGGAATATTCTGAGACCATATTCTGTTGATGCATAGCCCCCGTATATTTTATTGAACAATGATTGGCATGCATCTTCAGCATGCTTTCGTTCTTGAGGGCTAAACATGTTTTCGCTTGCAAGATACTCGGCAAAGAAATACAGCGCCCGTAGGAAAGAAACGGAGTTTATAGCTTTAATCCCGAACATATCCCTATGACTTTTCATGATATGTTTTTCAATTAAATCAGCCGTAAACTTGAAGGGCATCTTTGGCCTCTTTTTATCTGAAAGGGGCATCATGAGAAATCCCCCCACAACTTCGGATAAATGGGTGGCCCCTATCCAGGATAAATTCTTTACCTCACGAAGAAACAATGTGAACCGAAGCGATAC
>JAKQPD010000246.1 GCA_029564935.1 Bacteroidota bacterium
GCCGGGGATTCAACAACATGTATGCCGCACTCTTTCATAATTTTCATTTTAGCGGCAGCAGTGTCTGCCTTCCCTCCTATTATTGCACCTGCATGACCCATTCTGCGGCCTTTGGGGGCTGTCTGTCCTGCAATAAAACCAATTACAGGTTTAGTTCCGTTTTTTTTAATCCATTCTGCAGCTTCGGTCTCCATATTGCCTCCTATTTCCCCAATGATTACAATTGCTTCCGTCTCATTGTCAGCCATCATCAATTTTACGACATCCAGGGTGCTCGTTCCTATGACCGGATCCCCTCCTATCCCGACGCCGGTCGACTGACCAAGCCCAAGCTTAGTAATCTGGTCAACTGCTTCATATGTTAAAGTCCCTGATCGTGATACTATCCCAACAGTTCCTTTTCTGTGAATGAACCCAGGCATAATTCCAACCTTTGATTCACCGGGGGTAATAATTCCCGGACAATTCGGGCCTATCAGCCGGCAGTCAAATGACTTCAGATATTCCTTCACCTTTACCATATCCGAAACGGGTATCCCTTCTGTAATTGCCACAATAAGTCTTATACCACCGGCAGCTGCTTCCATAATTGCATCAGCTGCATAAGCCGGAGGGACAAATATGACCGACACATCAGCCACTGTTGATAATACCGCTTCTGAAACTGTGTTGAAAACAGGAAGTCCAAGATGGACTTGTCCTCCTTTTCCGGGAGATGTGCCACCCACGACCCTTGTACCATATTCAATCATCTGTTGAGAGTGGAATGTACCTTCACTTCCGGTAAAACCCTGAACGATAACCCTCGAATTTTTATTAAGAAGAATACTCATAAGTTAGTTGTTTTGAAGCTAAGCTGTGGTTAAAGTAATCAGAGTACTTAAAGTACTTAGAATACTTAGAGTACTTAGAGTGTCTAAAGTTAATATTTACTGAGTAATTCGGGAAATTTTATATTAGGTTATGTACTTGCTGAATACTTCAAGTAGTAAGCAGGTTATGACTTTTGATGCCAGGGAGCTAAAGATACCTGAATTTTGACTCCTTTTTATTATTTTTGAGATAATTTAAGTTCTGCAGTATGGTAAATATAGATCCCGTACTCTATATAGGTATCTCACAGTCGTTTTTTGCTGGATTGCTGATCTCGACAAAAAAACCATTTACAGCAGCAAACAGGTTAATGGCAGCCTGGCTTTTCCTGATCTGTATTGAACTTATTTTTGCCCTTATCAATTCACGGGTTATTGAAATGTATGCCTTTCCGTTTGTTGCTTTTACATATGGACCTCTGTTGTATTTGTATGTACAGACAATGACCAATCCTAAAAAGAAAATTAGCTGGCTGGCTGCCATACATTTCGTCCCTTTCATAACTTTCTTTGTCGTTGCGGTGATCTTCAGGGCAGAGCCTCTGGTTCGTGACCTCAGAAGTTTCTTCAAACCCGACAGGTTCATTTC
>JAKQPD010000278.1 GCA_029564935.1 Bacteroidota bacterium
TTCTGAATCTTTCTCTTTGTAATGAAAGCATCGATAAAAGTTTTGATCAGGTGTTTATCTTGCTGATCGAGCTTCTCTACCTCGCGGAATTGCAATAGCAGTTCCTTGTCAGTGAGCTGGGCAGAAATCATTTCATTGTGCTCCCGTTCATGAGATAATCGGTAGTTGTATAGAGAGCTGCAGCGAGTTTTTGTAACACGTCTGCTGATGGGGATGATTTACCGGTCTCATATCCTCCAATCTGAACATAAGTCAATTCCACCTCTGTAGCCAGGTCAGACTGAGTCAGCTTTATACCTGCGCGGAGTTCCTTAATACGATCACTGATACCCATGTCTTTTATGATCATGACTGGAGGCATAATTGTCAGAGCATGATCACGATCTGGTTAAAGAAGTATGATCTGAGTACCAATCAGTACATGGCCGATCACAAGCGGATCAGCTCAACTGAGTGTTACCAGGTGGGATATCTTGAGGATCTTCAGGAGTCGATAAATAAGTGTCACCCACTGGGGTGAAATGACTGAGTGCTTTGATACAAAGAGTTAAAAGAGTTACTTTTGAAATAATATTATTAAAATGGAAGGTGATATCACTTTGTTTTTGGCCATAGAAAAAATGATGCAGGAGAGAATGTTTTTACACCAGGGAAAACTTGTTGTAAAAGATGTCGATCTTGCAGCGATATACGATGTGAAGATTACTAATCTCAGAACAAAAATAAGCAAGAACATATCTCGCTTTCCAGCTGATTTTATGACAGAAATCGGCAAAGGAGAATATATATTTACTGAACCAGGTATCCTTATGCTTGGAGGCCTGTTAAGAAGTGAGAGAGCGAGAAGGGCACATATGCAGTTTATCGAGTATTTTGTTCACCTCCTGCATGAGAGCGGAATGTCAGTATTTGATTTAATAAAAACCGGGAAGAATGAACTTTGAACAGTTAATACAAGCTTTTGAACAGGCTAATGAATACTTGCAGGAAAAAGCAGTCTCTGCAGTTAACCAGTCGCTTACAATGCGAAACTGGTTGTTTGGTCATTATATTGTGGAATATGAGCAAAGTGGAGAGGATCGGGCAAGATATGGAGATAAGCTATTAAACAGTCTGTCAAGGAAGCTACAGAATAGCGGGGTAAAAGGTGTATCTGTCACGAATCTTAAATTATGCCGACAGTTCTATATTAAGTATCCTCAAATTGGTCAGTCACTGCCTGACCAATCTTTAAGGAAGTCACTATCTGAGAAATCCGGAGATGATAATAAAAGTAAGGAAGGCATTGACGGTGCAATAATCCTGAGCAGGTTATCATTTACACACATTATCGAGTTGCTTACGATAGAAGATCCTCTGAAAAGACTTTTTTATGAAGTTGAGACATTAAAAGGTAACTGGTCAGTAAGGGAACTGAAACGTCAGACCGGCAGCTTATTATTTGAACGCACCGGTTTATCCCTTGATAAAGAAGGCTTGCTACAGACTGTAAATAAAAGGGCAGTTCCTGCCGGGAAAGAAGATATAATCAGAGATCCTTACATTTTTGAGTTCCTGGGACTGCCACAAAAAGATGAAGTGAGTGAAAGCGACCTGGAAACGGCATTACTAAATCACTTGCAGGAGTTCCTGATGGAGCTCGGCAACGGGTTCTGCTTTGAAGCCAGGCAGAAAAGAATAACTGTCGATAATGAGCATTTTTACATTGACCTTGTCTTTTATCACAGGATCCTGAAATGTCATGTACTGATTGACCTTAAGATCAGAAAGTTCCTTCATACTGATGCCGGGCAGATGAATTTTTACCTGAATTACTACCAGGAGAATGAGATGTATAATGGTGATGATTTACCAATAGGGATATTACTATGCACTGATAAAGATGAAGCAACGGTAAAATATGCAATCGGGAACATTGATAATAAAGTCTTTGTGTCCCGGTATAAAGTAGCCCTCCCCTCAGAAAAAGAATTAGAGCAGTTTATCAAGAGAGACAAGAAAGCTCTTGGAATGTAGACCCACGCAGCTCCCAAAAATCTTCCATTAGCTCCCGCATTTTTGAGAGCTGCTCCGCTAAGTCGACGCTGCCGGCTTGTTTTTTGTCATGCTTTTTGTCCCCTCGCATCCCGCTGAAGCGGGACAAGCTATGCGGCACAACTTGTCCCGAGAATCGGGATTGCCCACTCCTTCGTCGGGATCAAAGAGCCGCGCTGATCCTGCAAACAAAAAGCATGGCCAAAAAATAATCCTCCCAAGCTATATTAATCCCGAGACTTCGGGACGGTATTATAGGCGCTGAAGGATAGCACTGCTATGAAACAAACATTGTGGCCAGGCCTATAATACGACACTATGTAAATATAGCTTTGGTGACCGTTTTTCCTGGCGTGCCTTTTTGTAAAGTGTCAGGGCAGCTCTTTGTGACGCTTCAGCGGAATAATGTGCTGCAGCAGGGAGGGACAAAAAGTCCCGATGAACCGGGATTTACGCTTCGCTCCAACATGACTGGAAAACGGGCCAGAAGGGAAGGCAGAGCGGTGGCTTTTTCTTTTTAACTGAAAATCAAATCTTCAAATAAAAGAAAAAAGCTATTTTTGGGTAAGAAGCAATGTCAATGGGTTGTCTGAAACTTGCACATAGCTTAAAAAAGAACCTGTTTTACGGTGTGTATGGAACCGTGAGAGAGAGTCAAAAACCCGCGTAAGGTTGTATGATTGCGGGGCGAGATTCTATGATCCGAAGATCGGGAGATTGAATATGTCGGATCCATTGGCAGATTCATCATATTCATCATATTCATCATATTCATGGACTCCATATAGATATGCATTCAATAATCTAAAATTATGTTTAGCTGCTCAAAACCGGGTTTGTTTTCCAGTGTTACTTCCTGGGGTAGCTCTCCTTCGTAGTTCAGCACCTGGCCTGCTGACATGCCGAAAAGCTTAGACAATAGTTGCAAACCTTTAATCTGAGTTTCAAGGTTATCATCTTCTTATCGTTAATCCCCTTTTCGGCAAAATATAGTTCAATTATTCAGGTATCAGCCAAAGCTCTGCTGATACCCTTCATTCAGAGCCTGTTCAGATAATCAAGAAACACTCTTATTGCTTCCCTTTTATCATCATTCAGGTTGAAACTGATATTTTTTGTGAGATATTCCTGAAGGATTTCACCTTTAATGATCCCGGAGTTACCAAACATCCTGACCACGGAGGGAATATCCGAAACGCCTGTCTTCAGGGCTGAATTGAACTCTTCGATAAATTTGCCGGGCAATGATCTGTTGGCTGTCCAGCATGCAAAAGTAAAGGGCAGACCGGTAAATTTATGCCATTCTTCAGCCAGGTCGATAGTAAACCTGAACCTGTTCTCATATTCAAAACATTGGTCACCAATTAAAACAATCCCTTCACTATCAGGAATATTCTCAAAATCAAAATTCTCAGATGTTTTGATCCATCTGAATTCTCTTTTCCAGAAATTCTTTGCAAGTATTTTGACAAGATTTACCGATGACCTCGACCTGTAATCCAGGTTGATATTCCTGATATCATCGAACCGGCAGTTACTTAGAAGCATTACAGTTCTTACTTTTCCATAAGCTCCCAGACAATAATCAGTAATAATATGGTATTCTTTAAGTCCCGGAAGCGCTGCAACCGGAATCAGACCTATGTCAACCTTCCCGTTTGTCAGCTTCGCGGCACAATCGGCCGGGTGATCGGTTGTAAGTATGACTTTATTATCAAATCCTGTAGTTGTTATTCCATAAATAAACGGGTAGGTATTGGCATATTTAACAGCTGAAATCTTAATTTTCTCTGAGGACATTTTGGTTTTTATTGAGTATTGAATTATTGCCTTATTTATCGGTTTTTTTAAGAAGTCCAAAAATACTACTTTTGTAATCATTGTTTTATATTCAGGAAATAATTAATATCAGAAATATGGAACTGAATTCCCTTACTGCCATTTCTCCGATAGATGGACGATACAGACAGAAAGTGAATGAACTTGATCTCTATTTTTCGGAGTTTGGACTGATAAGGTACCGGCTTATGGTCGAAGTGGAATATTTTATTGCCTTGTGCGATATCCCTTTACCACAGTTAAGCGATTTTAAAAAGGAGAATTACAAAACACTCAGGTCATTTTATGAAGATTTAAAGCTTACTGATGCCGAAAAAATAAAGGACAACGAGAAGATTACAAATCATGATGTCAAGGCATTAGAGTATTTCCTGAAGGAAAGATTCATAAATGAAGGCTGGGCAAAGTGGAGCGAATTCATACATTTCGGATTAACATCCCAGGACATAAACAATACCGCTATTCCCTTATCAGTCAAGGACGCCCTCATAAACGTATATTTTCCCCTTCTTTTTGATCTCAGGGAAGCTCTTGCAGCTCTGGCAGATGAGTGGAAGGATATTCCAATGCTTGCCCGTACCCATGGACAGCCGGCATCTCCTACCAGACTCGGTAAGGAAATATCGGTATTCATTGCCAGGATCGATGAACAGCTGAAATATTTCGGACAAATTCCGTATTCCGCAAAATTCGGCGGGGCAACAGGCAATATGAATGCTCATAAAGCTGCATATCCTGACATTGACTGGATAACCTTCGCAGATAATTTTATTAACGGGGAGCTCGGATTACAGCGCTCACACCCCACAACACAGATTGAACACTATGATAATCTAGCCGCATTATTCGATAATATGAGGAGAATAAATGTTATCCTCATAGATCTGTCCCGCGATATCTGGATCTACATTTCGATGGAATATTTCAGCCAGAAGATCAGGAAAGGAGAGATCGGTTCATCAGCAATGCCTCATAAAGTTAATCCAATCGATTTTGAGAACGGGGAAGGTAACCTGGGATTTGCAAACGCAATTTTCGGACATCTGTCGGAAAAGCTTCCCGTCTCAAGGCTTCAGCGCGATCTTACCGATTCGACTGTCCTCCGTAATATTGGTGTCCCCATAGGCCACACTATACTAGCAATCAATTCAATTCTTAAGGGACTGAATAAACTCATTGTAAATACCGACAAAATAAAAAGCGACCTGGAGAACAACTGGTCTGTTGTTGCAGAAGCTATCCAGACCATTCTCCGGAGGGAAGGTTATCCCGAACCTTATGAAGCTTTACTCGTTCTTACACGTACCAATGAGAAAATTACGCGGGAAGCAATTATCCATTTTATAGAATCCCTGGAGATAAATGAGACTGTTAAAAATGAACTAAAAAGTGTTACTCCCTTTAATTATACAGGTTATTAATAATACTTATCACCCGGGATGAATAAAATTAAGTTGCTCCTTAAATATATCGCGCCTTATAAATGGCAGGCTTTTTACAGTGTGCTGTTCAATATTCTCAGCGCTGTTTTTGCACTGTTTTCCTATACCCTTGCCATTCCCTTTCTGAAGATCATGTTCAACAGGGTCGATGTAATTCCTCATCCGGGAGAATTCCAGATGACTATCGATTACGTTAGCTCAGCCGTAAAATACCTGCTCTCCCTTTTCATTGACCGCCACGGGCAGTCCGGTGCACTTCTGATCATAAGCATTGTCTTTGTTGTTGCCAGCCTTCTTAAAAACGGATTCATCTTTCTTGCTAACAACAGTATGGCATACCTGAGATCCTATACCGTAAGGGACCTCAGGAAAAAAATGTACGATAAGGTACTGAAACTCCCGTTGTCATATTTTACCGATGCGCGTAAGGGTGATATCATGACGAGGATTTCCAATGATGTCCAGGAAATAGAGGTTTCTGTAATGTCCTCCCTTACAATGCTTTTCAGGGATCCGATGTATATAATTATTTTCGTGATCTACCTGTTCATAAGCAGCTGGCAACTTACAATTTACGCATTGCTGCTTCTTCCGGTTAGCGGCTGGCTGATCGGAAGGGTAAGCAGAACATTAAGATCTTCATCACTGGTACAGCAACAACAGCTCGGAAAACTTTTGTCAGTTGTTGAGGAGACACTTACGGGTCTTAGAATAGTGAAGGGATTTAATGCCGAAAAGAAGATGCAGGGGCAGTTCAGGAACATTAACGAGAAATACACGAAAATATTCCGCCGTGTAATCCGCAAATATTACCTTGCATCGCCACTGAGCGAATTCCTCTCTACCATAGTGGTCATGGCTCTGATGTACCTTGGAGGCTTACTTGCACTTAAAGGCGATACCAATATGACTCCCGACAGCCTGATCGCATATCTGATAATCTTTTCCCAGATAATTCCTCCGGCAAAGAATATCACAACAGCATGGTTCAGTGTCCAGAAAGGTATGGCTTCAATCGACAGGGTTGACCAGGTACTTGAAGCGGAGGAAAAGATTATTCAGAAGGAAAATGCAGTCAGCGTAAGCGAATTCAGGGATAAAATTGAATTCAAAGGCGTATGGTATGGGTATAATGACGAACCGGTACTTAAGGATATTAACCTGACGATTAAGAAAGGCCAGACAGTAGCAATTGTCGGAAAATCAGGAGCCGGTAAATCAACACTTGCCGACTTGCTTCCCCGGTTCATAGATACGGACAAAGGAAGTATCCTTATCGACGGGGTTGATATAAGGGATATGAAAATTTCTGACCTGCGAAGCCTGATGGGTATTGTAAGCCAGCATCCCATACTTTTTAATGCCTCATTCACAGAAAATATTGCATTTGGTTCCGATATCCCGGTAATAAAGGATGTAGAAAATGCAGCACTGATTGCTAATGCACACGATTTCATAACCGAAACCGAACAGGGGTATGAAAATAATGTAGGTGAATCAGGAAATAAACTTAGCGGCGGACAAAAACAAAGAATCAGTATAGCCAGAGCTATTTTAACAAATCCGCCCATATTGATCCTGGACGAGGCAACTTCAGCGCTCGATACGGAATCGGAACGGCTTGTACAGGATGCAATACTGAAGCTTATGGAAAACAGAACATCTGTGGTCATAGCTCACAGACTTTCAACGATCCAGCATGCCGACCTTATTGTGGTGATTGACAACGGAATGATCGTGGAGCGGGGCACTCATGCCGAGCTTATGAATAAGAAAGATGGTTTTTATGCCCGGTTGCGGAGCTATCAGGCGATATAGAGGAACGGGGAGGTGGAGGAGACGAAGGGACGAAGGTATGAAGGGACGAAGTGAGAGGGGGAGAGAGGGAGATGAGGAGAAGGGGGGATGAGGAGAGAGGGGAAAAGGAGCTGGGGGTGGGTAAATTAAAGTGTATCAATAAAACATAATTCAATATGACCAGAAAAAGCATTCAAATTATATTAGTTTTGATATTTATCCTGTTGCCGGTGTCACTTACCGCCCAGAAAGCAAAACATACATTTAAATTCAGTGCGACTGAATTTCTCCTTGATGATCTGCCTTACCAGATCATTTCCGGTGAACTGCATCCGGCAAGGATCCCCGCAGAATACTGGAAACACAGGATAAAAATGGCAAAAGCCATGGGTTGCAATACAATTTCAGCTTATATTTTCTGGAATTTTCACGAGACTGAAGAGGGGGTATTTGATTTCACAAAAGACAATCATAATCTGGCTCAGTTCATTAAGACTGTCCAGGATGAAGATATGTGGCTCATCCTCAGGCCCGGTCCATATGTATGTGCTGAATGGGAACTGGGAGGTATACCTCCTTATCTTCTGCGCATACCGGATATAAAACTGAGATGTATGGATCCGCGCTATATGGCTGCAGCTGAAAGGTATATCGCCCGGCTGGCCGAAGAGATCAGGCCTTACCTTATAACACGGGGCGGACCGATACTAATGATCCAGATCGAAAATGAATATGGCAGCTTTGCGAATGACAGGAATTATTTGCAGAAGCTCAAAGAGCTCTGGGCTTCAAACGGTATAGATGTTCCTACATTTACAGGAGACGGAGCTACTCCTTATATGCTTGAAGCAGGTACTCTTCCGGGAAGCGCCGTTGGCCTGGACCCGGGTAGCTCTGCTGCCGACTTTGAACTGGCTGCCAGAATGAATCCGGGAGTTCCGGTTTTCAGCAGCGAGACTTATCCCGGCTGGCTTACTCATTGGGGGGAGAGCTGGGCACGGCCTGATACGGCAAGGCTTATGAAAGAGGTTAAGTTCCTGATGGATAACCGTAAGTCTTTTAACTTCTATGTTATTCACGGTGGAACAAATTTCGGATTTACAGCCGGAGCTAATTCCGGAGGGAATGGCTATGAACCGGATGTGACAAGTTATGATTATGATGCTCCGATTAATGAACAGGGTCGGCCAACATACAAATATCACGCCCTGAGAAAGCTTATCGGATCCTATCTTCCAAAAAAAGGAAAATTACCCGATATCCCCGATACAATACCCGCCATTGAGATACCGCTTATCTTCCCGACAAGATTTACTTCGGTCTGGGATAACCTTCCTCAGCCGGTTAATTCAGTTACTCCAAACAGTTTCGAGGCTTACGGTCAGGATTATGGTTTTATACTGTATCAGACAGAACTTATCGGACATAAAAAAGGAAAACTTACAGTAACCGATATACATGATTATGCTGTTGTCTTTCTGAACGGACAATATGTAGGTCACCTCGACCGGAGAGAGGGGATCAATACTATCGACCTGCCCGAAACAAAGACAGAAAAACCTGTTCTCGAGATTCTGGTTGAAGGAATGGGACGTATAAATTTTGCCCAGCATCTTATTGACAGAAAGGGAATAACGGAACGTGTTACTTTGAACGGAATGACCCTTATGAACTGGAAGATCTATAAGCTTCCGATGGACTGGAAATACATTTACGATCTGCGCTCATCAGGGAAAGTATTAAATAAACCCGGTATCTTCTTTAAAGGAAATTTTTCACTTGCAATTACGGGCGATACTTATTTCGACCTTTCAAACTATAAGAAGGGGATCGTCTGGGTAAATGGACATAACCTGGGCCGATACTGGGAAATAGGCCCTCAGAAGAGACTTTTCTGCCCCGAATCTTACCTTAGGACAGGATTGAATGAAATCTTAATTTTTGACCTGCATCTGACAGAACCTAAGCCCCTTCCGGCATTGAGAACACTTGAATAGCGGGGTAGAGTTAGAAGAGGAGAAGAGGAGAGGGGGAGAAAAGGGGAAGGGGAGAAAAGGAGAGGGGGTGAAAAGGAGAGAGGGAGAAAAGGAGAGAGGGAGAAGAGGAGAAGGGGTGAAAAGGGGAAGGGGTGAAAAGGGGAAGAGGAGACTAAGAGCCGAAACGCCGCAAAACCGCAACGCCGCAAAGACTAAGAGACAGAATTATAAAATAAAAACCTTTAAGATGACGATAAAAAATTTGTCAGTTACCTTTCTTCTGATACTGTTAGCAGGTTGCAGTTCAGGAAAAAGTCAGAAAAATAAAGCCGAAGAACAAAAGTGGTCGGTAAGAATGGCTAATACAGTCATGACGCAGGCAGACAGTCTTATCCGTTACGTCAGCGGAAAACCGAAATGGGCTTATGATGTTGCATTCCTTGGAATGGCGATTGACAGACTCGGAAATGAAGATCCAAAATATTCAAAGTATATGGAGGATTGGGTCAACTATTTTGTTCATGACGACGGATCAGTCACCGATTACAGGCTTGAAGAATATAACCTTGACAGGATCTTTCCCGGAAGGAATGTTCTGACTGTTTATCAAAGGGACTCCCGGCAAAAATGTAAAATAGCTCTGGATAATTTTATAAAGCAACTTGAGACACATCCCAAAACTAACTCCGGTGGTTACTGGCATAAGAAGATCTACCCCTGGCAGATGTGGCTCGACGGTATATTCATGGGTTCGACCTTTATGGCTGCATATGCCAGGGAATTCAACCAGCCTGAATGGTTTGATGCTGCTACCCGGCAGACAATAATGATCTATGAGAAAACACTGGATCCCGGAACCGGGCTTCTGATGCATGCCTGGGATGAGAGCAGGGAACAAAAATGGTGTGACCCTCTGACCGGAAAATCACTTTATCCCTGGAGCCGCGCTACAGGCTGGTATCTGATGGCCATAATGGATATACTTGACTGCCTTCCGGCTGATCATCCTGACAGGAATGGACTTATATCTATCCTTCAGAAAACAAGTGATGCACTCCTTAAGGTCAGGGACCCGGATTCGGGTATATGGTTCCAGGTACTGAACCACGGAGGGAGGGAAGGAAATTATCTGGAGGGATCAGGTTCGGCAATGTTCACATACGTATTCGCAAAAGGAGCCAGGCTGGGATACCTTGACCAGAAGTACAGGGAAATCGCTGAATCTGCATTCGACGGCATCCTGAAAGAACTTATAACTGTCGACGAAAAGGGCTTTGTGACAATGCATAATATATGCGGGGGATGCGGACTTGGCGGTAATCCATATCGCGACGGATCATACGAATATTACATTAATGAAAAGCGGTTCGACAACGACACCAAGGGAGTTGCTCCGTTCATCCTTGCAGCATTAGAACTGGACAGGTAAAATTCTTATCTATAGAATGAATTAAGAACTATGAACATTCGAAATCAGAACACAGAAGTGCTTACTTCTGCATTCTTCATTCGTTTGTTCTTTATTCTTACTTAAAAATTGGAGAAAATTGAACTTCATCATTAACTTAAATACTTATTTATAATTGGAATAGAATGAATAATACTCAACTTTGTCTTGTTTTCATTTTCATTCTATCTGGCATAGGATGTAATAGATCAGGGTTTAATGAAGTTCTGCTCAGGGACGATTTCTCACAGCTTGATACAGGCCTTTTCTCTGCTCCGGTCGGTCCTCATACCGAGTATCATTACCTTGCTGAGGCCGGTAAAAGAGGAAACTGGGAAGTCACCAGCTTTGCATCCGGAACAGGTTGGGGAACAGCATGGCAGGTAAAAAACCAGGGCAGCGGAAATGCCATGTACCAGACGATGTATAATAAATCCAACCGGTCGACACATCCTATGATCATATCAGGTGATTCATTGTGGAAAGATTACAAAGTGACTGTAAAATTTTCCCCTGAGGATGATTCACAATATACAGGAATTGCTTTCAGATATTTAAATGACCGTTGCTTTTACTTCTTTGGTATTAAGGACTCAATTGCATATATTTCTTTCTTTAAACACGGACTCACGTTCAACAAGCTTAATGAAACGGTTCTTGATTCAAAACCATTTATTTTTTCCCCGGGAGAGGAGCTGACGGCAACAGTAAATCTGACCGGAAACAAAATAAGTGCCTCGCTTAATGACAAAATTCAGCTCGATATAACTGATAATACATTCAGTCACGGGAAAATTGGTCTGGTTTCAAATACGAAAGCTGTATACAGGTCGGTAGAAGTTCTTACATCAAAAGATGAAGTTAACGCCATTAACACAGAAATGGCTGCCATAGAATCTGAATTCCGGAAGCTTCAGGATTCGAATCCAAAAATGGTGGTCTGGAAGAAGATAAAAACACCGGGATTCGGGGTAGGACGTAATCTGAGGTTTGGAGGTCTTGACGGGGATGGAGTTACTGATGTTCTGATAGGACAGGTTATGCACCATGCATGGCCGAGGGACAGTCACAGCGAATTAAGCTGTCTTACCGCTATGACTTTTGATGGGAAGATACTCTGGCAGATTGGTAAACCCGATCCTGAAAAGAACCATCTGACGAATGACGTGGGATTCCAGATCATCGACCTTGATAATGACGGTGATAATGAGGTCGTTTATTGTATGAATTTTGAAATAATTGTTGCCGATGCCTCCACAGGAAAAACTGTTAGAAAAGCACCGACACCAAAATCGAAGATTGAAAATGACCGTTTCAGTCAGATACTTGGGGATTGCCTGTTCTTTTTCGATGCCGAAGGAAAAGGATGGGATTCCAATATCCTTATAAAAGACCGTTATACAAATTTCTGGGTACTGGACAACAGCCTGAGATTGTTATGGGAGGGTAGCTGTAAGACCGGTCATTATCCTTATGCTTTTGATACGGATAAGGATGGCCGGGATGAACTGGCTATAGGATATTCACTTTATGATGATGACGGAACACAATTGTGGTGCCTGGATGACAAAATAGAAGATCATTCCGATGGAGTCGCAGTAGTCGACTTTGACCTCAGCGATAAAACCGAACCTGCTATAATGTATTCAGCCAGTAATGCCGGATATCTCAGGGTTGAGTTAACCGGCAATATACTCAGACGTTATCTTATCGGACATGTCCAGAATCCTGCCGTGGCAAACTTCAGGGACGACCTGCCGGGACTGGAGACTGTTACTATCAATTTCTGGGGCAATCAGGGGATTATCCACTTCTACGACCAGGATGCAAAGATCTACCACGATTTCGAACCGAACCAGTTCGGAAGTATGTGCCTGCCTCTGAACTGGACAGGAAATGGCGAGGAATACTTTGTCCATAATGCAAACATCAGAGAAGGCGGAGTTTATGACGGATGGGGCAGAAGAGTGATGCAATTCCCCGATGACGGACATCCGGATATGTGTAATGCTGTCCTGGATATCACAGGCGACTGCCGCGATGAAATTGTGGTATGGAATCCTGAAGAATTATGGATTTATACCCAGAGCGATAATCCTAAATCCGGAAAACTTTATAAGCCGGTAAGAAATCCTCTTTACAATTATTCAAATTACCAGGCAACTGTATCACTACCGGGATGGAACGAGTGATCAGTTTTAGTGGTTAACCTTTTATAATTTTTTTCAATTCAGTTTTCCCTCCCGAAATAATCTTGAAAATATAAATCCCGTCAGGAAGATCGCTCAGATCAATATCTGTCTTGCAACTATTTGTTAAAATTCTTTTTATAAAAATGCCTGAGGAATTATAAATCTCGACTTCTGACTGGTCTGATGTTTCCAGCCCTATACTGAATTTTGCAGGATTAGGATAAGTTTTTATTGTGGATGTTTTATCCGTATCAATAATTTCCGATAAATTACCTGTTACAGCTTTTGCGACGAAAATGCCATTATCGCTTAATCCCGATGTTCCAAAATTGACTGGTCCGGAAAAATTCCCGGTAATAAATGCATTTCCTGCCGCATCTAATGATATCGATTGTGCTTTTATCTGGCTGTCCCCAAGGGAGGTCAGAACCCATGATGCTTTTCCGTCCTTATCATATCTGGCTATAAAACAATTTGAAGGATCATTCAGAGTAAGTGTGACTGTTCCAAATGTTATAGTGCTGCTTGAAAAATAACCCGCCTGATAAACATTATTATTTTCAATGGCAACTGAGTAAGCACAATCATCACCTGATCCGCCTGAACTATTTGCCCATATTACATTTCCTGAGCCATCTAATTTTGCGATGAATAAATCATTCCGGGCTCCGGCAGTTTCAAAATTTGTTAAGGTACTATTGCCTATTTTAAATACAGGACTTTTATAATATCCCGTCAGAAATATGCTGCCATCCAGATCGACTTTTACCGAACTTCCTGCTTCAGTATTATTTCCACCGGCACTTTTTGCCCAGAGACAATTGCCATTCCCATCATATTTTACTAAAAAAATATCTTCAGGTATAAATTCAGGGGTGCCGCTTGCATTGAAGTTAGTGATCATATGTGTACCAAAAGTAAGGTAATGACTGTTAAAGCGACCCGTAACATAAACGTTTCCTTTATCATCAGTAGTAACTGACTCAGGTATATCACTATAGGATCCTTCAGCATTAACAGCCCACATAAAGTTGCCATCAGAATTATATTTGGCAAGAAAAACATCATTATGGCTTCCGTTGGTATGATCATCACTTTCCAGGTAAGTCCCGATATTCATTGACCATTGGAATGAGCCTGTAACAAAAACATTCCCGGAGCCATCAACCGCAATGCTTCTCCCGTAATCATACATGGTTCCTCCGGCACTCCTTGCCCAGAGAGCATTCCCTGCCGGATTGAATTTGACAATAAAAATATCGTCTTTGGTATAAAACTTATTTTTTACCGGGAAATTACCGAATTTAATCGTGTCGCTGCTGAAGGAACCTGTCATATAGATGTTTCCTGTATTATCAGTTGTGACAGAGGCAGCTCCGTCTGCCATATTCATGTCGGTAAAGGCACCTTTGGCCCAGACTACATTCCCGTCAGCATCATATTTTACGAGGAACAGATCTGAAGTTAATCCTGACGCATCTTCATTCACCAGTGTATGCGTACCAAATGTGACCGATGAGCCTGTAAATTTTCCGGCTGCAAAACTGTTTCCTGACTGATCGGTAGCGATTGAACCGGATTCTTCAGATCCTGTTGCGCTTTTTGCCCATACCCATGAAGGATTCTGGGCTGAAATTGTATTTCCTGAAAACCAGAATAAAACCAGAAATATAAATGTAACGGGAGAGTTAATTCTTTTCATATATATTATTTTAACAACATAATCTGACCGCACAATGGAGTGAAATCTGGCTTGTAAAAAAAAGACCAACTAAAAGTACTGATTTTTCGAATCTGTTATCATCTGGGTCGAGAAAATTCTGTCTGCCTTACTTCGCTGATTTTTAAACGACAGAATATTTCCCTGATCCGGGCAATAGAATTCCTATTTGCTATCTGGTTTAGAATTAGTTGAATTGAAATGATACTTCTGGTTATGTTTCCGGATTATTCTTTTTCATATCCCTTGAATAGTTCTTCAGCATCTTCCCGAAGACCTTTTCGCGTTTTCTTTTTTCGGCTACTGTCATTTGATATCTTTCCTGTTCCTTCAGGATCTTCCTGTAATTTTCGTAGGACTCTTTATTGATAGTCCCGTTTTTAAGGGCTTCAAGTACAGCACAGCCCTTTTCATTAATGTGTTGGCAATCAGAATATTTACAATTTCCGGCAATTTTGTGGATTTCCTCAAATGTACTCTCGATCCCCTTCAGATCATCAGTTATCCCAAGTTCTTTCATACCAGGGGTATCAATTATTATACCCCCGTTCTCAAGAATGAACAATTCACGGTGTTCGGTAATATGTCTGCCTTTATTTGTGCTGTGGCTGATCTCTCCCGTCCTCAGGACTTCCTTCTTTAACAGGTTATTTATCAATGTTGATTTGCCTACACCTGACGATCCGACCAAACAATATGTTTTCCCTTTCTGAATGAAATCCATTATCTGGTCAAGTCCTTCGTGTGATATATTGCTCAGCAGGATGTATTTTACATTTTTATCTCTTGCTTCAAGAGTGCTTATAGCATCACGGATCTCATTCCCGGTTGCCAGATCGATCTTGCTTATCACAAATACCGGTTCAATATTTGAAGAATTGCAGATAGTCAGGTACCGTTCAAGCCTGTTTATGTTAAAATTATTGCTTATCGCCTGAACAATAAAGGCGAAGTCAATATTTGTTGAAATTATCTGAATTTCTCCTGGTTTCCCGATAGCCTGTCTGGCAAGCAATGATTTTCTGGGAAGGATATGATGGATAATTGCCTGATCTGTATCATAAATATTCATTGTGACCCAGTCTCCCACCGCCGGAAAATCTTTCCTTGATGTTGCAGTAAATCTCATATTTCCGGTAATTTCAGCATCATATTCAAGATCACCGGTTGAGACAACATATCTCTCACGATGTTCCTGGGTTATCCGACCGACAGAAAAGTCAGTAAGGTTATTCTCTCTGATGAAAGATGATAGCTCTTCATTAAAGCCGAGATCGTTTAGGTTCATTTTAAAGGTTTTCTGGAATTGAAAAATAAAGGTACTTGTTTAGAATCAATTGGTAAAACAGTCTTAAAATCAGGATCTATAAGCATCTGATAAGAGAATTTAATGCCAGAGAAATTTCAACAATTTTGTTACAATCAACAATCCCGATATTGTCTTTTGGAGTGTGAGTTATATCCTGGTCACCGATATTATCTATGAACCATTTTGATGAAACTGCAATAGCCGGGACACCAAATTGCAGGAAGATACTATGGTCGCCCTGAGGCCATTGAACCCCTTCCGTTATTCCACTATATTGATTGATTACTTTATTGGCGGACTGAATTATTTCATCTGGTAAATTGAACAGGGAAAATGCAGACAGCCCTTTCTCATATCCGGCGCCATCTATATTAATGTTTAATAGAATTCTGTTGAAATTATTTTTATTGGCGGATATGTAATTCATCTGTCCGGGGACTGCATAATAGTCCTCACCGTTAAATGCAACAATTTCAATGAGTTTATTGCCATTATAATCTTTGAGCAGATCTGATAAAAGCAAAAGTACAATAACTCCTGTTGCGTTATCAATTGCACCAGGAGTCCCTTTCTTTGCATCAATATGTGCAGTAACCACAATCTTCTGGGAGTTGCTAATACCCTTTTTACCAATTACATTGAAGCCTTTTCCTGGAATTCTCTCTGATTTAGACTCTAGAAAAACGATCTTTCCGATCCTGGGTCTGAGTTTTAAACCTTCTTTTTCAGTCATATAGACAGATGGAATATCAAAATCCCCATCTTCTATTAATGGGAAAGGGTATACTCCTCCTGCTAATGCTGCGTTTCTGCCGGTCGCACTAATTATCGCCTTTGCTCCGCTGTTCTCAAGAAGCGAAATAATATTTCTATGCTCCTCCGGATTATAGAACACAAAGTTTTTGGGCATTAATTGTTCTCTGGCTATTTCTCCGGAAAGGAAGATTATCTTATTCTTTGCATTAATCTTTGATAATTCTTCGATTGTTGATGCAGATATTAATTCTGCCTCACCTCTGAATCCGAGTGAATACGGACTTACAAGAACATTAAAATTTTCTTCATCAGATTTAAGAAATGCCCCATTATCCTCCCAATCAATTGCTTCGAATTCAACCATTTCGGTTTCCCAGCCGGACAATGAAAGTTCTCTTTCAAAGAAGCAGGTGGCTTGCCTGTTACCATTACTGCCTACAGGCCGTTCAGATATATTTATACAAAGAGTTTTAAGGTATTCTTTACATTTTATCAGGAGAAGATTTTCTGTCATTAGATTATAATCAAAATTTTAAGGCTCACAATTTAAGAATTATCCAATTGGATTTTATATCCGGAATAACGGATGTGAATATGATATGCCTGCCCCTGAAAACCATTTTCTGTGTACTCTTTCAGAAACATCATTTTCTCTTCAGTAAAAAGAGTAGTCCAGTTTGGATCCGGATCAGAGATAATTATCGGAAAAAGCTGACTTAATTCCCTGTTAGACATTTTATTAAGTGTCTTCTTCATCGGATGTGGTGGTATTGTCTTTGCAATAAGGCGTTTTTTAATCTATCTTGTGTATTCGTTTCATATCCGCTACTGAGGCGCTAATTATCTTTTTGAGCACAGAAGGATTGATATCTTCAAGCTTATTGATATAAATACAGGATCCGGAACTAACTTTGAACTTACCAAGCTGGCTTAAGAGATCTTTATAATTGCTGACACCTGACATGATGTAAATTGCTATATTTTGTTTTCTTGGCGAAAACCCAATCAGAGGCCAGTCACCTTCCTGTCTGCTACGTTCGGATTTATAATGATATTTTCCGTAACCAATCATGTTGTTATTCCAAAGGCTGGACTTCTCTTTAATTGTGCTGTTGAAGATTTTCTTCAGTTGGATACTGTCTGTTCTTTTCTTTTCAGGCTGAACACTCAGGAGAAATGCATCAATATCCTGATCGATGGGCTTAGTTTTTATTGTACTCATTTTTGCAATTTATTAATTATCATTTATCAATTTGCCTACACCGGTTATCTTTGAGTTTATGGTTGGATTTCCTTTGTAGTAAACATATCCAACACCTGTTAAAGTTACATTAAGATCAAATTTTGTTTTGCCCGTCATCCTTTTCACATCCTGATATAATAAGAAAAAGGACAGCAAAAATCATTGAATAGTTTGAAGCTTTCATCTGATTGCATGATAGTAAGAGCATTATTAGACCCGGGGAATCAACGGTCCAAAGGCTGAGCCTGGTAAGATATCAGCATCCCGGACAGATTTTAAATAATTGGATCTCCACAATAGTCCTTTCTTTTACAGGTTTTACAATACTTACCTATCCAGACATCATCAAACTGACTCATTATTGATGATATTATGTCAGGATCGGTAGTAATAATACCTGATTCAAAATTCCGGGTTTCAGGACTTTTTATTCCCAGTCCTGCACCTGTAAGATTTGCAGATCCGGTGTATGCGAATTTACCATCAATTACGATGTGCTTAAAATGAACTCTTGGACAAAGCTGTCTTTCCATACTATCCCAGAGCATAGGGTACCTGTCAAAACTTTTTCTGAAGTTCGGACCAGGTTCCTTCGCATGTAAAAGCCTGATTGCTACTTTCTTTTTGAGAAGACTGTTGAGAATACTTAAAAAGGATTGGATCGATCCACTTTTTCGTATATGTAAATCTTTAATGTCAGCGGTACCTATCCATACGAAAGATTTAGCCCCTGAAATTGGTTCGATAACCTCTTTGTACAACCCTTCGTTTGTAATAAATTTTACTGTCATATTTACAGGAATATCGATCTGCCTTACCTATTATCCGTGTTACCTGCTTGCAGATTTGTTCTTACAGTTTTTTTCGATTTCTGTGTAGAACTTGTATTGGCAATTAAATTTTAGTCTGATAAATGCAAAAAGTCACCTTGCATATTGAAAACTAAAGTTATACCATTGTTCAAGTCTACATTTTGGCTGTTGTCTTTAATTTCCCAACCTGTTATGTTATTGCCCGGATAATTAGAATTTACATAAGAGAGTACTATGCTCGGTATTACACTGTCTGGCAATTTTGTAATGCAATCAATGTCAATAATATCCTTTTGCCTATTGAACTCTAATTTACAATCACATGATAAAGAGATTTCGTACATCTCATCTTTTTCATCGTTTTCTTTAATTGCCTTTGAAATAGAGCAATTTTGAAAATGAGTTGAAAGGTAACTTTTAATATCAGCTGGAATGTCTTGTTCTGAGAGGATTGTTTCTTTTTCGCAACTTGTTAAGCTTGTCAATGAGAATATTAATGTCAGAATTATGGTTAAATTTTTCATGATACTGTCATTTTTTATTGTTGCTACTCTTTTCGGGATTTTCGCATCCTCCTTTCTGAACAAAATTACTCTTTTTATTTTGTTTGGAGGTAACGAGAGACTGTCTAATAACCTCATATTTAATGAAAATTGTAATTATAAATTGCTAATATTTGGAATAATACAAAATATAAACCAGCGTAAAATCGGGTTATCAGACAGTCTGACGGGGCGGTACAAGTGTGTAAGCGTTACTCGAAGAAGCATCGGGGCACCCGCCAGCCGGCGGACTGATATCCCCCTCCAGGCGGGAAACAACTTACCCATTTTGTCCGTGTTAGTAAATGGTTTGGTTTAAGAATTCTTTCTCAATATGTTGGATAGTCAATTCAGTTCCATTTGAATTTTTCAGTTTATCAGCAAGTTTCAAGGCATTATTTTTATACAAATTGTTTACTACACATTCATTAATAGCGGTTGATATTGATTCGGCTGTCATTTCTTTATAATTACAGGTCTCAGGCCCTAATCCTAATTTAACAATATTGTCACGATTTGCGAACTGATCAGCAATAAAGGGGAATGCAGCCTGAGGTATTCCAGCCCTTGCAACCGTTGCCATTGTACCAGTCCCTCCATGATAGATAACTGCGGCTAATTTTGGGAATAACAGATCAAAAGGTAGTTCATCCACGTATAATATATCCGGAGAATTGTTTTCGGGTATATCTGCCCATCCTTTTGAGATGATAAGGCGTTGTTTCGTGTTGTTCCTGACTTTTTTAAAAATCTGTTTGAATTTTTCAGTATCTGCTATAGGATTACTACCAAATCCAATATAAACAGGAGGTTTCCCTGAATTACAGAAATTTAATACATTGTCTGGCAACTCTGTTTTTGAGGGTAACAACATAAATCCTGTTTGTATAAAAGGAAAAGAGACGTTGTCACGAGCTTTATTTAACTCTGGATCACAGGCCACAATAACCCTGTCTCCCAGCCAGTTTGACCAGACATCTTTGATTGGAGGAAGGTAGTATTTTGCACGATGCTTATTGATAAATCCTTTAACAAGCAAGTTGATCATCGATCTCCCAAAGCCAAACATTATCCGGCTTTTTAGCGGATCATCAGATGTTGTCCCAAGAACAATTGGATAATAAATCACAAGCCGATATGGAACCTTCAAAATGTCAGCAGCAGTATGGACTCCAAAAACAATTCCTGCACCAAGGATCAGGTCTGTTCCGGTAAGGATTTTGGGCAATATATTGATTTGATCACTAATAACCTTTTTACCTTCCTTTGGGGATATTTTTACTGCAACTCCTCCCTTTTGTTTTCTGGGATCTTCTTTTGCTGCTTTTTTGGGACTCGGACCAAAAGGGACGAACCTGCAATTAACACCGGAAATAAATTCTTCATTCTCGGGAGGTGCGCATATTGTTACTTCATGGCCTCTTTTAAGGAGTCCATCAGCCAGAGCGACAATCGGTTGAACATCACCTCTTGTCCCTAGTACTACGCATGCAATTTTCATCTGTATAGTATTCTGTGGTTGTAATGTTAATTAGTGTATGATTGCATTGTGCTCAGCTGAGTATTATTCATTGAATAATTTTTTGAATATTTTCTACAATTTCTTTATCCGTTGACTTCTCATTATTAACAACCAAATCATATTGAAAATCCACTTTTAATGAATCTCTGTTTATTTTGTCTGCGATATCGTCTGATACTGTATAATGTCTTACCACTTCCTTTCAATCCAATCAAAACAATTATATGCTTAATCATTATGCTTTTTCAGCTAGTGTTAGAGTCAAGATTCAATTGTGCACAACGGAGACAATTCAGACAGGTTTTGGCCTTTTAATTGTCCGTTGAATCCTAGAATAAAGATGGCGATTAATAAGGTGATCAAGTTCGTTTTGTGTAGTTTGTATCATTTGTTTATAAGGCGATATGATTTTTTATTGTATGGTTACATTTGATGCAATAGTCCCGGTGGACACTTAAAACATGTCCACAATTATTACAAGTCCTTCGTTTTGATTCAAAAACCAAAAAGTTGTCTAATCCTTTTTCCTTTACCATGGTCAGGTTATCAATAAAACTTGTCCGATATTTTGTACGGTACCGTTTATCGAGGTTTTTGATTCTTTGACATGGATATTTTTCACAATCATAACAGAATTTTGATCTTGTATTTTGCAGATAACTACATTTTGTGACAATACATTGTTTAACAGAGATTGCTTTATCCGGGCTTTTGATCCTGCAACCGGGACACTTGTTTTTATCTCGAAGATATGCAATGCAGGTCCCGCAGTTCATCCCACAGGGTGCAATAAGATGTTTTTCAAATGAAACAGGATTGATCATGTGGTTAATCTTGAGTTTTAATTAGGTCATTTATTTCGTTGAGATGCAATTTAAGATGTCTTGGGAAATCGATAATCATTGAACGTAGAGTAATATTCTCTTCTGGTCCTGAAATTACTTTAAAGTCATGATTGGCAAGTTCATAATCTATGTCCTTAACCTCAAAAGCTAAATGAGGAACTGTTTGAATCAATTTGCTGATAGGGCTATCTTTTTCAAATCTCATCCATTCAATTCCAAATGGACTACTGTCAAAGCCTGAAACATAAAATTTAAATTGACTCAAATATATCTCTCCGGTCATCTTTTTATCAGTCGGTATCCCCAAATGGTGGTACTTCCATCCCCAGTGACTTGTTGAAAGCGGCTGTTCATGATCTGATCTTTTATTTTTCATCGGGCTGTTCTGATTTACAGTTTATAGTTCTTTGTTGTCCTGGAAACATAAGATAACTACAAGAACCTGCTCCGCCTGAGGCGAGGATCTTATTGACCCTAACGTCCGTATTAACCTTAGCTTTTTATTTTTTTAGTCTACGAATGTCTCCTTAAGGATAGCTTTAACCTCTTTAATTTCAGGTCTTGATAGTTTTCCGAGGTCTTTAAGGATACGTTGTTTATCTATAGTCCTGATTTGATCTAGTACAATCCATCCAATCTTGTTGTCATGTTTAATCTCGACTCGTGTTGGATAGTTTTTAGAACTTGTTGTCATTGGGGCAATTACAACAGTCCTTAGATGGTCATTCATTTCGTCAGGTGAAATAACTACGCAAGGCCTTGTTTTCTTAATCTCGCTACCAATAGTCGGATCAAGGTTAACAAGGATGATTTGATACTGTCTTACTTCCATTCCTCAAGGTTTTCTTCTTCAAAAATATCTGGTATGATGAGTCTGTCATCACCGTTTGCATGCATCTCTATAAATGCTTTATCCCAACCTTTTCGAGGTCTTGTAAGAGGTTTGATTATGATATGACCTTTCTCCAGAATCATTTCAACAGTATCACGGATATTATATCTCTCAATAACGGTCTTACTGAACCTTATCCCCCTTGAATTTCCGATTTTTACTACTGATACTTCCATGACTTGATTATTTAAATGTAATTACAAAGTTATTACAGATTGCCTAGATTTCCAAATTCTAAATGTCAGAAATCTGTCCTTGTGCTGCAATTGTCTCATTATGAGCAGAAAGCTATCACGCCGTGCCCCGGCGAATCCGCCAGCTGGCGGAGAAGTCGGGTGTGCGGTACAATCTTTATAGTGAGTAGATAACAGTTCAACGTACACCAGGTTTTCTTGGAAACAACATAGGCGTCTTAGATTTGTATTCCAGATATGATGCCCCAAAACGAAACTCAAGTTCCCTTTCTTCAAAAACTTTTATGAAAAAAAACAATGCCGGTGCAAACAGGATGAGTACCCAGAGCACAAACAGTGTTGACTGAAACCAGATTCCCAATGATAGAAGAAAAGATAAAGCTGCCAACACCATAGGATTGCGTGTCCAGGCATAAGTCCAATCTGTTGCCAGCTTCTGACTGAGCTTAATAAAAGAGGGTGAACCGAATCCTTTTAAGGCAAGGTTTACAACTGTCAGAAAAGTAGCTGTACCAGTAATAATGACCAGAATCAATCCGATTACAGAAGGTACTGGGAGCACCCAGCCGGACCAGTTATGATGAGTGGTTAATGCCAGTATGATCGGAACGCCGAATGTAAAACCCAAACCAAAATGCACAAACGTCGTAGTCCAGACAGCGTGACCTGGTGTTTTGTGTCGGTCCAGGATTTTCCTGCCGAGCCAAACAAGGGGGTATGTTAATAACACACCTCCAACAATGATTGATAAATTCATAATATTTGAAAGTTGTACGTTCAACACCAACCACCAGATAGTAAGGATAATCGCTAAGAGGACAATCCTGAAAAATGAATCGATGACGTGTTTCATAGTAATCGTATTAGCTGTAGGGAGTGTTTAATAAATCTAGTACTTGAATCCTAAAAGATTCCAATTTTGCATAAAAAGAAGGAAACTCCAAGAAATTGTCATTGAGAAGATGAGAAATAGCTTCAGTTTAGAACTGTAATTTTTAAATGTTATTATGAAAAGAATCAATTGAGGTAACGTGCTTAGTAATAAAAGAACTCCAGCAGACATAGATAACAAAATTGTAAATGGAGGCTGATCAAGTGTAAAGTCTTGTTCGTTACTGGTTAAAAAACCTATTAAAAGAAAGATAATAGTCAAGAATTGAGAGCTTTGCTGAAAATATGTGATCCACTGAAAGAATTTGTCCTTCAGCTTCTTCTGTGTTACATGCACACGGGACAAAACAACAAGACTGGAAACAGAAAAAATCAAACTAAGCGAAAAAATTGCAAACTGTAACCACGACTTCTGCCATCCATATATTTTCTCAAATTTTCTCATCATAGGATAAGCAGTATACATTGCACTGATCTTTCCGTTTTCAGCCCTGTCGAATACAAGAAACTTATTACCTTCGGTTGATCTGTATCGCAACGGTGAAATTCTATAGTAGAGTTGATCATTGTATTCAATAAAGCCATCTTTTTTCATTCTCACTACATTGCGTTCGAATAGGGCAGCCAGCTTAATAAAGGACGATCTTGAGTATCTGTTACTTTGATATTCACCAACTATACCGTCATAGATTTCGGTGGCAGTCATGATTGGTTCAGTTTCATTGACCGATATTAAGGAAGAAAGAAGAATATTAAGAACTGTCCAATTAAATGAAGAGTTTTCCCCATTGTTGAAGATAAAAATTCCGATTTTTTCCCCAGGCACTAAATAACATAATGTACGGAATCCTGTAAAACTTCCATCGTGCCATAACGATCTGTTACCTTCATAATCATCCTCAAAAAAACCAAGACACACACCGGGTAGAATACTATCGTAAGAAAAGTACTGTCTTTGCATCAATTCTATTGATGAATTCGACAGAACTTTTCTTCCCGAAAACATTCCACCATTCAAGTGCATGATCATAAAATTTGTCATATCAGGTGCTGTAGTGAGAAGCATTTGTGCCGGCCAATCCTTATTAACAATTATGGATTGTTGATTGCCCTCTTTATCATATCCTTTACTCACACCAGGAGTATCATCCCTATATTCAAATGTACTGTTACCCATTTGAAGAGGACTGAATATATTATTTTTCAGATACTCATGGAATGAAGATCCTGTTACATTTTCAACAAGGTAAGCTGAAAGAGCTACAGCCTGATTGCAATACAACATTTCTTTGTTAGGAGGTAATACCTGACTAGGCAAGAATTCTCTAAGGAAATCTTTCAAATCAGGAAGTTCTTCTGGTACTTTTGTTTTCCTTCCAATGGAAGTAAGGTCTATACCAGAAGTATGACTAAGCAAATTTTTTATTGTAATGGGATCTGAAAAGTTTCTCGAAAAATGTAGATCAGGTGCATATTCAGCAATATCTACATTTTCTTTCAGGTAGCCCTGTTCAATTGCCTTCACAACCCCTGTAGCTGTAATGAGTTTTGATACAGAGCCTACGAAGAAGCGTGTATTTAAGGATACCAACTCTTTTTTCCCCAGGTCTGAAAACCCAAATGCCTTTTGAAATAATACTGAAGTATCAGAAACAACCGAAATTACACAACCAGGCACATTCCTGGCATTCATAATAGAAATTGCTAATGAGTCGATCTTCGAATTTGACAACTGATTATTCTGGTCAATAGAAGGACTCATAGCTATGGTCTTGATAGAACTTAGCAACAAGGAAAAGAAAACCAACTTTTTTATCATGAAATGATATTTGTTTTTTTATTTTTTCTCAAAAGACAACCAATTTGCTGAAATGCTGCAATAATTGCATGATCTTTAAAGTATCTACAGCATTGACTCCTGTGTTCAGATCAGTATTCTTTACCGGACACCATACAGCTGCCCGGCGACTAGTGGTAGCAACGCAGAAATGTCTTTGATAGATTTTTGCCTTGGGCTAACTCAGCCCGCCGGGAGCGAAGCGTGGCGCAATTTTTGCCGTCTCTTAGCCGCCGTAGCCATTATCAGAAACTCACAAATTAAACGAAGTACTCAGGCGAAGGCGGCATGGTACAATTTTTATTGGGTGCTGCGCACCGTATGAAGCCCTATGTATTAGCTGTAGGGTTTTTTGTTAATCATATCTAATTGTCCACTATTTTCTTTGTTAAAATATTGAGTTCAAATATGAAGATCATGAAGGATGTACTAATTGACTTTATCTATGAAGGAGAATGAATCTTTAACAAATTGAATTGCCAATAAAATTAGCTAATCTTTCGCTCAGGGATATAGAAGTCATTTTTCGTTAGCCCGCATTTCACAGCGATATATTTGCAATAGTCCAGACGTCCCGTTTTCTGATCACGCGTATCAGAACCGAAGGTAAACTTCAAACCTGCACGTTTGGCCATTATAATAAATTCTTCATGAGGCACACGTACCAGATCGTTAATCTCAATGGCTATGTTCCTTGCCTTGGTAGCATCAATGATCTGCTGTAATCGTTTTTTGGTCCACAATCGATAGTATTCTTTCTGGATAGAGATGGGAAGGAATAAGGGACATGCAAATATGTTCAACGGTTCATCACCCGTAAGAATGGTCAGGTAATACTGCATATTACGTTGCATAAAAGCTTCCGGGTCGTCAATGTAGGAAGCATACTCCCATACATTTATTGTCTCGCCATAACCGTTACCGTCAGGGACAACCTGAGGGTCCATTGAGACATAATCAGCCTGAGCGATCAATTCCGGTGATAAATTCTTTGACCATCCTGTGCTCATGGGTTGCAGTCCGATATAAACGGGATAAGGTTTAATTGTGTCAATATAGGTTTTAAGTTGTTCGTTATCGCGTATACCCCACGGTGCAACGTTTTCCATCACGCCAAATTTTATTCCGGTCTTTTTGGATTTTGCTACCAGATCATCAATAGACTGTTGTTTGGAACGGTGAACGTGTAGATCTATCAACGGAAAGTCAGCCGGAGGATAAGTCTTTTCCCCATTCTCTATCTTATGTGAAAAATTGACTTTGCCGACTGCAGACTTTGTAATTATGCTTCCAGCAAACAGAATTCCTGATGTCTGTATAAATTTCTTTCTATCCATGATTTATATTTTAAGTTAAATTAAGCAATTTAATTTTACAAAATTAAACTGCGTATGAGCATTTGCAAAACTTCTTGCGTGATGTTGGCAGAATCCTGACAAACTGAGGTTTTATTGGCAGCACGCTTCACCTTACAGCTAACGTTCGGCGGTATGTTTTGTATGACAAGCACATGGAATATGCCGACCTGTTACCACACTTTTTCTTTTCGTTACTCTTCTTCTGGTGATTATGGACATCACGTCCAAATGTCAGATACAATTATAGCACTGCCCCGTCAGTCACATATTTATAGCCACCCGGGAATCAGCAAAACATATTCTTCAATGGTGACTGACAATAAAATCTAAAATAAAGTACAATTTATGATTTTTTAGGAATCACTGTTGCCTTAAAAGCTTACTTTTATTTAATCATTACCCTTTATGTCCGGATTAAGTGCCGAAATAACCAGATACCCGTCACATAGAAAACCTTCATAACCCCAGCATTCACCATCCCATGTTTTCCAGTCTTTTGTCATTCCTCCTTCTTTACATGATCCCTGGAATGAACCTTCATTGATGCCTTTTAACAGACCACCGGCAATTGTTCTGTACTGTTCTTCAAGCCCGGCTTTTTTATATGCCAAAAGGGTGAAATATGACCAGTTGAGCGACGCCCCTCCGTTCTCATATCGCTGAAAAGCATCACTTCCGTCTTCGAGCTGACCACCACCCCAGCGGGGATCAGGATGAGTATAATCTTCTTTTCTCACAGAAATGAGATTTCCTGGCAGACCAAGGGAAAAATCCTTGTACCCGACTTCATCCATTTTATTCCAGAGTGTCATCAGTATTTCCTTTTCTTTCTCCTTCGGGACCAGATCATAGTACACTGCCATGCCGTTGACCATCACAAAATAGTAATCATGCAGCTTCCCGTCTTTGCTTTTCCAGCCTGCCAGCACTCCTGTTGCCGGATTGTAAAAATTATTGAAAAATGAAGCTTTCATCTTTCCTGCCAG
>JAKQPD010000282.1 GCA_029564935.1 Bacteroidota bacterium
GCTTGCAGTATTCTTTTTGGACAGCCGGCTTATATGCCTGTAACAACTTTAGCAGAAGATTTCGGGGCTACCTGGTGTATGAATTGTCCTCTTGCCTGGCAGGGTTTGCAGGAAGTTCATTCAGCCACCAATAACAGTGAATTTATCAGTGCCAGGTTATTTACAACCAGCGGAGACCTCAGCAATGCTATAATAGAAGAAAGATTTTCTTACTACAATGTAATCGGTCTGCCCAATGTAATTTTTAACGGAGTTGTATCTCTGGAAGGAATAGGAGAAGGAACTGCAAATGGAACCGATTATCTTAACGCTCTTGCTTTAACCCGCTATGCTGCTTCCCCGATAAAAATTGTGCCGACTGATTTCAGCTTTGAAAGGGGTTTCGTAAGCGGGTCTGTAATAATGATTTCGCCAGATGTAACAATTTCCGATGCCCGTCTTGTATATTATTTGCTGGAAGATAATGTGGGAGAGGAAGACCATATCGTAAGAGGTATTCTTTATGATGATGATGTTTCTTTATCGGGTTATGGAGATACATATAATTACAATAAAACTTTCAGCTTAAATCCTTCCTGGGTAGTAAGTAACTTGTGGGGAATTGTTTTTCTGCAGTTAGCGGATAAAACCATAGTGCAATGTGTTTCCTCACTTCCTTTGCCTGAGTATAATTTTCGGGTGGCAATGGATTGGAATCCTTCTATTCAAGGAGATGCCAACACTACTTACCTATCTTCTCCTTTATGGTTCTTCAATCTTGGGGCAGCAGAAAATTACACGATGCATCTGGAAGCGGATAATGCACCTGCGGACTGGTATTTGAATTATTGTGATGAAACGGGAAACTGCTATCCGGGAAGTATTAACCGTCCGTTTTCTATGGCTGCGGGTGAGGCAATATCCTTTCATTTGAATTTAACTATCGGCTCTCCTGCTACCGTGTATTTTCGTTTAGTGGTTAGCAGCCCCAATATTGGAACCTACAATATACCTTTTAGTTATAGCATAGGAACGCCTGCGCAGGATGAAACCAATACTCCTGTTGCCTTTTCAATTGAAGGATTATATCCCAATCCCGTATCCGGAAGCGCTGTATTTCATCTTTCCAGTCCTAAAAACATCGGTGCTGCTACAATAGAGATTTATAATGTGAAAGGGCAAAAAGTGCAGAGTATCTTTCAGCCCGATATTCATAGCGGCATCAACGAAATTGGCTTTATTCCTAAGGTCTCACTTCCCAACGGG
>JAKQPD010000283.1 GCA_029564935.1 Bacteroidota bacterium
AACCACTCCTGGTATCTGGCCTCAATCTGTTCGTCCGAGAAAAATGATATTTCGTGAGACAAATCGCCCAGCTTCATAGACACGGTATTAAGCGCCGCACTAAACCCGGCCTTATATCCCATTTTAAATCCCTTCTCAAAAGATTCTCCCACTGTTGTCATTCCTTCGGCCTCCAGTAAGTGTTCAGTCCTGGCTCACAATCTCCCCTGCGAAGACTCACACAGAGGTTAACGTTTCTCTCGACTGTTCCATCCGGCCTGTGGATGTTGCCACGCCGGTTGTATTTGCATGTATAGCATGTTCCTATCATTCATACCCCTCTGATGCGATCTTCGTTTGTAGGGCGGTTCTGGTGCGTCCTGTGCAAGAGTTCAATGCCTGCCACCACTGACGCGGTGTCTGACCCGTAAGTTTCCCGGAGTTCCTTCAGTTGCTCAACCGCCCTGTGTGGGAGGTTGTAGGCTTTTTGGTATCTTGGTTCCTGTGCCATGATTATATGTATAGATATATGGGTATATAATAGTTATGAATTAAGAAATTCACAAGTTCCAGAAATTCCTTAATTAGCAGTAACACACACGTTTCCGGTACATACTAACATGAGAAAAAATATTACGGTATATAAAGAACCCCTCTATTATGTGAATTTAACGAAAAATAAAAATTATATGTATTATATGAAAGAATGAAATTTCTTAATCCATAATACATCTAATATACAATGGCTGCTTTTTAACTCCTTCTTCTTTACCTTGAAACATCACAATCATTTCTGCCTCTTCCATTGTCTCAAGAGCTGTGTTTACCTCTTTTGCAGGTTTACGAATATACCTTAACAACTTGCTTTTTTTTGCCGTTCTGTTCGGCTCTCCTCTCAAGAACATGATAATCTTATTCTGAATGTTATCTGATGCAGCGTCCGACACATCACATATTACTCCTCTCGAAATAGGGAGGAAATAATCGTTTATCTGCCGGACAGACTCAATTAAAAACGAGTCTGGAATATGAATCCACAACTTCTTTTCGCATTTGTCCCAGGACTCACATACCCCAGGCTCACCAATATAGTAAAGTGCAGCCATCTTGAGAGCATACATAGCGTACCGCTGAAATACCGATCCATGCACACCAGACTGTAACAATTCCGCTTCTGTTTTGCTCATCCAGTCATTAAAATAACTATATCCAGAAGGTGTGAGAGAACATCTTATCTCTTCATATGCCTTTATTTCGTTAGAAATCTTCCAGAACTCCGAAGCGATATCTCCCAGGTGTATCTCCTCATCCCCAGTCGCGTCCCTTACCCCCATTGTATCTCTTTGATACTGAGGGTAACAATACAAGAACCGGATAAGCCAACCAGAAGTTAAGTCTGCATCAGAGCACCCACGCAAAAAACTCTCATGAGTGGTTGCATAAAGAAACGTCGCATATGGATTTTCAACCTTAAACTCTGAAACCTTCCCGCGAGATGTTTTTAATTTTCTCCTAGTTCCAACACAATCATACAGCTTACAAAGCACGTCCCTCATATCTGAAAGGTATTTCTTTTGGTTTATGGATACAAGGAGCTGAGCACACTCATCAATAATCATATACCCCCTCGGTTCTTCGCTCATCTCCTCGATAAGTCCCTCTGTTGAAAACATTCCAGGGAAGCGGTGAAACGGTTTTAACCAGTCGCCTGAATCGAGGATAAGGTTAGTTGTGTTTACTGCCGTGCTCTTCCGGCTGATAGAACTCTTACCAAGACACATCATCCAGATATTAGTATAGATATTCGCTGAAGCCAACCTGTAAACCAACACCCTATCAGCAGCGATTGATAATAATGAGAGGGCTGCTGCATAGTGATACTCATTATA
>JAKQPD010000306.1 GCA_029564935.1 Bacteroidota bacterium
GCTACCGGGATCAGAAAAGTCAGGGATATTATTATATATGAGGATCCATCGTTTTATTGTGCATTTCCTTCGGTTGTAAAAAGGCCGAATGGAGAATTGATAGTTGCTTTCAGGAGAGCGCCTGACAGAAGGATGCTGGGAGAAAAAGGCTATACTCATACCGATGCTAACAGTTACCTGGTTTTGGTGAGATCGAGGGATGGTATAACATGGACTGAATATCCTGAACTGATCTATGCCCATGCTTTCGGCGGATCACAGGATCCCTGTCTGCTTCAGCTGCGGGATAAAACCCTGTTATGTACAAGTTATGGGTGGGTCCCTGTTAAACCTGAAGCAAAAACGAATATTACAAAACCTGTGAGCTTTGCAGGTGATTTTATTTTTCTTGGCGGTTATATCCTGCGCTCTGAAAACGGCGGCAAAACATGGAAGGGTCCCTTTTATCCTCCAGTCTTACCGTCAGAAAAGCTTTTCAATGCTCTTGGAGAACCTCTTCCGGCATTTAACCGTGGAGCTCTCTGTGAAACACGCGACGGACGTATCTTATGGGTCGTTGCTGCTTCTGACCCGGAAACCCGGACCCGGACTGAAACTCATCTTTTAATATCTGGAGATAAAGGACTGACCTGGAATTATTCCTGCCCTGTTGCAAAGGATGAAAAAGCAACTTTTAATGAGACATCTGTTTATGAGACCCCGGCAGGCGATATTGTTGCATTCCTGCGCACAGCAAACCTTGAGGATCAGGCATGTATAGCCCGTTCAGGGGACGGAGGAAAAAGCTTTGAGCCATGGCAGAAAATGGGATTTCAGGGACATCCTCTCAATGCTCTCAGACTTCCTGATAAAAGGGTTCTGCTGACTTATGGTTATCGTCATAAACCCTACGGTATCAGAGCAAGAATATTGAACCCTGAATGTACTGATTATCTGACTTCCGAAGAGATTATCCTCCGTGATGACGGCGGAAACAGCGATATCGGATATACCTGGCCGGTAATGCTCGATAAAAACAGAATTCTTGTAGTTTACTATTTCAATGTCGCAGACGGAATAAGACACATAGCAGGAACGATTCTCGAAATTAAATAAAGAACAGAAAATGTTTTACATGATATCAGGGGAAAATTATCGGACACTTATACTCCTGCTGATATGCATTTTATTTAGTCAATGCAAATCAGTTCAGGATGATACAATTAAATTCGGGAATGATTTTTTCGAATATGCGGTTTCAAAGGATGGAAAGAACCTCCATTTTATCGATTTATTGTCCGGAATAGATTATCTCCGGAAAGAACCGGAGGAGTCCTGCGCTTACATTCTTAAGGGTGGAAAAAAGTATGATGCGTCCTCGGTTTCCATGTCAGGCAGCAACATGATTATTGAATTCGAAGGAACTGATGTGACCGTAAGGATCAGGATAAAAAAATTCAGTGACAGGTTTACATGGACTGTCAACAGTATAAACGGTGATCCGGAGTCATTAACTTTTCTGAATATCCCTCTTACTCTTGAAGGCATGCCCTATGAATCTTTTGCAGCCTGCGCTCTTTCAATGAACCTGTTCACCCATGTCCGGCAGTTACCGGCGTTGCAGACACACCTTTGGGCATCATGCTATTCCCGTTTCGGCTTCAAAAATGCTGAAATTACTTTAATCGGAGTTCCGCAGGAGAATATTTTACCGGCGATCCGGGATGTTATTTCAGACGCAAAAAATATTCCGTTCTCTGATAAGGGCGGTGCATGGGCCCTTCAGCAGAAAGAAGGATATGGTTCATACCTGATGAATTTCGGAACACTGACAGAAGAGACGGTGGATGAATGGATTGGAATGTGCAAAAACCTTGGCTTCAATCAGATAGACAGCCATGGAGGAGGGGAATTCTTCAGGTTCGGTGACTTTGAACTGAACCCCGGGAAATGGCCGGATGGTTGGAAATCCTTTAAACGTATTAATGAAAAGCTGCATAAGGCGGGTATATCTTCTATCTTTCATACATATGCATTTTTTATTGATAAGACATCACCTTATGTGACTCCTGTACCCAGCAAGGATCTTGGATTTTTCCGGTCATTCACACTTGCCGGACCCCTTAAAGAAAATGACAGTATAATTACTGTAAATGAATCAACCGCCGATATCACGACCACGACCGGATTTTTCATCAGGAACAGTCTTTCACTGAGAATAGGTGAGGAACTTATTTCATTCACCGGTGTAACCCGTACCCCACCGTATAAATTTACCGGATGTAAAAGAGCAATATTGGGGACAAAAGCCGGATCATTTGATAAAGGTGAAAAGATCTTTCATCTCAGGGAAATGTTCGGAAGATTTGTTCCTGGTCCGGAAACAGGGCTTTTTAACGAGATTGCCGGAAGAACGGCTGAGATAGTCAGTGATTGTGATTTTGACGGGATATACTTCGATGCCATTGACGGAAGCGATATACTTGCCGGCGATGAGAATTTCTGGTATTACGGGACCAAATTCATATTTGAAGTAGCAAAAAGGCTCAAAAGGCCGGTAGGTATGGAAATGAGCTCGATGTCACATCACTGGTGGCATTACCGTTCAAGATGGCAGGCCTGGGACAGACCGGTGCGCGGGTATAAACGTTTTATTGATATTCATTCCGCAGCAATTAAATCGACACGTCTCTTTCAATCATCTGAAATCCGTTCCAATGAAAATGAACACGGGCTCTGGCGTGGGCACTCCCCTCTAATCGATAAGTATGCCGGTGCGGAAAACGGTGCCCTGATGCTCCCGCTTCACCTTGGGTGGTGGGGTAACCAGACATGGAACCCGCCACAGATAGAACCAACCTTCCCCGATGATATTGAATATCTCTGCTGCAAAATGATGGGAAACAATGCAGGATTATC
>JAKQPD010000328.1 GCA_029564935.1 Bacteroidota bacterium
TTTAAGGCTTATACCGAAGCAGTACGGGTACTGAAACTTGAAAAAGCTGAAAAAGTGCTTCTGAATGATATTAAGGATATACTTTCAAACTACCCTGATTATCCAACTGCAATCTCAAAGGAATATGGCAGGGTCTTTGTCTCAGTTCCTGAAGAGCATGATCAAGTCGTTTACAATGTCCCAAATTCTCTTTTTACTGTCTTTCCGGGAGAAGATCACGGACTACATTCCGACGCTGCAACAATGGAAATTCTGCAGAATACATGCCGGAATATGCAAAATGAAGGCGGTAATGACTTGGTATTCATAAATTTACAGGCAGTCAGGCTGGGGATGCTCGATCTTGAGAGATTTAAACGTCAGGTCAATTATTGTCTGCTGCCCAACGGTACAGCCTCCAATCGTGTTATGCAGATACATGGCCGTTACAGCGACATGACAAATTACGGATTCATGGATAATATGGGTGTCTGGTTCGAGAACTTTGCCCTGCCGGTTGTCATAAATGAATGTATGATGCAGACCTATGACGGAACAATCAGGCTCTTTCCAAACTGGCCGTTAAACAAAGATGCGGAATTCTTTAATTTAAGAGCCGCTGGAGCTTTCCTTGTGAGTGCGTCACTTTATAACGGAACGGTTACAGAAATACAGATATCAAGCGAAGCAGGTGGTACGCTGAAAATAATACTTCCATGGGCAGACGGAGGAAAAATGATCTCCAGAAATGGCGAACAATCTATTAAATCAAATATTGTCAGTATTGAAACTATCAGGGGTGAGAAGATCACTTTCACTAAATAGAGATCAGTACAGGAACTAAGATTTAAAATAAATATGAGCAATCGGTTGCAAAAAATAATAAATTAAATAATTTTGAATAGCTTTAAAAGCTGGTTCCGGCCAGATGATTGAGGATATACATTTTTAATTAGATTACATATGGACGAGCTTCTTATTAAACTTTCCCGATGTGTTGAACTCGGTAAGATAGATAAAGTATCCCCTTATCCTCCTGATATGAAGGGACAGGATGGGGCTGATGAACTTGCCAGACAGGCACTGGATAAAGGGATAAAGCCCGATGAAATACTAGAGGGCGCCCTTATTCCGGCAATGGCTATAGTAGGTAACAGATTCAGCAAAAAGGAGATATATGTTCCGCAGATGCTTATGGCCGCCAAAGCGATGAACGGCGCGATGAAGCATATCAAACCCTTCTTCCAGTCGGGAGAAACAAAACGTAAAGGGAAATTCATTATCGGGACTGTTGCAGGAGATCTTCACGACATAGGCAAAAATCTTGTGGCTATGATGGTCGAGGGAGGAGGCTGGGAAGTGATAGATCTCGGTGTCGATGTGTCAGCTGAGAAATTTCTGAATGCATTGGATAATAATCCCGGTGCTGTTATCGGACTTTCAGCTCTTCTTACAACCACCATGGAAAATATGAAAAAGACCGTAACGGTTGTTAAGGAAAAACATCCTTCTTCAAAGATCCTCGTCGGTGGAGCACCTGTAACTATGGATTACTGCCAGAAGATAGGAGCCGATTTTTATTCGCCGGATCCACAGGGTGCGGTTAATTATCTGAACCAGCTTATTTAGCTGAAAGAATCCATCAAATGAAGACTATTCTGAGTGGCAGGACCCGGGAAGTGATAATTGATACCGGCGGACCTGTTGTAATCATTGGTGAAAGCATAAATCCCACACGAAGGAAAAAGCTTGTCACCACCCTCCAGGAAGGGAATTTCGATTTTGTCCTCGAGCTTGCAGAAAACCAGATAAAGGCCGGCGCTGATGTACTTGATGTGAATGTCGGATTTCCAGGCGTTGACGACGTGAAACTTCTGCCTGAAACTGTCAGAATACTTCAGGACAGATTCGATATTCCTTTATGTCTCGATTCACCAAATCCCAGGGCTATTGAAGCTGCACTGAAGATAGCAGCAGGCAAATGCCTTATAAATTCCGTAAACGGTGAAGAAGCCTCTTTGAAAGCCCTGCTTCCGGTGGCAAAGGAATTTGGTGCAGCAATTATCGGTCTTTGTATGGACGATGACGGTATTACACATGATCCTGAAAAGAGGCTTTCAATTGCTGAGAAAATTATTGAAAGGGCCGTGAAAGCCGGGATAAAAGCAGAAGATGTCGTTATTGACCCTCTTGCAATGGCTGTGAGCGCCGATCCCCAGGCATGCAGGGTAACTCTTGAAACAATACGCCTGGTCCACCAGAAACTGGACCATAATATAACACAGGGCGCAAGCAATATATCATTCGGATTACCCGACAGGGAATCGCTGAATTCAGCCTATATGGCGATGTCAGTTTATAACGGACTTACCTGTCCGATAGCAAATCCTGAAAAGATCACTTCAATTGTCCGTGCAGCCGATCTTGTGCTTGGGAGAGATGATTTTGCTGTACGATTTGTTGAATACTTCCAGAGCAGGCAATAGATGTCAGGTTTAAAACCTTCAAGGAGATGGCAGCCGGCGTTCTATCCGTTTAAGAAGGAGAAGTTCGGACCGAGATTACTTGCCAGGACAGAGCTTTTGATAAAGGGTCCTGTCTGGGGATGCCGCATGTGTGGTAATTGTCTTCTTCAGGAAACAGCATTTATCTGTCCCATGGAATGCCCGAAAGGGATGAGGAACGGACCCTGCGGGGGTGTGACCCCTGAAAAGAACTGCTATGTTGATGAAACAAGGAAATGTATCTGGTATGCTATTTATAAGAGGGCACTGAAAACCGGTCGTGAAGAAAAGCTCCTTGAAGTATTACCTCCGCTCGACTGGAGTAAGGTCGGAACAGAAACCTGGGGTGATGTTTTCAGACAGGTAAGGAAAGTAGGTGCACTGAATTTCATAAAGGGAAATCTTTCAAAGGATAAATCAAAACGAACAGAAACGTGGGAGTCAGTTTTCAGGACTGTCAGGCAGCCGGTATGGTGGAACGGCGATTCGGAATACCATCCTCCGGCATATACAGAACCGGTCTCTGATCTTGAAAAGAAACTGAAAAATGGTGAATTTGTGGTCGCCACCGAGGTAACGCCTCCTCTCAGCTCAGCCCCGGCAAAGCTGATACATGATATTGAGCTTGTGAAGCCATATGCAACAGTGATCAATTTTACTGATTCATCTTCGGCAAATCCAAAAATGTCGGGACTTGCCTGCTGCAAGGTCGCTTCAGACCTTAAAGCAGAACCTGTTTACCAGATTGCTGCCCGCGATACGACCAGAACAGGACTTCAGGGTGCAGCAATAGGAGCCTGCCAGTTCGGTATAAAAAACATTCTGTGCATAACCGGCGACAGCCCCAGAGTGGGCCCTTCACCGACAGCAGATCTGAATTTCGTGGACATCGACTCTGTACAGATGCTCTGGATTCTCCGGAGAATGAGAGATGAGGGCATCTACCTCGACGGGAGAAAGATGAAATACCCTCCGAAGTATTTTCTCGGCGCGGCAACATCTCCCTTCGCCTCAGATCCCGTCCTTCAGGCAATACGTGATCATAAAAAAGTCAATGCAGGAGCCCAGTTCTTTCAGACAAACATTGTATTTGAACACGGAGGAATTGACCTGTGGCTTGAGGAGCTTGATAAAAGAAATGTTCTTAATAAGGTCTATATCCTTATCGGGGTAGCCACCCTGAAAAGCTATAAGGTTGCGAGATATCTTCATGATCATGTCCCCGGAGTAAATGTGCCGGAAAGGATACTGAGACGGATGGAAAAGGCGGGGGACAAAGAGTCGGAAGAGGGTGTTCAGATAGCCCTGGAATTCATACAGGCAATTAAAAATAAGAAAGGAGTTAACGGGATACATCTTATGACAATGGGCTGGGAAGCAGTAGTGGAAAGGATTGTAAAAGAATCGGGATTGATGTAACCCCCTGTGCCCATTAGCCGTCAACCTAAGGAATATTATAATTACAAAAACTGCTGTAATTATTTGGAATATAACTATATAAGTTTCCCCTCCTTTTAAAGGAGGGGTGGCCAGACGCAGAAATCTACGGACTTGCAGAAATATAAATTGTCTGGCCAGGGTGGTTAATTCATTTTTCTTTTTACTTTTATTCTCATGGATAGCGGATACATCTTTAACCGAAAAAGTCTCAAACCACTCAGATCATATCTGAGAAATAATTCCACTTCTGCAGAATCCGCTTTATGGAATCAGTTAAAGTCAAAAAATCTTGAAGGAAGAAAGTTCAGAAGACAACAAAGTATCGGTAATTATATTGTTGATTTCTATTGTCCGTCAGAAAAGCTGATAGTTGAGCTTGATGGAGATCCACATGGGGATCCAATACAGATTCAGAAAGATATTACCAGGGACAAATATCTTGAAGAATTGGAATTCACTGTGCTTAGGTTCGAGAACAGGTTTGTGTTTCAGGAACAAGAAATTGTTCTGAATGAGATAAGGAAGGTTTTTCGAAAATGATTAAGTATTGAGAAATAGATTAACCACCCCGGCCGGGAAAGAATAAGTGTAAACATCCCAAAATCAGCAATCCCGGCCACCCCTCCTTAAAAAAAGGAGGGGAAACTTTTGTCTCCAACAACCCTCAGGTTGACGGCTATGCCCCATGCCCCTGAAGGGAAGCTAATACAGTTTGTTGACATGGTGTACAAAACATTTCAGTTTGAATTCAGGCAGCTTGGAATTACAATGAGCCAGGTGCAGAATGACATGGGATACAGGGAAGAAGCTCCCGATTCTTCTGTTACTGATCTTATTTCAGATGTGCTGAAGGATTGTGAGACTTTAAATAATATAAAAGCTGAATACAGGATTTTCCGGGAAATAACATTTGATAGTGAGCTGAAAAGGATCAGGATAGAGAGAACAGATTTTGATATTAATAAGACAGTATTTGCACAGCTCAGGAAATCGGAATCAATAGCCATATTCCTTAGTACAGCCGGTGAAGATACTGCCGCCAGGGGCAGGGAAGCTGCAAATGAAGGAGATCTGCTGAGGGGTTTTATTTATGATGTGATCGGAAGTGAAATTGTTGAGGCAGCTGGTGAACTGATGCACAATGATCTTGACAACAGGATGGCCTCAGAGGGTATGGTTACGACAAATCGTTTTAATCCCGGTTATTGCGGATGGGATGTTACAGAACAGCATAAATTATTCAGTCTGATGGCTGATAATTACTGCGGGATCAGACTGACAGAATCAGCATTAATGGATCCGGTGAAATCCGGAAGCGGTTTTATAGGTATCGGGAAAAGTATAAAACGAGTTCCTTATACATGCAGTTTTTGCGATATGAAAAACTGCTTTTACCGGAGAGGATAAATTTGAACCATAGCGATATGAAAAGGTTGATCCTGTTGATTAACCTGTTGTCGGTCATTATAATTTCATGCAGCAGGCAAACCAGGTACTTGTTGATGTTCAGAAAAGAGTGTTCGACAACAATCCGTCTGCCAATATTTATGGAATTACCCCCCATTTTCCGTGCTGTCTTTCGAATATGCACCATGGATGGCCACGCTTCATCGAAAATATGTGGATGGCAACAAATGATTGCGGTCTGATAGCTGTGGCTTACGGTCCGAATTACGTAACTGCCAGGGTTGGGAAAGGACGGACGGTGGTGATCCACGAACAGACCGATTATCCTTTTAAAGGGATTATCAGATTTAAAATCGAATCCATGAAACCGGCTAAATTTCCATTGCATTTCAGGATACCTGTTTGGGCAAAAGGAGCCAGAAGGTGGAGGGAACGGTACAGGATCTGGAATTAATCCCTTATGGCTGCACACGACTGAGGATATCGGAATTTCCTGTTATACATTTGAAATAAGAATCTCTCCGGTTTACGGCATAGCCGTCAACTTAAGTCTCAATACAAAATTTTTTTGCACACCAGCTGTAATGACAAAATTGTAAGTATCATAAATTGTGTAACTTACAAAATGTTGTCATTAGTAGAATAATTTAATAAATTACCTGCTGTAATTATCAGAATTATAGGCAAATAACTTTCCCCTCCTTTCAAAGGAGGGGTGGCCGGGATTACTAATTTTGAAATTTTTACAATTGCCCTTTTCCCGGCCGGGGTGGTTAGAACGGAAGTAGCAAACGAGAATTTATTTCTCCGAATAAAATAAACCACCCCGGCCAGAACATCTATATTTCTGCCTATTAGATGGTCTTGTAGTCTGGCCACCTCCCGCCAAAGCGGGGGGAAACTTTTGCCCACAAAACTCCGTTAAGTTGAGAGCAATGCGCTTTACGGGTACGGCTCTTCATACTTACCCGAATAATCAAAATTCACAGATCAACGTATTAAAAAACGTATTAAAAAACGTATTTTAATACGTTGATGTCTTCTTGTATTCATCAAATTTCCCGGCTATGTCGGCATCTGTATGAGATCCTGAATGAACCAGTACCCTGTACCTGAGAACCAGCACCGTCCCTTTTTTCATAGATGTATCCTTGTCATTCTGAGGCCAGTACATAGGGGTGGGGGACATGAATCCGTAATCCCTTGTGAACCATGGTGACGGATACCAGGGATTGGAGGGATGCTGAAGAATTGCCAGACCTTCAATGATATTACCTCTTTTGCCGTAAAAATCTATCCATGCGGAGCCTTTGCCGAAAGTATCTTTTTCACCCTTTAAACCTTCTGCATTGATCATGGTACCTCCGTTTGTGACTGCAAGATCAGCAGTCATCCTTGCGCTGAAAAGGGAATGATTTGTTTTTCTGATCACTACATCCATCAGCATTTCCATGGATATTTCGACATCAATCTGATAGTATTTTTCTGCCGGAGCAGTTATGATAAATCTTCTGGTATCCTTTACAGGAGATAATGCACCCGGCCGGATCCAGATACATTCATCAGTTATTATTACAGTATCCCCTCCCTGCTTTTCTATCTGTGCATTTACCGAAATGATCCTTCCACGGTCAAGTCCTTCCTGCCAGTAATTGCCTCCATTAACCATGTCACAGCCGAAGAACAGAGATGTGTGATGGGGATAGACAGCATTTCTCATGGATGTTACCGATCCTCCTGACAATGGTCCGTTCACGGGAAAGAAGAAAGGATATTTTTCATCTTCCGAAAAGATATAGCTGGTAAAAAACTTACCGTTTACAGTGACATTGATCTTTGATCCGACTTTTTCGGCAGTGATCTTTGCTGCACTGAGATTTAAAGAAAACATGAGGCCTGAAAAAATCATCAGGCTTCTTAAAAGAATATTTCTCATTATTAATGATTTACATTTTAATATAATTTGTTCCGTAAGGAGCTCTTTGCGGGCGTGAAAGCATACTGTTTGCTTCATCATCATTTATGAATCTTTCCTTGTCGGGATCCCAGTTCAGCTTTCTGCCAAGTTTCATAGCTATATGTACGACAAGACAAACACTGCAGGCTCTGTGACCTATCTCAACAGGTGATATCGGTTCTTTTCTCGATTTGATGCAATCGAGCCAGTTACCCTGTTGTGAATCGCTCTCATAAAGGCGGATTACATTGGGGCCGGTGAGCGGGGTAAGGATTTTTGGATCGCTTGCATCAAGCGATTTTGCATTTCTGTCCACCACTACAGGATCACTCGCGGTTGCAGTATACGCGCCACGGGTTACGAATATCCAGCCTTCGGTTCCTTCATATCTTACTCCGTTCGGATAGGTACCACTTGTAAGCTGAGTAATTCCGTTCTTATATTCAGCAACAGACATAAAGTCGCCATGGACATCCCAGAGGCCTGATTTAGGGAACTGGGCAACAGCCTGGACCGATATTGGCCCGGTCAGTTCAGTATCCATACCCCATGCAGCAGAATCATAGTGATGCTGGCCCCACCCGGTTATCATTCCGGCTCCGAACTGCTCGCATCGTAGCCATCCGGGTCTGTCGAAATCTTTCTGCGGATGTACGCGTATTTCGGTATAATAGACATAAGGGGTTGATCCCAGCCACATATCATAGTTGAGATTTTTCGGGATCGGCATTTCCGGAGCTTCAGGACCTGAAGGGTCACCGGGAAGACCTATTTTCACAGTATGAAGTTTCCCTATTCTTCCGTTCCTTACCAGTTCAGCGGCAATTCTCCACTGGGGACTTGATCGCTGCTGGGTACCTACCTGGAGGATGACTTTTTTACGTCTGACCACATCGCTGAGCAGTCTGCCTTCGGTGATCGTAAGGGATGTTGGTTTCTCGAGGTAAATATCTTTTCCTGCAAGAGCAGCTTCGATTGCAGGTTGTGAATGCCAATGGTCAGGAGTGGTTATCATCACCGCGTCGATGGATTTATCGAGAAGCATCTCCTTGTAGTCGGCAAAGGATTTCACCGATACGGCACTGGTACTTCCTGTTTTACGCTTGTAAAAATCCTCTACCATTTTTTTGCCAAGAGCCATTCTGTTTGAATCAACATCCGACACGGCCATCACCATGGCAGAATCGAACCTCATTGTTCCCATTATGTCGCCTCTTCCCTGTCTTCCGCAACCAATCCAGCCGATATTTATCCTTTCGCTGGGTGGATTTTTCCC
>JAKQPD010000329.1 GCA_029564935.1 Bacteroidota bacterium
ATTATTGCCTTGTGATCCATCTTCTTCAGTCTGTTGTTAAAGATCAGTATAAGACCAAGCAGCAGGAGCATGAATACAAGTACATAAACAGCTTCAAGAGCAAATGTTCTGAGCGGGTAGACAAAAAATGCAGCAATTACCCCGGCAAGCATGGCAAATGCCACTAATTTTATTCCCAGACTGGCAATTTTATTTCCGGAGGTAAGATCAATCACATTATCTACATTATGTCTTTTGTCAAGAATACTCCCGATCACCATTACAAAGGACAGGATAATGAAAACGTAACCAATCCTGAGGACAAATGGCATTTCCGGGAAAATTGTTTTCATTGCCAGGCCCATTGGTATTGTAAGCAAAGCCACCCACAGGGCTGCCCTTGAGGAGGCTTTTCTCCAGAACAATCCACAGAAAAAGATCAGGAATTCCCCCGGATAGATAAATCCGGTATACTCCTGGATATACTGATATGCCTGATCGAGAGTTCTCAGCTGAGGTGCCACTATTGTTGCAATAAGAAGTGCGAAAAATGCTACTATTGTCCCGACCCTCACCAATTCTTTTTCTGAAGCTTTTTTGTTTATAAAGCTTTTATATATATCCATTGTAAAGATCGTGGAAGCGCTGTTTACGATCGAGCTTATTGAAGAGACAGCGGCAGCTGCTATTGCAGCAAATGAGAGTCCGGTTATACCTACCGGAATGATGTTCCTTATAAGCCAGGGATATGCTTCATCGGATTTGCCGAGTTCAGTACCCATCGCAAAAACTGCGATACCGGGAATAACAACAAGCAGTGGAACGAGAAGTTTAAGATATCCGGCAAAGGCCACGCCCAGTTGTGCTTCCTTAAGACTTTTTGCAGCAAGTCCCTTCTGGATTATAAACTGGTTGAATCCCCAGAAGCTCAGGTTGGTAAGCCACATAGATCCGATTATAACCCCGAGGCCGGGAAGATCGGAAAATGCATCCTTCAATCCGCCTTTCCCGTCAGGAGCAAAAAGAGTTCCCTTTTCAATTATCATATGGAACTTCTGGGGTGCTTTCTGCAGCAGTTCGTTGAAGCCGGCAATAACACCGTTACCATCACTCAGAGTATTTAAAGCCAGCGCAGTTGTTATCAGACCTCCGATTATAAGCACAGCCACGTTTACAATATCGGTCCATGCAACGGCTTTTATTCCGCCCCAGAGGGAGTATAAAGCCGAGAAAGCAGCAAATCCGATAACGCCATAAACCAGTGGGATGCCGATGATCCTTTCCATTGCCAGCGCTCCGAGATAGATTACTGAGGTCATATTGACAAATATGTAAACCAGTATCCAGAACACTGCGAAGCATGTACTTACCTTTCTGTCATATCTTTGTGAAAGATAATCCGGCATTGTAAAAAATCCTTTGCTGATGAATACCGGAAGGAAGAATTTGGCTACAAAGATCAGCGAGGCTGCCGCTATCCATTCGTAAGCTGCGATTGCAAGACCTATGGCATATCCTGATCCCGACATTGCAATGAAATGCTCGGCGGAGATATTGGCAGCAAGAAGAGTTGATCCGATAGCCCACCAGGGAAGTGACCTGCTGGCCAGAAAGTAATCCTGTGAAGTTCGTTCCTGCCCCTTTTTCCTTCTGGAAACCCATAATCCGACTGCTACAATTATTGCAGCATATGTAAAGAATACTATCCAGTCGATAACTTCAAATTCCTTCATAATTAGATATTTATAAATATGAAGCTGTCTTCAGATTGCGGCACGCAGTTACATATAAATCCTTTGTGTTCTTGGTGATACCACACAAAGAACACAAAGGAGTCTTCAGACAGCCTCTGGTATCAGCTGCGGAAGTTAATAAAATTTAGTACTCTTCAAATAACATTTTCAATCCGGAACTCCTTTTAGTATCCGGGATTCTGGACCAGTTTCGGATTAAGGTTGATCTGGCTTGCCGGTACCGGAAATAGTTCACGGTATTTCTCACTTTCAGTGTCTTTGAACAGCCATTTATCCTTATAAATGCCGAATCGTATCATATCGTTTCTTCTCCAGGCTTCCCATACAAATTCCCTTGCCCGTTCGTCGAGCAGTTCCGTAAGAGTCGGGTTGGCTTCGAACAGTGGGGCTTTTGCACGGTTACGTATCTGGTTGACAAGTGACATCGGGGTATCTCCCTCGGTTGCGGTAGCACCCTGAAGGATGGCTTCAGCTTTCATCATAAGAATATCGGCATATCTGAATACCGGGAAATCATGATTATCGCTGCGGCTTACGGGATCCCAGTTCTTGTCGGGATAGAACTTAATTGATCGGGCTCCCATATACTGTGCGAGCCAGTCGTTGCCTGTATCCATTTTGAGTGGATCGCCCCGCAACCATACTTCCCTGGTAAGGTTAAGCTGCCAGATAGTATCCCTTGGAGGACCGGTATAGGTCTCGTCAAGCTTGATATATGTTGTCTTTACGGTTATCGGAGTTCCGTCATTATTGAACTGGGGTCCGATGAGCCATGTTGTATTTCTCACATCACCCGGCAGATTGAACTTATCATAGAATTCCGGCAGGGTCTTCATGCAGTTACTTGGAGACCTCGAGCCAAGGAAGTATTTATCTTTCAGTTCGGGAGTAAGGGAATAACGTGTAAATGAATTTCCGGTAATTTTAAAAGCATCATAGACGATGGCGAATATGAATTCCTTTACCGAGGGGCCATTGGTAGGAAGGAACATACTTTTGTAATCGGAGTCGAGGCTGAATAATCCCGATTTAATTATGAAGTCGCACTGTGCAACAGCTTCATTCCATTTTGCCTGGCCGGTATATACTTTTGAGTTCAGGTACATCTTTGCAAGCAGCGCGTGTCCCATCCATTTTGTGGGTCTGCCATACGTTGATGCATCTTTTGCGGTTGGGAGATACGGTAAAATATCCAGTATTTCACTTTCAATAAAGGCAAATACCTGAGCACGTGTTGAAGTCGGAGTATCATCTCCGAATTTTTCAAGGATCGGCACGTTTCCGAAATTATCAAGCATAAGGAAATAGTAAAAAGCTCTCATCATTCTTATTTCGGCAAATTGTTTGTTCCTCAATTCCCCTTCAGGGACTGCATCGAACATCGTCAGGATCTGGTTACAGGAGCTTATTCCCCTGAATCCGTATTCCCATATCCCCCTGACAATTGAATGATCTTTTGTCCAGGTGTGTTTGTGAAGTTCCCTGTAAATTCCGCCATCATCCCAGTTACCTCCGCGGGCGGGGATAAGTACCTCATCGGTGGACAATGACTGAAGTCTCCAGTAATCTATTGCATAAGCGCTCGGTAAATTGGAGTAAATAGGACCCTTAGCCGCTTCAAAATGAGATGGCTGGGTAGGAAAGTTCTCTGGTGTGAGTTCTGATTCAACGTCTATATCAAGATCGGTGCAGGCGCTCATTATCAATGCTGACAAAAAGACCACCGGAATCAGATTCAGTATATAATATTTCTTCATTTTCATATTTTCTGATTTTAATTCGTTTCGTGACCGGATTTAAAAATTAAGATTTAAACCCAGAATGAATGAACGTGTTTTTGGGTAGAAATTATTATTGTCAATACCGGGTTCGATCCCTCCCATATTGATTTCAGGATCAACACCCCTGTACCCGGTCAGAACGAAAACATTGTTCCCGGTAACATAGATACGGGCGCTTTTGATCCTGAGTTTTGAAAGATCGATTGTATATCCGAGTGTTGCATTGTCAAGCCTTGCATATGTCCCGCTTTCAAGGAAGCGATCGGAGTAGTAGAATGAGTTTATATCTCCGACAGGTTCGCGCAGTGACCACTTCGGAATATTGTTGCTTGCTGCATAGTTAACATCATTGAGTCCGGCAAGGGTACCGTTAAGTATCTTATTTCCTGCAACGCCTCTGAAGAAAAAGCTCAGATCAAATTTCCGGTATGCGAAACTGTTATTCCATCCGAACAGGAATTTAGGTTGCGCTGAACCGCAGATAGCGAAATCATCGACTGTTACAACACGTAATTTATCGCCATTGGCTGCAAAGAACAATGATACGCCACTTTCATCCCTTCCTGCCCACTGCCTCAGGAAGAAAGTACCCAGAGGTTGTCCTTCCATGATGACCTGTGTAGGATTGCCTGACTGACCTTTACCACCGATTGCAGCTGTTCTGATACCAATTTCGGGAGTTTCAAACTGATCATTTGAAAGGGATTTCACTTCGTTTTTATTGGACGAAATATTGAAAGATGTTGTCCACTGGAAATTATTTGTCCTTACGGGTGTTGCGTCAATCTGGAATTCTATCCCTTTGTTGCTTATTTCGCCGACATTTGCCCAAAGGTAAGGATAAAGGTAAGGAGGTACTTTTACCGGGTAATACCAGATCAGATCCTTGGTCTCCTTGTCATAAACCTCCAGGGTACCGGTAATTCTGCCTTTCAGGAAAGCAAAGTCAAGACCGATATTCGACATTGCCGTTGATTCCCATTTAAGGTTGGCATTCTCGTTCTGGGTAACCCCGATTGACTGGACCTGCTCACCATTAATATAAGTGACGCCTGTAAGTCCGTATTTCAGTTTCGAGATCATGGGATCGAAGCCGAGGGAATTCCCGCTTATACCATAGCCGATACGGAGCTTGAGATCACTGAACAGTTTCTGATTCTGCATAAAAGGTTCATTGGTGATCCTCCATCCAACAGAGACGGCAGGGAATGTCCCCCAGCGGTTATTCTCACCGAAAGCCGAGGATCCGTCACGCCTTATTGTTGCCTGCAGAAGATAACGGTCGGCAAACTGATAATTGAGCCGCGAATAAGCAGAAATGATCCTTAATGTCTGTATCGTGGCAGTTCCGAAACGTTCCTGAGTGGTTACTTTGTCAGGAGAACTGCCAAGTGAAAGGTTGTTATAAAGAAGATCGTCTGTAACAAAATTGGCATTGGCCGCCTGGAACCCGTCGTTAAGCTTGTCCTGCTGCCAGGAGTAACCTGCAAGTATCTTGACAGAGTGCTTTCCAAACAGGTTTTCATAAGTAAGATAATTTTCGAACAGTGTTTTACGGTTTGCATATTCAGAGCGAAGGGCAAAACCATTCGATCCTATTTTAAGGGTGGAAGCCTGTTTATCATATACATTCCGCTTAATGTCCGTATTCTGGTATGAAGCGCTGGCATCATAGGTAAGTCCTTTGAGAATATTGACCTTTAATGTCATGTTTGCAAGAAGGTTGCTGATCTTCCTGTCATCGAGGTCATTATCAAGGATAGCCACGGGATTATGGTAGTTGCTGTTTTGTGTGTTCTGATAATATGTGCCATCGGGATTGTAAATTCCTATTGTCGGCAAATATTTCAGCATATTTGCAAAAAGTTCCTGCCGGATTACATGCTGGTTTGTTTCAGTATTTGAAAGATTCAGTCCCAGTGTCACTCTGTCGTTAACAGCCTGCTGTTCCACACTGATCCTTGCAGTCAGGCGGTCCATTGAACTTGTTTTTATAATCCCCTGGTTATTGAGGTAGTTTATGCTTGCACTGTATCTTGTGTTTTCGGATGAATTGCCGAACGAGAAGTTATGATTATGGGAAATCCCTGTTCTCATTACCTCATCCTGCCAGTTGGTGCTGGATCCGTCTTCGTCGAGCGGTGTTTTACTATTTGCCGTAAGGAAAGTCCTTAGTTCCTCTGCCGAAAGCATTTCTATCCGGTTTGAAACTGTTTCTGCAGCAGCGTAACCGTTATAAGTGAAATAGGATTCATTGGTTTTGGCCCTGCGTGTGGTTATAAGAATGATCCCGTTTGCGGCCCGTGAACCATAAATAGCTGTTGAAGATGCATCCCTCATTATATTTATGCTTACAATATCATCAGGGGCCACGGCATCAATTGATGCACCGGGAACACCATCAATAACATAAAAAGGCTCCATGGCAGCGCCTGTTCTCAGTGTTGATGGTCCGCGAAGGGTTATTGATGCACTACCCGACGGATCACCGCTCCTTGTAATATTGAGTCCGGGTACTTTACCCTGAAGCATCTGGGTGGGGGATGAATAGACTCCCTTGTTCATTTCTTCAGCTTCAACAACAGTTACAGCTCCGGTGAGATCTTTTTTAGCAGTCCGTCCATATCCGACAACAACCACTTCATCGACCAGGTATGATTCTTCAGCCATAACAATGTTGAAGGTCAACTGGTTCCCTATTTCGATTTCCTGTGATCTCATCCCGATGAATGAGAATATGAGGGTCTTTGAGTCGGCAGGTACGGAGAGTCTGAAGAGACCACCTGCATCAGTGATCGTTCCGGTTGTCGTACCTTTCACCACTACTGAGACACCCTGAAGGGGAAGTCCCTGATTGTCCTTTACCGATCCGCTGATCTCCTTATTCTGCTGAACGACCGGTTCCGCTCCATCTTTGAAGGAAACCCCGGAAACTGAGTGGATACTGACAATCATTGCAATTATGACAGTCAGTATAAGCCTGATTTTGTTCAATGTACTCCTGATATTTTCATTCCGAAAGCAGGATACTACTGTTTCATTTTTCATAA
>JAKQPD010000351.1 GCA_029564935.1 Bacteroidota bacterium
TTTTTTCTCATTATCGGGCATAGCTTCGCTGTTGCTGTATATCATATATAGACAGAAGGAGATGATTCCTGACGAAAAAATCAGGATTTTTTATTGTATCAGCAGGTCAATAAATTAGCAGACCTGAAGTTACATTCCGGAATCGTATGTAGCCCGGATAGTTTTTAAATTGCAGGGAGGTATTAAAAGTTTGTGGTACATGCGAATATATCTGTACGGTGCACTGTGGGTCATGATCTGTTGAGTTCCCTGGCAACAGCCTCAGCGAGTCCGCGCATATATCCTATTGCATAAAGGTTTCCAAGAGTTGTATAACCCCCTCTCATTCCGGCTTCGATCTCGGTTGCCATTACCGGGACGTGATCGGGTCTCATTGGTCCGTCAAAACCAATTTCTATATAAGCTTTCATAGCTTCGTACATATCAATATCCCCTTCATCATGGAAGGTTTCTGTGAAATGAGTACTCGGTCTGACCCCGCTCAGATCCTTTACATTTCTGAAGTGAACAAAATTAATCACATCTCTGCCCCATTTTCTGACCTGGACGGGAATATTTACAAGATCGGGCATTCCCATATAATTTGCCTGGCACATTGTGATCCCGTTACAGGGTTTGGGATACATTGCCAGAAGGCGGTCATGACTGGCTACGGTGTTCATGATCCGGGATATTCCCTGAATAACATCCACCTGCGGGTCATCAGGATGCATAGACATTCTCATTCCAATCTTTTCTGCCTCCGGCATTACAGCTTTAACAAAATATTCAAGGGTAGTCCACAAGTGTTCTTTTGAAACCTCGCCATATTCTGTCATTGGAGCCGGTTTCATTACCTCATAATCAAATTCAAGCATCAGCGCGCCTCCCCTGCCGGGACGTTCCTTGTTTGTCCGTGCCCAGCTTATTACAGGCATCCAGTTATAGCAGATTATATCAACATCGCCATACTTTTTCAGATTTTTAATGAAGGTTATGAAATTCGAGATCTCCTCATCCCGGCCATCCAGCCCAAGCTTGGTTTTTGTACCGAGTGAGGGAGGTCCCTCAACAACATACCATTTAATTCCCAGCTTGTCCCAGGTTGCTTTTGTGGCTTTTATGACTTCAGGATCCCACGGATTCATTCCTTTAATCCATTCCACTCCTGAAACTGCATAGTTAACAGCCAGTTGTTTTGCAAACGGAACTTTCGGCGATGTCGGGCCATTAAGAAATGCAAATTTGATCCCGGCATCCTTTAAATACGGCTTTGGAGCCTTACCAGTTATTTTACTTTTCAAAGCTGATTTTGTGCAGGCGGTAGTTAATCCTCCCAGGGTTACTGCTGCTGCTAGTCCCGTACTTTTCTTAATAAAACCTCTGCGGTTATCTTTCATGGCATCTGATTTATTTCATTTTTAGCTGGTTACTTCACAAATATATAAATTATTATATTCCTTAGTCTGCTTTAGTGATAACCTTAGTGATCCTACTTTATAACTCACCCCTAAATCCCTGCCTGCGCTGTCGCTTCGGCAGGCAGGCCCCAGGGGGGACCTTTGAGTCTGAGCGCCCCCCCGGGGGTAAGGAGTGGCAAGAAGGGCAGGGATTATTAAAGTTGATTTTACTGAGTTCTCTAATGTGGTATATTTTGTGTTCATAAAATTAAGTATCGGTTGCCGTACTTAAGTGATTTATGACCTGAGCCTTTTCGG
>JAKQPD010000431.1 GCA_029564935.1 Bacteroidota bacterium
CCGGATACTGGAAAGATGATGAATATGCCGGGGAAGAACTTGTTCCTTCATATAAAATTACACGAAGTATGAATCTGGCACGTTCCACTTTCAAGAAATCCGGAGCAATTGAAGGTGTGAGAATATTATTATTGCAGGCAGGTTCCGATAATGTTGCCATTGAGAATTTCTCGATTGCCTCAAGCAGTGGTTCTGAATACCGCTCAGGGAAAATGTATGGAATTCAGAATGTTTTGTTCCCCCTTGATGTAAAAGTCAAGTATATGACCTGGAACAAAATGCGTACCGGCCAGATTGAAGTTATATTTGAATTTACAATAAACGAACCCGGAGCGTGGGAAGTGACCCTCAATAATTAGAATCAGATTAAAATACCCTGATCCTTTGCCTTCCGCTCTTCGTGATCTCAAACGGACCCGGTGAAGGATTTTCCTTATTACGGAGGGACCCGGAATAATCCTTATCTATAATTAATTGTGAACCGTCTGTATTCACGAACGGAAGATCAGGAACGAGAGCATTTCTTAATGAATTTGTTGTAACCAGTGTTCTTTTTTGCTCTGTCAGCCAGCTTTTATCCAAAGCCAGATCCAGAAAATATTCACCGTTTTCGAAAACAACTTTTGCCATCCCGTCAAAATCAGGTTTAATTAATGAATTTATCTCCCGTGCATCCTGAGGTTGCATTTTCTTGAATGCTTCTTTGGCTTCTGTGCTCATTTCACCAAATCTTTCCTGTAATTTCCCGGTTACTGGTCTGACCGTTCCTTTTGTAAATACGTTTCCATCGAATGTAACAGGCAGCATGGCACTTCCATACTGGCTGGCATTCCCCTGGTTCACAAATAAATTGTTGACGAACTGTACATCTCCTCCGGGATTGTCATGAAGTTTCTCAACAAATGTCGAATGTGGTTTATGGTATGGAGTAAGCCGTGAGTCATAAGCAATTACATTCATATTCCCTCCAAACAGATTATGAACAAAAGCTGCCCCGCTTGAATTCATAAGAAGGTTTGTCCCCGAAAGAAAAATATTATTACTTATAAGCATCGGGCCATGGTCGACTTCAAGAAAAAGGTCCAGCGAGTTATCATGCATCAGGTTATTCTTTACCTGTGCACCCTGTGCCATCCAGTCGAGCCATATACCAAGGGTTGTTCTGTAAATATGATTGTTAAAGATCTGTACATCAATTGCTCCATGAAATTTTATACCGGCCATTTCTGCTCCGGTAAATAGCTTCCTTACATGAATATCATGAATTATGTTGTTATGAATAATGCTGAATGCACACCCCATACTGCCTACTATACCGGCCTGCTCACAGAATGCGATTGTATTATTCCTTACAATATGACTTCCGATAGTACCCTTATTCCATCCAAAGGCAAGCGCCCTGTTAATAGTTCCGACATATCCGATAGCTGATTCGGTGTCTTTATTGTCGAACTCATCACCGTATTTCCCAAGTGAGATCCCTACACATTTTGAATATTGTACCACATTGTTTTCAATTATCCATCCCCTGCTCCAGTGTGTTCCGACAAGACCCATCTGCTCAGCCGTTGGTGGAGCCCAGTTTGTTGCAGCATGCTGCATTTTAAAACCACGGATGGTTATAAAATTTATAAAAGGCTTATCGGGATAAAATATAGTTTGTCTGACATTAATTTCAACCGTTTCCCGGTTTGGGTCTGCATCCTTAAACTGGGCAAGAATAGTTGTTGTTGTAGAATCAACAGTTGCATACCATAGCAGGTTATTCTTATCTGCGGGCCTCATTACTTCACTCTGTGATGCTGCTTCCATCAGCCAGTCGCCATTCAGATAAACTGCACCTGTGTGATATTTCCTGTCTTTTGGGGTAGGAGTAAACCAGTCACCCCTGATAAGATCGCTGTAGGGATTGAATGTTCCGAAGAAGCTGTTGGATATCTTTACGGACCAGGTATCGTTCTGTACTTTTACCCAGTTTTTTACTATTTCCGAACCGTTAATTTCGACATTTTCCCCGGGGGCTGCCTGGTAAATTATCCTCTCAGTTTCTGAATTTCCGCCTCTCGGAGGAATAATCTGTTCACGATATACTCCTGAATGGACAATAATTATATCTCCGGGCATGGCTTTGTCTGCGGCCCGGTTGATAGTCCGGAAAGGACTCTCTGACGAACCCTTATTCTTATCATTCCCGTTTACCGAAACGTGTATTTCTTCAGGGAACAAACTAATTGATATAAATAAAAACAATACAATACATGATACTTTTTTCATCTGCTGATGGATTTATAGTTAAGATCCGACAAAAATTCTGCTTTGATAAGTATAAATATATCCAATTAAATTTTAAAAATGACCCATTCAGGTATTTACTTTAACAACATTATTTAAATTAAAAAGGCTCCGTCAGGGAGCCTTTTCATCATTCATATTTTATGATATTATTTCTTATCATAAACCATGGTGCTCTTTACTTCACCATTCTGCCCCTGCCGTGTGGATACAATTGAAAGAGTTTTTGCATCAACCAGGCTCCAGACTTCGGTGGAGGTTCTTTCATTCCCGTTGAAATTTGATTTGGTTGTAATTGTAAGAGATTTTCCGTCAGCTGACCATTTTGCAGTTGATTTCCTTTCAAACTCACCAAATGCATTTACACTTTCAGTACCATCGAGAGCATATTTTGTCGCTCTTGCAGTACCATCCTGACCGGTCCTTGTCTGGGTAAGAAGATTTGCTTCCTGAGTAATCGTAAATTCCCGGCCGCCCATTCTCTGGCGGCCTCCGCCACCCTGTGGAAGTGTGCTTTTGCTTTCATTTAAAGTCCATGTACCGGAAAAATTTGCTTTTGATCCCTGTGCATTAATATTCGCCGGGAGAATTATGAACACTGACATTACAGTTAATGCCAGAAGCCGCATTAAAGATTTGCCGGAAACCTGAAGGTTTTTGATTTGCTTATTCATTTTTTCTAAATTAAGGTTTAAAGTAAAGAAACAAGTGTCTGAGTAAATCAAAGGTATGAATCCTCCAGCCATTGTAATCTTAATAAATGTTAATTTATTGCCCGTGCCTGAAGAATTATCACCCGTTATTTTACTACTTTAAAACGGATAAGGATAAGGGCATTTTTAATTGAGTTTGGTGGTAGTTAACATTATTCCCTTGCCATACGCTTTGATAAGTATGCTTTGAAATTGAACCTTTAGTGCATCTTCTAACTAATCTTTCGGGAGGGTATATAAAAGTCGTATTTCGTAAGCCCGCATTTCGTGGCGATATATTTACAATAGTCCAGTCGTCCCGTTTTCTGATCACGGGTATCTGAACCTTAGTGACCTGTATTCATTCGGTGTCTGACCTGTCTCATTCTTAAACATCCTGCTGAAGTGCTGTGGATGTTTGAACCCCAGTTCATAGGCAATTTCGCTTAATGTTTTACTCCTGTCGAAAATTTTTTCCTTGGCAATATTTATCGCCTTATTCTGGATGTTTTCCTGGGCAGACTTACCGGTTTCTTTTTTGATTAAGTCTCCAAAGTAATTTGGCGACAGATGTAGCTGGTCAGCACAGTATTTTACTGTTGGCAAACCTGAAGTCTGAATCAATTCTGATTGAAAGTAATTGTCCAGTACCTGTTCAAATCTTTCAAGAATGTCCTTGTTTGCATCACTGCGGGTAATAAACTGGCGGTCATAGAATCTCATGCAGTAATTCAGAAGTAACTCGATGTTGTTTGCAATCAGTGTCTTGCTGTGCTTATCTATCGATTGCCTGAGCTCATGGCTGATCTTGTAAAAACAGTCCAGAATAATCTGTCTCTCCTTCTCTGAAACATGGAGGGCTTCACTGGATTCATATGAGAAAAAGGTGTATTTCTTAATATTATACCCAAGAGAAGTCCCTCTAATAATATCAGGATGAAAAATAAGTCCCCATCCTTTTGGTAAGGGATTGCCCGGTTTATTTCCTATTCCGACAACCTGACCGGGTGCAATAAATACAATCGTTCCTGCCTGATAGTCATAAGTTTTACATCCGTATTTCAGATCTCCACAAACCGCTTCTTTAAGGAAGACACAATAGAAACCATAATTTGCCCTTGCTTCAGGGATGAGCTTCATTTTTGAAAAATCAAGAACACTCACTAAAGGATGCAGTGTTTCAATACCCCTGAGGGTATTAAACTGTGATATGGTATCAAGTTTTAAAATTTCATTCATGAGTTTCAGATGTAATTATTTCTTCAAAGTTATATCATATTTATGTTTAAGATAAACAGGGGGATGCACAATCAGTAATTCTGGTACAAGAATCAGTAATTCGTATAATAAGCCACTGGCTATTTCATCTCACCTTTGTATCGGCAGAAGTCTTGATATCTGATCTTTAAAAGAATTTGACATGAATAAAATAATTCCAAACAGGCTTGTATTAAATAAAAAAGTAATATTTTTCATTCTTACAGCTTTTTGTACCATTTTTTCTGTTTCATCTCAGAAAGGAATAAAACAACAGCCTCTGATCATCGAGGATCAGGGAAGTTTTGCTGTTGGAGGAACTGTGATTAACAGTCCAGGTACTTTTGATCCCTATAGACCGTCTCCATCAGGTCAAACCTTCAGAGGAGACCACGCATATGTTTTTTACCAGATACCTGTCAAAGCCCGGAAATACCCGCTTGTCATGTGGCATGGTATCGGGCAGTTTTCCAAAACATGGGAAACAACTCCTGACGGCAGGGAAGGTTTTCAGAATATTTTTCTTCGCCGCAATTTCGGAGTATATCTGATAGATCAACCTAGAAGAGGGAATGCAAGCCGCAGTACAGTGGAAACAACAATATCACCAGTACCGGACGAACAACAATGGTTTGGAACTTTCCGCCTGGGTATCTGGCCAAACTTTTTTGAGGGGGTGCAATTCAAAAAAGATTCGGCAACTCTTAACCAGTATTTCAGGCAGATGGTTCCCAACATAGGACCAATAGATTATAAAGTAAATGTAAATGCCATATCAGCGCTTTTCGATAAAATCGGTCCGGCCATTCTTGTTACTCATTCTCATTCCGGTGGAATGGGCTGGCTTACAGCAATAAAGAATGAAAAAGTAAAAGCCATTACATCATATGAACCCGGAAGTGGTTTTGTTTTTCCGGAAGGACAGGTGCCTGCCCCGATCGCAAGTTCCGGAGGTTCCCTTGAAGGTGTTGCAATTTCGATGGCTGATTTTATGAAGCTTACGAAAATTCCAATTGTAATTTTCTACGGTGATAACATACCAGATAAACCAAGTGCTAATCCGGGACAGGATGGTTGGAGAGCCAGGCTTGAAATAGCTAGGTTATGGAGGGATATCGTTAACCTTCATGGTGGTGATGTGACAGTGGTTCACCTTCCCGAAATTGGAATTAAAGGCAACACTCACTTTCCCTTTTCAGACCTGAATAATCTTGAGGTTGC
>JAKQPD010000361.1 GCA_029564935.1 Bacteroidota bacterium
TCCCATTGGATTTTACCCCAAACATTGAAGCATTGTAATCTTTAGCCGACAACAAAAATGTTGTCGACAGAATTATGATTACCAGCAATAACCTGAAGATTTTCATAATATTAAATTTTTGATTTAACAATATAATTATCCGAAACCTGAAACCTGGAACCTGAAAACTCTACGCTTCCCCTCTTCCCCTTTTCTCCCTCTCTCCTCTTCCCCTTATCTCCTCTTCCCAATCTCCTTTTCCCCTTATCTCCCCCTCCTTCTTCAACCCCTGTGCCTCTGCGCCCCTGAGCCGCTAATAAATCGTCACCGGCCCGATAAGCCCCATTGATTGAACAGGCTGAATCTTATTCTTCTCATTCGTCCAATACTGAGCAATGGGATTATCTGTAAGCGATTTCATGTAATTCCCCATTGATGTTGCAACTGAAATTTCAATTTCATTCAACCCCTGTTTAAGGTATTTACTGATATTGAAAATCCTCCGCCCATACCACTTCGCACCGCAATAGCATCCGTTAACTCTGAGTTCCGAAACACCCCATACCTTTCCGAGATTAATATACAATTTTGCAGGGCTATCGATCATGACTTTGTTACGATAAATAACAATCCCTGCAAAATCCGCAAATTCAGGTATATCTTTCAGATCTTTGAGTGTGTCGATCTGAACTTTAACGGATGATCCGTTTCGGCAGTGAATAAATTCGGCACTCCAGCCGGAATCAAGTCTTACTTCGGAAGTTCCCGATACAGGTAAGGGATTCCAAAAGGAACCGTTTTTATTCCTGTCAAAAACGAATAATCGGGATTCAGCAGGTCCGAGGGTCACATCCAGACTACCATCGCGCGAAAGAGATATACGGAATCTTTTTCCTGACTCAGGATCCCAGATCCAGCAAAATTTTCCGGCGGAAAGTACTTTTGAAAATGTGATTTTTGATCGCCAGGAATTATGCAGATGGGAATTTATGATATAAAGAACCTCAGAACCGTTATCCGACCTGTAGCGGTTCTGCATCACCCAGGGATCAGGTTTGTCAATTCTTATATAAGGAATTATGTTGTACTGTGACTGAATATTCCTGTACCAGTTTATGAAATCCTTTTCTGGTTTCTTAAGGTGAATAAAACCTCCGGTATATTTTTTCAGTTCACCAATAATATCATTAATCTCCTTATCCCGTATTTCATGATCTTTCCATCCGGGTGATTTGAACGGAATTGTCTCAATACAGAATATCCTGCCTCCTGATCTGACAAATTCAAGCATCTTCCGGGCGGCAGAAGTATCAAGGGTTTCGATGTGGACAAGGAAAAGTGTACTATATTTTCTGTTTCCGCAATGAAGATACCCTTTTGTGATATGAGAATCGCGTATGACCTTTTGTGAAACATAGTCGCAACCGTTTCCATTTTTATTTATTGCCTCCCATACAAGAGTAAACCAGTCGATATGGGTAACAGAAGGAAATGGTTCCATCTGTGATCCGATGAGGCTCCACATATCATCGTTGGGCGGCAGGATGGCTATATCGGTAAACATGGTAACGTGCTGCAGAAGTGCTGACATCCTGGCTTTGTATTCATTATAAAGGTGAAACCATGGCCACCAGGTATTTTTTTCATTGTAATATGCTCCATATCTTATCCATCCCGGGTAAGGAGCTTCGGGAGGAGAATAATTGAAACCATGAAAGACCGAATGTGTCACTCCGGATATTGCACTCTGATCACCGCCGATTTTAAGATTTTCAAGTGAAGTATTAAAGACCGTATAAGTATCAGTCATTTCTTCGCAGCTTACAAGCCGCTTACCTGACAGATTAGCTGCAGAGGAAACATATTTATTGATCATTGTATATGCTCTTCCCCTCCGGTAATCTTCTTCGGGCATCTCTTCTCCGATCTTATGCTTCAGCCAGTTCATTGTCCAGGACTCACATTCGGGTATGTCGTAATGAAAGCTGCTTTCGAGGGGGAAGAAACTCCTGCCGTAAGCCTGTGCACGGGATTTCACATTAAGCTCTCTGCACCATCCCGTGAATGTCTTTATGAACCGTTCTTCGAGAAGTTCTGCTTTTGTAATCTCAAAATCATACCTCATTCTCCGGATCATATTTTCAAGTTCCTGAGAAATATTCACGCCGTATTTAAGATCAGTGATATTCCCCATTGCTCCGGTTTTGAAGAGCACGAACGGCAGGTACGGAAAGATATCATATCCTCTTCTCTTTCTGAATTCCTTCATCATATCTGTCGACCAGTTGGCGCCTTCAAGCTCCATGCTGTCGGTAAACAGAGCCCTGATATGACCTGAAAGTGGTCCGGTTTTATTTTCAATCGCATCAGACATTTTTTTCAGATACATCCCTACAACCTCAGCATTATAGTGATTCAGTACCGGACCGGTAGCCCCCGGGGCTCCGTTAATCACCTCCATGAATCCGTGTATCTTAACCAGTCCGTAAAGGGCATGCTTACCTTCGGGAACTGAAATCCTGAAAGAGCCGTTTACTTTTTTTTCAGAAAGATCGACGACCTGATCCATACCTTCAAGCGGATCGGGGACAAGATATAGTGATAAAAGCTCCATTGTCCTTCCCGGGAAAGGTGAGCTGACAGCAGGGTCAGCTTCTTTAAAGATCTCAAATTCTGATATCTCGTAATCGAGAGGTCCTGTAAGTTTCTTAACGGCAATGGCCACTATCCGGCTACGTTGCTCTCCTTCCAGATATTCTGCACCAAAAGGCCACCCTGAACCGACTATAAGATCGCAAGTCATTCCCAGGGATTTTGCTTCTTCAAATACGATCCTGAGCATTCCTATCCATTCATCACTGAGCCATTTCAGGGAAATTTTGCCAAGATCATCGCCTTCAAACCTCGTCGGAAATTCAATAGGATTAATTTCCACGCCACCAATACCCGCCTCTTTTAATAATCTGAGCTCCCTGATAAGTTCACCGGCTTCAACCTTATTACCGTTCCACCACCAGCGTACATAAGGATGATAACTTAATTCCGGATCTTTAAACAGTTCATAAAGATCGCGGGCTGGTTTCTGCACAAATGCCGGGTGAAAAAAAACAGAATTCAGTCCTCCAGTCAGCAGACAACCGGCAGAAAACTGGGTTCCTTTCTTAAAAAAAGTTCTTCTTTGCATATAAAACAGAATACCTGGATTTTGATCTTAGTTATTCTAAGGATTTAATGGCAATTTAGATGATTGAGGAAAGCGATATGAAATTGATAATCCTGCCCTGAATCCATTCCATTCCGGTCTTACCGGATTGTTATTCTCCGTATTAATCAATTTCACGTCTTCATTTTCTGAGTACCTGAATGACCCGTCTCCGGCCTGTATCTGGAATCCTGCATTGAATCCAAAGTCAAGGAACTGATATGAATAACTGATCTTCAGGCCAGCTTCGAGGTAATAATTGAAGGATTTGAATTTAAACTTTTCATCTGTCTGCGATTCATCATTAACAACAAGTGATTCTTTCATTTTCAAATTCGAAAATAATGCACCAAATGTTGAATAGAAGGAATAGTGAATATTATTATGGCCATATAATACTATTTCATCATAAATTCCCGGTCCACTCGAATTGACTACCATATCCAGAAGATATTCTCCGGAATAATCCCTGGCAGATATCCTTGAGCCTGTAGATTGAAAAGTATATACCAGTCCAAAGCTTATTTTTTTTAGCTTCAGCAATATGAATGGTCTGTAATAAAAATATGCAGGAAAATCGTGCACCATTTTTGTGTCGAAAGGAGTAAGTCTTACAACAATTTCATTTAATTCTTTTAAGTCTGTCATTGAATAGTTGCCGAGTCCACCCTGTACTCCTGTTTCTATCTGTTGAGACTTACAAGGTATAGTTACCAATAAGAAAAGAAGAGTTATGTATGATACTTTAGTCATAATTAATTTTCTTCAAGAAAATAGATAACTCCCTGCATACAAATTATTGCATTCCCGACGAGCCGGCAGGAGTTGTACCAAAAGCCGGGATAAAGTGTATATGTAACATCATGTAATAACGATCCGTCTGTAAAATTGCGTACATACAAATGACCTGCTGACCACGTAAGTATTTTATTGTTGTAATAATCTATATCCAGGATCTTCTCATCAGAAAGAGGGAATTCATAGTCAGTCGAAAAATCCAGGCATTGTTTAACTGAAAGTATGGAACCGTTCCAGATAACGAACCGGCCAGAGTCTTTGCCGTCAAATTCATAGAATGCCGGTTCATTAAATCTTGAATGGCTCCATATATTTATAAACTCTGAATTAATATAATGAACAAGACGCAGAGAATCATGCAGTAACAATATATAATCACCGTTCATAGAAATTGAAAGACCTTGAAGAGTGAAGATGTCTTTATTATAATACGCGATGGTTGAGTCTGTGTTAAAATTGTACAAATAGAATCCCCCGTTTGAGTTATTAATAATAACAAGACCTTTATCAGAAACCGGGATTTCAGGTATGTACATAAAACCTGACAGGGATTTTAGATCACGAATTGTATGATTTAAGAGGTTCCCGGAATTTGCCAGCATTACTTCATGGTCGCAATCAACATAGGTGGTCAGATATTTGCCCGACGGAGAGACCTTAAAACGGGTAAAGCAGCCCATCGTACAGCCAATAGGCTGATATCCATATTTTTCAACAATCTGTTTTTGAGTAACTGAATAACGAACAAGACTGTCAGATCCGGTGATGTACATAAACTCATCGGGACTTACCTGGCTTATGTCTGTAACGCCTTTATTCCTTGTACCAAAAGAGAATCCAACTACGACACTTTCGAGATAAGATTCAAAAAGCGAATAATATCCGGGCATATATTGAAAGCTATTCTTTGGTACGACCCTCAATGTTACATCGATTCTATTACCAAAATATGATGTGGGGACAATATAGGTTGTATCATCCGGCTCATTGATTGCTTTGTTTGTCGAATTAGTAAATCCCTTGTAAGTAGCCAGAGATAATCTGAATGAATCTACTGCATTATAATATTTGCTTTTGTTCCACTTTACAATATACTTGTTGGACTCTGAAATAATGAAATGTAATTTCGGAAGATCCTTCTCCAGTTCCAGGAAGCCCCATGGAATTATTGTTCCGTTGTCAGTAATGACTTCCACATCGTATCTTGCTTTTTCCCCGACATAGGTGTTGTCAATGAAAAAGCCAGACTTTAACCTTGCCAGCTCTTTATCAGTACCCCAACCGGTTCTGTAAACAACGTATTCCTTAAAATCATACCCCCGGTACCGGTTCCAATATAATTTTAAAAATCCATCACTGATTGTTGATTTTACATTAAAAGAATAATTCTGGTCAATATAAAGCACCCATGACTTTGAAAAAAGAAATCCTTCCATCCCAAGGTGCTCTGCAATGCTTCCGGATCCTGAAGCAGTGTACACTTCCAGCACCATGTCATGAATACCATTGGTATAGATCCTGTAATCTAGTTCAAAAATACCGTTGTTATTTTTTATCAGGTACTCTTCATTACCATCAATTGTAAACCGCACTGCCAGAATCTCCTGATCACTGCTGACAAAACTGAAACGGATCTGTTTTGATCCATACAGAAATATTGTATCATAATCAAGGTTAAGCTCAACTACCTGAATTTCAGGAGCCGAAACATCCTCATTTACTGTACGTTCATATATCTTGTGTGGCTCAAATTCACAGGAGTTTGATAATAAAACGATAAGAAATAATAAAACCAGAGTGAATAAATAATCTTTAGCGGATGACCATATATGATTGAAGTTCATTTAATATGTACATTAATCATTTAACATTTATCTGATCAGTTTCTGAACCAGTTTAAAATTATTGATTTTTTCGTTGGGTCATATCGTATTCTGTAACTTTCATTGACTTTTTGATAGTGTTTTCCCTTCAGCCTCAGCCTCAACCTTAACCTCAGCCTCAACCTTAAAAGTTGGCAGTTGGCAGTTGGCAGTTGGCAAAAAATTGCAGTTGGCAAAGCAACCTCAGCCTCAGACTTACCGCCATTTATTGTATGGGTGCCTCAATTTCACGAATGGTCATTAACGTAACCGGACCAAATAATCCCGATCTGATCAGCGGAACCTCAGCCCATGGAACCTGGATCTTGTTCAACCCCGCAATATTTGTGGTCCTGATGTTAGTGTTGGTATGCTTTTGTCCGGTAAGAGCGTCTCCCTTAAGCCGGTTTGACCATGTATTGGCTACTTCAACAGTAAGGGTATTATCTCCATTCTTAAGGATGCCTGTCACGTCAAACCTGAATGGCTTTGTCCAGGCAACCCCAAGGTGTTTACCATTCAGACTGACATCCGCGATCTTTGATAGTTCACCGAGATCAAGAAACACCTTCTTCCCTTCACCATATGACGAATTTATATCATACTGGAATGTCTTAACATATTTCACTATTCCCGAATAGTATTTAATTGCCTGATTCTCATGATCTGTCCATGAGATAAGCTCAGGGAAAATGACCCTGGTGGGAGCTCCCTGTCCCTCCCCGAAGAAAAGTTCCCAGGCTCCGTCAAGATTCTGAACCTTAATGCTGCTGTTGATTTTTGACTTACCACTTTCAGATGAAAGGGTAAATATTCCGTTTTCAAGGATCGAAAACCGGCCGTTACTGTAACTAACGGCAGGAGGTATTGTATCACGGCTGAAAACCGAATCGTAATGTTTCGCCGGTTCTCCTTCCCTGAATACAACAAAATATGATCCGTAAGGAGGAAAGCTGAGAGGCATGCTAATGTAATCCGGTTCCTGATTTAAGATCAAAACCGGAGATATGTCACAGGTAACAGGATCCCATATCTCAGGGATTCCGCTTTTCAGTCTGAAACTGCAGTTTCTCGATATCCATCTGTCAGTTGTATTTCTCACAAAATAGAAATGAATATTACTATCTGAATAATGGATGTAGTCAAGCAGGAACAAATCATTGTCGAAATATTTAAAGTCCGGCCCATTGGCATTGATCTGCAGGGCCTGAAATGGCGATAATCCTGAAATGATCTTTGATTCTGGCAGATTACCGTCATTGCTGTTTTCATCAAATCTAGTCCATATCTTTTCAATCATCTTCAAATACTCAGACGTATCACTTGTACTTTCCATCCTGGTCACCCTTAAAGGTTTTTCGCCAAGGATCAATGCGCCCTGACCTGACAGTTCCTTCAGTTTCATCAGGACCTCAGCATTAATTTCACCCTCATCCTCAAGGCAGAGAAGTTTAAACCGTGAACCTCCGGGCAGAATAAGTTCTCCATCATCCACCTGAAGCTGAAGCAATATTTCTGTATTTATCACTTCATAGTCATATCCGGGTCCGGCTATGAACCTGCTGTTCTTATGACCTGTATAATTCGGGATTGCATCACCGTAATAATAAAGGACATCCGCCTGGAATTCCGTTTCCTGAGCTATCAATGATATCCTTGCCAGGTAATCATTAAAAGGTCTGACCATCGGCCACCATACTCTTTTATCATTGAAATGTGTTCCGGCGTGGTACACATATCCCGGAAAGCCGGTCCCGGGAGGATTATGACTGAATCCATGAACAACATATCTGTTCATTCCCTCGCAGAATGCACGGTCGCCGACTGGTTTTATATCGCCCGGAGCTTCCTGCCAGTGCTGGAATGAGGAAAATGATTCTTCCTCAGCAATTCCACGTTGGTAAATGTGAGATGCTGCAGAAACCTCCTTAACCACCCTCAGAATATCTATTCCGTCTGCATTCAGCCTGTTATGGTTGATCCAGAATTCACCCCTGGGAAGATCGAGCGCTCCCAGTGATTTAAGGGGTTCAACAGGAACATTATGCAGAGGGAAACCCGGACCTCCTGCTTCGCTGTTTATCATAAGGCCGTTCATATTCGCAATTTCACGTGCTTTCTTATAAAAATTGCTTATCATCAGTTCAGACAATGTGCGCCGGAAATCGGTCATAAACCTCTTTCCTGTTTCGTCCGGAAAGAGTGCCGGATCATCGAACAGGGGAAGAAACTTATGGAGGTCATATCCGTTAATTTTCCTGAATTCATTGGGAAGAGAAGGAGTCCATACTGATGCTGTAGCCTCGTAACTGGCAAGATAAAGGCTCTTAAGTGCTGAATTCTTCAGATCCGGAATTATAGTCCTTAATCTTCCGATGACATGATTAAAATGGGTAGTTGTGGCTGTTGAATCGAAGTGATCGATTATTGGTCCGGCTGAGTTCCTGCTGGGTAACATCAGCTGTTCCCCGGAATTTGAACAGACAAACCTGTAGATATCCCATTTCCCCTCTGCCGGTTTCCAGTCAAGCTCTTCGGTAAAAGGATCGAAACGGGATGACAGGTTGATGATTTTGCCTGTATCAATCCTGCCTGCTTCCACATCTGATGGCACAGCTATCACGGCAATCTCCCTGTACCATGCCGGTTTACCATCCCTGTCAAGACTTAATAATCTTATCCTTCCCCTGCTGTCTTTTTCTGATATTTCAGGAAATGGAAGCTTTATCCCGGAGCTTTCTCCTTCATATTCCGTTTTGGAAAAATAGATTGATTTTGCTGCATGTTCAGGTCTTATCCAGCTTCCGCCCGCATTCCAGCTGCTGGCCATATTGAGTCCAGCCTTCATTCCAAGTTTGCCAGCTTCCTCAATCACTGTTTTTATTGAAGCCAGGGATTCATCACTCAAAAATGCAGGTCCTGCTTCGACCATAATATCTTCTTTGGGGACCCCTATCTCAAAAATATCGAAACCGGAGATACCGGCTTTTTTCATTTCCCGCATTTCTGTCAGTAACCTTGAAGTGTCAGTATTTCCGTTAAGCCACCACCAGTAAACCTTTGGATGAGCACCGGGCGGAGGATTTATGAATCCTTCCCTTAGTTTTTCATAAGAGGATTGCTTAGCTTCCTGAACCTTTTTACCTGTACAGCCTGCAAGTATAAGCAGGATGATCAGCATACTTAAGATCCTTACCATAATTGATGATATTGTATTTTATAAATATATAAGATCCTTTAATATATCCATTATTGGTATCTTCTGGAAAACAAGATCTGCCTGGCTCCCCTCATATAAAATACCAATATGATCATTGTCGACTCCAGTCAGACATGAATACCCGTTTCCTCTTCCTTCATCCAGGAGAAGCTGGTATTTTTCAGGCCAGGTATTACCGTTATCCAGGCTCGCTTTAATTGTTATATGATGCCGTCCGCTTTTTGTTGAAGGATTTGAGAAGAATAGAACAGATCTGCTCTTATCGTTATATTTATATGTATGCTTATACAAAGATGCCATACACACCGGTTCTATGAGAGTATTTTCTGATGTCGGGTGCATTGTCCAGGTCTTACCCAAATTTTCCGTAACGGCAACTGCTCTTCCGTTATCCGGGCCTTCATTGTTCCTATTCCTGTTGTTTCGCATGTTCAGCATCAGAGAACCATCATCAAGCTGTACTACCGCACATTCTGTTGTATTTGTATATGCAGGGGCACTTGTTTTCCAGGTAACTCCTCCATCGGAACTGTATGTGATATTTGAGAACGGCTCACCTGTTTTATCTCTTCCCTGTGTGGGAAAAACCAGTGTACCGTCTTCAAGTGTGATACCGTTACCCGGGGCAGGTGCCCACAACCACCAGTCTGCCTTTTTGCACATGCGGGTCAGGTTCACGGGTTCGCTCCAGGTAAGTCCGTCATCGGAGCTTTTTGCTATAAGGAACTGCGATGTCTGTCTTACATCAAATCCTGGCTGCGACCCCCTGGTCCTCCACTGGTGATTCCATGCAGTGCTTGTATCAGTAAGGTTTTCAATCCACTTTCCGTTATCATCTATCACTCCATGCATCCACAGACCCGCTACAAATATATTCCCGCTGTTCCTGTCAACAAGCAGACAGGCATCGCTGACACCGTTGAATTTCTGAGGCAATCCGCCCCATTCACCCATATCAAGGCCTGTGATCGTCGGCCCCCAGGTATTGCCTCCGTCTGTACTCCTGCTTATACCGATATCAATATTCCCCTGAAGATCACGCCTGCTGTCACGCCTTATGTCATATACAGAAATCAGGGTCCCCCGGTTTGTGACAATAAGCCCCGGAATACGATAAGTATCAACACCATCATCATTATGTTTCCTGACTGCAACACCGAATCTCAATGCCTTATGACCAGGAGATTGTCTGACCACGGCTTCCCCGTGATCTGTAAATGCCCTCAGACAGGATCCGCCGGCATGGTGGAGGATATCTGCATCATCCTTTAACCTGTATGATAACATGAAGTAGTTTTTACCAGGCTTGAGCCTGAGCGAGCCTTCAAAAGTTATAACTGAAGATATTTCAGAAGTCACCGAAAAGAGTACCGACTTCTCATTTATCAGTTCATCCTTGTCACCTGTATAAAAGAGGGTTGCTGATTCAATATCGGCAATGTTTGTTGTTCCACCTGTACTGAACACCAGCTTCCGGATATTTGTTATTTTCAAAGTGTCATTCAGAATGACCTGTAATTGTAAAATATTATTATAGTCCTTTGATTTAAGGACAGGATATACTGGTTGGATATGAACGATCTGTGTATTAGTATCTTCCTCTATACAGGATGAAAAGAATAATACACCTGTAATTAATGAAATGAGCAATGATTTCATAATTCTGATATAAAATTTCCCTTCCGGAAGTAATTAGGTTTTAAAAACATTTAAAAAATATGGTTCCCGTGTAAAATACTAATAATAACTGTTAATTTTGCAACATTTTGTTCTGATACAGGCTTTATTATTAGAAAATTGAAAACCATAAGTCCAAAATTCAGCAGGCTGGCTATAAAGATAGGAAGTAATGTTATAGCAAAGAGTGACGGATCTCTTAATACGGGAAGGATGCTTCGCCTTGTTGAAGAGATTGCAGTTCTGTTTAAACAGGGTGTCGAGGTTATACTTATCACATCGGGAGCGGTAGCTGCCGGACGCAGTGAAATGACTCCTTCAAAGAAGACCAGTATAATTTCGGCACGTCAGATATGGGCTGCGATAGGACAGGTTAAACTGATGGGCACCTATCAGTTCCTGTTTGGCAAATATGGAATACAGGCAGGTCAGCTTCTTGCTACCAAAGACAGTTTCAGGGACAGGCTTCATTATCTTAATATGAAGAACTGTATCTCTGCAATGCTCGATAATAAAGTTCTGCCCGTAGTCAATGAAAATGACACTATAGCAATTACTGAACTTATGTTCACCGATAATGATGAATTATCCGGAATGATCTCTTCAATGATGGATTGTACCTCACTCATCATCCTTTCAAATGTTGATGGTATTTATACAGGTATCCCCGGAAGCGAAGATTCTGAACTGATAAGGGAGGTAAACGGCAATTTTGATGAGATTACCAGCTATATAACAACAACCAAATCCGGATTCGGCCGGGGAGGAATGCTTACAAAATGCTCAATTGCAAGGGATATTGCATCTGAAGGGATAGATGTTTATATAGCCAACGGAACGCGCGATACAATCATCACAGATATAGTACGTGAAAAAGATGTCCCATGTACAAGATTTATAGCCGCGGAAAAAAAGAAGACAGGTGTTAAAAAATGGCTCTCACATTCCGATACATTTGCCAGAGGTATTGTGTATATTAACAAGGGCGCAAAAGAGGCATTGCTTGGCGACAAAGCGACCAGCCTGCTTATGATCGGGGTATCAAAGGTTGAAGGATTCTTCAAGAAGGGAGACATAATAAGAATATTTGACGAGAAAGGAAAACAGATCGGGCTTGGTAAATCACAATATGATTCCGAAAAAGCCGAGCTTTATCGTGGTGAAAAAAGGAAAAAACCGCTTGTCCACTATGACTATTTGTTGATGAATGAGAAAAGTTGACAAACGGTAAAAGAAGGAGGGGGTGATGAGGGGAGGGGGTGATGAGGGGAGGAGGTGATGAGGGGAGGAGGTGAGGAGGTGATGAGGTGATGAGGTGATGAGGTGAGGAGGTGATGAGGTGAAAGGGTAATAATCACCTCATCTCCTCTTCTCCCACTCCCCCCCTCTGTAAAGTATAATTTAAAAAATTATCTCAATTAAAATGGACTGTATTCCAATATTTGAATCTGCACTCAAAGCAAGCCGTGAACTTAACAATCATGGTATTGAGACCATTAACCGGGTTCTCCTTGCACTTGCAGACAGGACTGTGGAAAACATCCACCGGATACTTGCTGAGAATGAGAAGGATCTTGCCCTTATGGATAAGGTTGATCCCAGGTACGACAGGCTTCAGCTTACATCATCGCGGTTAAAAAACATTGCATCTGATATACGGAATGTTGCCGGGCTGGAATCCCCTCTCGGCAGGATAAGCTATGAATATAAAAAATCCAATGGCCTCAGGATAAAGAAAATAGCTGTCCCTTTTGGTGTTATCGGAATAATTTATGAAGCAAGGCCGAATGTAACCTTTGATGTTTTTTCGCTATGCATTAAATCGGGTAATGCCTGTATCCTTAAAGGTGGAAGCGATGCCTTCAATTCAAATACAGCAATTGTAAGATTAATAAAGGATACGTTGAAAGAGTGCGGTGTTAATGAAAATGTGATTTCTCTTTTACCTGCGGGAAGGGAAGAGGCTTCACAGCTCCTTAATGCACGTGGTTATGTCGATCTTATAATCCCCCGGGGAAGCCAGAATCTGATAGACCATGTCCGCCAGAATTCAACTATTCCGGTTATCGAGACCGGAGCAGGGATCTGTCATACATATTTTGACGAATATGGCGACAGCGAAAAAGGAAGAGCAGTAATAAACAATGCAAAAACACGCAGGGTGAGTGTATGCAATGCTCTCGACTGTCTGATCATTCACGAGAGCCGGCTTGATGATCTTGGATATATTGCAGGATTATGCAGTAATTCAAAGGTGATAATCTATGCGGATGAAAAAGCATATAAAGCATTGGAAGGTAAATATCCCGGGGAACTCCTCATGAAAGCCGACAAAAATTCCTATGGCACGGAATTCCTTGATTATAAAATGGCCGTAAAAACAGTATCATCATTTGAGGAGGCACTCGAACATATTGATCGATACAGTTCCAGGCACAGTGAAGCGATCATCACCGAGAACAGGGAAAGGCAGGAATATTTCTGCAAGGTTACCGATGCCGCTGCAGTATATGTTAATACTTCAACAGCATTTACCGACGGTGCCGAATTCGGACTTGGTGCGGAGATCGGGATTTCCACCCAAAAAATGCATGCAAGAGGTCCGATGGCCCTGGAGGCACTTACGACAACAAAATGGGTAATCGAAGGAGACGGGCAGACAAGACCCTGACGAAAATAATCATCAAACGGAGGTTAAATTATGAATCCTGATCATGAAAGAATAAAAAAATACTACGATGATCTTCCCGACCTGATACTCAGGACCAGGGAGATAATGAAGCGGCCGTTGACACTCACCGAAAAGATCCTTTACAGTCACCTTTCCGATCGAAGTAAAACGACTTCTTACATCAGGGGGATTGATTATGCTGAATTTTCACCGGGAAGGGTTGCTATGCAGGATGCAACAGCCCAGATGGCAATGCTTCAGTTCATGATGGCAGGAAGGATTAGTACTGCAGTTCCCTCATCAATCCATTGTGACCACCTTATTACCGCATCCCGCGGAGCAGAAAGCGATCTCAGGAAAGCCACTGAAAATAACAGAGAAGTGTATGATTTCCTGAGATCTGTAAGCTCAATGTATGATATTGATTTCTGGGAGCCCGGATCCGGTATTATTCATCAGATCGTGCTCGAAAATTATGCTTATCCGGGAGGATTGATGGTGGGTACAGATTCTCACACTCCCACTGCAGGTGGCATGGGAATGATAGCAGTGGGTGTTGGCGGTGCCGATGCAGTGGATGTAATGGCTGGACTTCCATGGGAACTTAAATTCCCAAAGATAATCGGTATACACCTTACGGGGAAACTCAGCGGGTGGGTCTCACCAAAAGATGTTATCCTGAAAATCACAGGAATGCTCTCGGTAAAAGGCGGAACAGGATCTGTGATTGAATACTTTGGTGAGGGAGCTGAGACACTTTCAGCAACAGGCAAGGCTACAATCTGTAATATGGGCGCTGAAACCGGAGCTACATGCTCGGTCTTTGGATTTGACAAACAAATGGAAGAATACCTTTCTGCCACCGGACGGCAGGACATTGCAGAAATGGCTGCTTCTATGAAAATGCATCTCACAGGAGATCCGGAGGTATATGGCGATCCGCAGAAATACTTCGATAATTATCTGGAAATAAACCTGTCAGAGCTGGAACCATATATCAATGGTCCGTTTTCTCCCGACGTGGCAACACCAATATCGATGATGAAAGAAACTGCTGAAAAAAATAAATGGCCGGTTGAAATTTCAGCAGGACTTATCGGATCATGTACAAATTCTTCCTACGAAGATATTTCAAGGGCTGCATCGGTAGTTAAGAATGCGCTCAGGGAAAAGATAATATCCAAAGCCGTATTAAAAATAACACCGGGATCAGAACTTATCCGTAAGATAACGGAGAGAGATGGCCTCCTGCCGCTGTTCAGGGAAATTGGCGGTGAAATTTTTGCCAATGCATGCGGTCCATGTATCGGCCAGTGGGACAGAAAAGACATGGAAGACGGCCAGGTCAATACGGTTATCCATTCATTTAACCGTAATTTTTCCAGACGGACGGACGGAAATCCCAATACCCATGCTTTTGTTGCATCGCCTGAGATTGTCACAGCTTTGACAATTGCCGGTAAGCTTACCTTCAACCCTCTCACTGATTCACTGATTAATTCCGAAGGCCGGCCGGTAAACCTTCCTGAACCGAGAGGGCACTACCTGCCTCCTGACGGTTTTGGAAGACTGAACGAGGAATCCAAAAAACATGCAAAAAAGAAGCCTGAAGCAAAGATCCTGATAAACCCCAGGTCGGAAAGACTTCAATTGCTTAGTCCCTTCAGACAATGGGACGGCCGGGATATGACCGGTCTGCCTCTGCTTATAAAAGCTAAAGGCAAATGCACCACCGATCATATATCCATGGCGGGTAAATGGCTTAAATATCGCGGACACCTGGAAAATATCTCACAAAATTATATGAACGGAGCTGTCAATGCTTTCAATGACAAAACAGATTGCATACTGAACCAGCTTAATGGCAAATACGAACAGGTCCACGTTGTTGCAACAGCATATAAGAAAAGAGGTATCGGATCAGTAGTCGCAGGCGAGGAGAATTTCGGAGAAGGTTCATCGCGCGAACATGCTGCAATGGAACCCAGATTCCTTAATGTTAAAGCCGTTATAGTAAAATCCTTTGCCAGGATCCATGAATCAAACCTCAAGAAACAAGGTATTCTGACCCTCACTTTTGCAGAAAAAGATGATTATTATAAAATAAGGGAAAGTGATAAAATCGATATAAACGGACTGAAAGAATTTGCTCCCGGCAGGCCGCTTACAATGATACTTCATCATAATGATGGCTTGTGGGAATCAATACAGGTCAACCATTCCTATAATGAATCTCAGATAGAATGGTTCAAGGCAGGAAGTGCACTGAATCTCATAAGGAAGAGAGGGGGAGATGAGGTGAGGAGGAGATAAGGTGAGGAGGAGATGAGGAGCAGGGAGCGGGGAGCAAGGAGCGGGGAGCAAGGAGCAGGGAGCAAGGAGCAGGGAGCGGGGAGCATGGAGCGGGGAGACAAACGAAGGTAGAAAGCAAAGTGCGGTAAACGAAGAGCAAAAATTGAACTATGAGCAGTGGTGAAAAAATAAAATTCCTGAATGGGAAACATGAGGTACCGGATTTTCCTGTAATACCTTATATTATCGGGGATGGAACGGGTCCGGATATCTGGAATGCGTCTGTCAGAATTTTTGATGCTTCAGTTGAAAAAGTTTTCAGGGGAAAGAAAAAGATCATCTGGAAAGAGGTTCTTGCCGGTGAAAAAGCATTTAACCTAACCGGGAACTGGTTACCTAAGGAAACCCTTGATACATTCCGGGACCATTTTGTCGGTATAAAAGGTCCCCTGACTACACCTGTCGGTGAGGGAATGAGGTCCCTGAATGTTGCACTCCGCCAGGAGCTGGATCTGTATACATGCTACCGTCCGGTCAGGTATTTTGAAGGAGTGCCCAGCCCTGTCAAAAAGCCCGGACTGGTAAATATGCATATCTTCCGCGAAAATACTGAGGATATTTATGCCGGAATAGAATATATGCATGGCAACCCTGATACAGAAAAGCTTAAGGATTTTCTTATCAGGGAGATGGGGATAAAAAAAATAAGATTCCCCGGCACTTCGTCAATTGGTATCAAACCAGTATCTGTTGAAGGCACGGAAAGACTTGTAAGACAGGCTATTAAATTCGCCCTTGAAAAAAGACTCCCTTCAGTGACCCTGGTACATAAGGGAAATATAATGAAATTCACTGAAGGTTCGTTCATGAAATGGGGATATGCGCTTGCTGAAAGAGAATTCGCGGATAAAGTTTTTACATGGGATCAGTACAAAAAAATTACAAGCACTCAGGGAGAAAAAGCGGCTGACGAAGCACAATCTGTTGCTGTTTCACAGGGAAAGCTTATAATCAAGGATGTGATCGCGGATGCTTTCCTTCAGCAGATCCTTACACGTCCCGCCGACTATTCAGTGATAGCAACACTGAACCTTAACGGCGACTATATTTCAGACGCCCTGGCAGCAATAGTTGGAGGTATAGGTATTGCACCGGGTGCAAATATCAATTTTGATACAGGTCATGCAATATTCGAAGCCACCCATGGTACTGCACCCAGATATGCCGGACAGGATAAAGTAAATCCGGGATCAGTGATCCTGTCGGGAGCCCTGATGCTTGAATACCTGGGATGGAATGAAGTAGCATCCCTGATATATAAAAGTCTTGAGAATACTATTCTCAAAAAGAAGGTAACATACGATTTCCACAGGTTAATGGATAATGCTATTTTACTTAAGACATCTGAATTTGCAGATGCGATAATTAATCACATTCAGACTGATTAAATAAACTTTTATTATGGAAGACAGGGAATTCTTTTCACAGCTCGAGGACTCTGTAAGAGAATCGTGCCGTATCGATAATGATCTTTTTGAAAAATATGATGTAAAAAGAGGCCTGAGGAACAATGACCGGACAGGAGTACTTGTGGGATTGACAAATATCGGCGATGTTGTCGGTTACGAAAAAGAGAACGGGAAAGTGGTTGCAGTCCCGGGAATATTACTCTACAGGGGAATCGATATTGAAGCTATCACACACGGATTCCAGAAGGAAAACAGACATGGATTTGACGAAACTGTTTATCTGCTTCTGACCGGCCACCTGCCTTCACGTGAAGAGATAGAGAAATTTTCCTCCATTATGGCCTCGATGAGAGGGCTGCCGGATCAGTTTACAAAAGATATGATCCTCTCAATGAAAGGAAAGGATGTTTTGAATATGCTTGCCAGGTCAGTACTGGGATTATATACCCTTGATGACCGGGCAGATGATATATCACTCGATAATATGGTAAAGCAGTCTCTTAACCTGATAGCCAAATTCCCTTCGATTATTGCATATTCATACCAGGCCTTGCGTCATCTGTATCATGGAAAGACTTTATCAATACGTCATCCAAGGCCAAATTTGTCCACTGCCGAGAACTTCCTGCACCTCATCAAGGGCGAAGGCTCATATACAAAGCTCCAGGCCGATCTTGTCGATCTTTCGCTTGTCCTTCATGCTGAACACGGAGGAGGAAATAACTCAACCTTCACAATGCGTGTGACAAGTTCGACAGAGACAGATATCTACTCAGCTGTCACCTCTGCAATTGGTTCATTAAAAGGTCCTCTGCATGGCGGGGCCAATCTCAAGGTCCTTGGAATGATGGAAGATATCAAACAGAATGTAAAGAACTGGAAAGATGAAGCCGAGGTCGCTGATTACCTGCTTAAGATCCTTAAAAAGGAAGCAAATGATCATACAGGTATCATTTACGGTATCGGGCATGCGGTGTACACAATTTCTGATCCCCGTGCTTTACTTCTAAAGGAAAAAGCCAGGGAACTCGCTCATGAAGCCGGTAAAACAGATGAATTCGAACTTTATTCCCTCGTGGAAAAACTAACCCCGGAAGTATTCAGGCAATTCAAGGGGGAACAGTCTGCAAAAGTCGTTTGTATAAATGTCGACTTCTATTCGGGCTTCGTTTATTCATGCATCGGAATACCTAAGGAATTATATACACCGCTTTTTGCAATGGCAAGAATATCAGGATGGTGCGCTCACAGAATTGAAGAACTTACCTTTTCTGCAAAAAGAATTATCAGACCTGCATTTAAAAATGTCTATGGCCGCAGGAATTATATACCCCTTGAACAAAGGTAGTTCCGGGGTTATTCCTTCTTCTTCGACTCTGCCAGCCCCTGCCTGAATAATAGAGCTGCTGCAATTCCGAACAAAAGTATCAGCAGAGATTTCCAGTCAAAGCTCTTCAGGAAAATAACAACTGCTATGACCGACGAAACTACTGCAAGGACATAGTAAATAACGGACCTTTTCATTTTTTATATATTTAATAGGATCAGTAATTCTGTTCCAGCAACTGCATGAATGATTTAGGATGAAGACAGGCGGGACATGTTTCATATGCCTTGGCTGATTCATAAATGTATCCGCAGTT
>JAKQPD010000379.1 GCA_029564935.1 Bacteroidota bacterium
CTGAAACACCTTTACGGTCAGGAAGATCAGCTGTTTCAGAATGAAGGGAACGGAAAATTCAGGGATGTCTCACTTGAATTAGGTGAATATTTCCACAGGGAACTCGTTGGAAGGGGAGCATGTATAGGGGATTATGATAACGACGGTGACCTTGATATTTTCATTATGAATCTAAATGACTACTCGGTATTCCTAAGAAATAATAAGGGAAACATAAATAACTGGCTCATCATTAAGCTGACAGGCACAGCAAGTAACCGTGACGGGATTGGTTCAAGGGTAAAAGTAACTTCAGGCGGAACAACTCAGACTGCAGTTAAGAGAAGTACTACAGGTTATCTTTCCCAAAACGATCCGCGACTGCATTTCGGACTATTACACAATGAAAGTGTGGAAAAGATCGAAGTAAGATGGCCTTCGGGGAAACTTCAGGCCATTGAAAATGTAAAAGCAAATCAGATCCTCGAAATTACCGAGCCTTAACATTTTTATATGAGAATTAGCAGAATATCAATAATATATCTGTTTATAGTTTTTATAATCTGTCTTTCTTTTACTGTTGTTGGCTGTACGAAGGTAAGATCGGGTATGCTGATAGCAACAGAAGCGAGCTTAAGTTCATTCACACAGGATGGTGTAACTGATCCGGGAAGATATATTTCAGGTTCCAGAATTATTGCCATTGATCCGGGAAAACCTTCAAAGATCAGGGTATTGACAGGTGATTTTTATTCTGCTGCTTATCCTGAAATATCTTATGATGGAAAGCAAATAATCTTTTCAGCTCAGAAGAAACAGGGAGATACCTGGCAGATATGGGAAATGAGCCTGAAAAACCTCCGCTGCAGGCAGCTTACTTTTTTAAGGGAGAACTGTACTGATCCGGCTTATCTGCCGGGCGGAAAAATGGTTTTCAGTAAACTTACAGTAAATGATACTGTCGGAACTGCTCATTGCCTGTATACCGGTAACATCGACGGATCCGATGTCCGGCAGATCACTTTCAGTCCGTGTGATAATTTTGCGACACAAGTTTTGAAAGATGGCCGGCTTCTGACTGTAAGCCGGCAGCTGTTACCTCAGAAAAATAATGCGATGCTCGCTGTTATGCGTCCTGACGGGACCAAGAGCGATATGTTTTACATGAACAAAGGGAAAAGTATTATGGCCAGTGATCCGCGTGAGTCAGTTGACGGCAGGATCATCTTCCTGGAAACAACAGGTAATAATTCCCCGGGGGGATTTCCGGCATCAGTGACTTATAATCGTCCGCTTCACAGCAGGATTGACCTTTCAGCAGGGGAGGAGGAATTTAAATCGGTATTGCCTGTTACATCTGACAGGTACCTTGTGTCGTATCGTAAATCGGGGTCAGATAGATTCGCACTTTATGAATTTAATGCTGAAACAAAGACAACCGGCAGGCTTGTATTTTCCGACCCTGAGTATGATATTCTTGATGTTACTGTTGCTGAGCCTTATGAACGTCCGAAAAAGCTTCCGAGCGAGGTCGAT
>JAKQPD010000432.1 GCA_029564935.1 Bacteroidota bacterium
TGCGTCGCTATACAATAATGATGGATCATCTATGGTACAGGTTGCGTTATGTCAGTATGTATTGATAACTTCTCCTATAACAAAAATACGATTTCTACCGGAATTAATAATTTTAAAACCTGAAAACTGTCAAATAACTTATTCTGTGAAAAGATCCGGTAAAATCGTATTATTAGTAATTATTGTATTTACCAACCAGGGATTATCGCAAAAGGTTGATTCCCTTGCATTCAGATTAAATACAAGATTTTCATTTTATTCTTTTGAAGAAAATGCCGAAATGATACTTCATATCCCATGGAGTTATGTTTCCAACAGGATAAATGTATCTGTAATGCTTTCTAATAAGGATACTCTCTGCGTATGGAACGGCATACCCGGGCAAAGGATTTTAAGAATTCCTTTTAAACCAGATATTGACAAAGGCTTTTACAGGTTAATTGCCGATATAAGGGTTTCCGGCAGTATCACCAGGTTCATTGCAAAAACCGATCTTCTAAAGCTGGATTATAAACCTAACGAGGTTAAGACAGACCGGCTGACTGGAGGAATAATAGTAAACAGAAGGCCGTTTTTTCCGGTCGGATTCTACTGCTATTCACCGGTTAATCCTTCCCTTCCGGAAGAAGAAGCGGTTAAGGGATTCAATATGATTTCACCTTACCAGAAAATATTGCCAGCCTCTTTTGAGGCCAGAAAGGCTTACATGGACCGGTGTGCACAACTGGGAATGAAAGTCCATTATAATCTGTTGTCTGTTTCAGGAGGAGGTGGAGTGAATTCTAAAATTGAAGGCCTCACATGGTCACAGAAAAAGGCCCTTCTCCTTAATGAAATTGAGGTCTTCCGTGATCATCCCGCCCTCCTGGCATGGTATATTGCCGATGAGCCAAACGGGTACATGATACATCCCGATACTCTAAAGGTCGTCTACACGCTGATAAAGGAAAATGATCCCTGGCATCCTGTTTCAATGGTGTTCATGGCTCCATGGCTGGCTTCGAAGAATTACATTGATGCACTTGATATTGTAATGGCAGATCCCTATCCGATACCTGATTCACCTGTTACGCTTCCCGGTAATGTGGCAAAATCCCTGGCGGATGAATTCAGGGGGAAAAGACCGGTCTGGATGGTACCACAGGTGTTCGGCGGCGGAGAGATATGGAGCAGGGAACCGACAATACAGGAGGCAAGGGCAATGACATACCAGTCGGTAATTAACGGGGTTAAAGGTATCCAGTACTTCGTCAGGGAAGGACTTAACCTTTTTCCAAAATCAACAGCTCTGTGGAATGAATGCGGAAGAATGGCTGTTGAGATAGCTGAAATGACTCCCTGGCTCCTTTCCGATGAACCGGCTATCCCTGTCACATGCACATCGGAGAATATTCTGGTAAAATCATTTAAACACCGGGGGCAACTCATGATAGTTGCTGCCAATAAAACAAACTCACCACAGAGAGCAGATTATTCAATATCAGGATCTCTTCAGGGAAAAACCAGGGTAGTCTTTGAAAACAGGGCAATACAGGTTACCAGCGGTCGTTTTTCAGACCAGCTCTCTGCTCTTGGTACCCATGTTTACCTGATTAATGTGGAAAATATGAGAGAGAATGTAAAACCATGGAAGGGGAACCTTATCAGGGACAGCGGATTTGAGGATACGGCAAGCCCGGGAATACCGGCATCATGTTATGCATGGAACAATAGCGACAGAGGAGCCACCTTTTTCCTTGATCCGCGTGAATATTACGAAGGAAATCATTCATTGAGACTTATAACTCCAGTTAGTAATAAAAGTGCAAAACTGAGATTTTTCCCTTTCAAAATCCGGCCGGGAATGACATATTATATCTCTGTATATGCCAAAGCAGATCCTGAGCAGATACCTGATACAACTCAACTGAAAAAGCCGCAGTTCTTTGAAGTTGCACTCGGAGATTACGGATCAAAAAGATTTCAACTCAGCAATAAATGGCAGGAATACATGACCGGCATAACAATTCCGGTCCGGACCGATCTTCCACCTAAAGCAAATGTTATTTTACAGATGCCCTCTGCAGGGGTGGCATGGTTCGATATGTTACAGGTAATAGAGGGGGTTGATATCAAGCAATCTGTAAATCCGGAGTTGAGGACTTTCCCGAATGACATAGAGTATTAATTTTAGTTACACAGAGTTACACAGAGGTTCCACAGAGTTACACAGAGATTTTTCTTTGTGCCTCTGTGGACCAGAGAGGTAAATTATATGAATATTTTTCTAACAAAAACTGCTGTAATTATTTGGACTATAACTAAATAAGTTTCCCCTCCTTTTGAAGGAGGGGTGGCTGGGATTAATGATCTTGGAATGTTTGCAATTCTGCTTTCCCAGCCGGGGTGGTTGATACTTTTTCGGTTAAAGAGGCTTGTTATCCATTAGAATAAAAGTAACAAATGAAAATTAAATTAACCACCCCGGCCAGACTATTTATATTTCTGCATGGTAGGTGATTTTGTGGTCTGGCCACCCCTCCTTAAAAAAAAGGAGGGGAAACTTTTGCCCCCCAAAACTCATAAGGTTAACAGCTTTTCTTCCTGGAATCCTCTGTGTATCCTCTGTGGAACCTCTGTGTAACTCTGTGTTAGTATCTTCAAGAATCTCACGGTTTTCTACTTCTCTCCATCAGACCTGCCGGTATTTTTGATTGTAAATTCATACTTTCCTGCTTCCAGATTGAGCACCAGGTCCTTGCCCTGACTGAAGGATTTGATATATTTATTTTTTCCTATGTCAGCTTTATCTTCCAGCACCTTATCTGATCCTGGATAAAAAGTGGCAGTGCTGTTGGCAGGAATAATTACCCTGTAAATTATTTCATCCCCGTCTCTTTCCCAGGAAGATACAATGGTTCCATAAGGATCATCATGTCTGGCTTCGAGCTGATCCAGTCCTGTCACGAACTGAGGTCTCAGTAAAATATTTTTGAATCCCGGTTTCTCCTCATCAGGGAATATTCCTCCGGGAGCTTTATACATCCATGCTCCTATCTCTCCAAACATAATATGATTCATGGATATATCGGATTCAGGATTTATGGCCCAGTTCTCATGTAAGGTTGTTGCTCCGTTTACGATCCACCAGCCCCATGAAGGATATGTGTCCTTGACGGCAAGCCGGAAAGCAAGATCTGAATAACCGTTTTCACTCAATGCATTCAATAATGCTTTTGTCCCAAGCAGACCCACATCTATCTTTTCGCCATCAGCTTTTACCTTTTCTGCAAGATTACCGGCAACTTTCTGCTTCATGTCATCAGGTACAATATCCCACATCAGGGGAACACTCAGTTCTGTCTGATATCCGCTGCCGTAAATCGCAGTCTCCCTGTTCAGGTATTTCTCATTTATTGCATTTTTTATCTTTTCAGCCAGAGCAATCGGGGTTAAGCCGCTCTGCATGTTTGATCCGTATAACAGTTCCTTTTTCGCCCCTTACCTTCAACCTGCTTACGCCGGCAATATTCCTGCCGAGGTCAAAGACATATTTCCGGTCGCTGAACTTTTTCACTGACCGGGCCGGTATCTCAGCTTCTGCTCTCACAGGATGCATTACCTGTGCGGTGATATTCAGGGAGGGTGCAGGAACGTTGATCGCATTCTGCCAGTCTGAATCGTCATAACCGGGCATGTCCCATCCCGGCTTTTCAAGCCTGGCATCATAATGCTCAGCCGTGTATATACTATTGAAGGTCAATGGACTTAATGATGTCTTCCAGTCTGTGCCGGTCGGAATAATTATTTCAGTACCATCCCTGAGATTGATATGTATATCCATACAGAGCTTTGGTCTGGCACGCCAGGGGGCTTCATGGAAGAACCACACTGCCGTTGACTGGTGATTATACCAGCCGTTGCCCAGCAGCACTCCTGCAGCATTTTCACCAGTTTTCAGCAAAGAAGTGATATCATGTGTAAGGTAAAGCGTACGGCGATCAAACCTTGTATATGAAGGGTCAAGCCGGTGATTCCCCACTTTCTTACCATTTATATAAAGTTCGTACAGACCTGCAACAGCAATATAAGCTCTGGCAGATTTTATTTCTCCCGGGATTGTAAATGATTTTCTGAACAGAGGCGCCGGCTTCAGATTAATATCACGTGTGTCGGCTATCCAGCTGCCTTTCCAGTTCCGCGGTTCCATCATTCCTGTTTCGAATGATGCCACACGTGAAATTTCAGAAAGTTCTCCCTTTTTGTCCCATATCTGAATGCTCCAGAAATACCTTGTCAGCGGTGACAGCGGCAAACCTGCATAGACAATAAGGTTGCGGTCCGATCCGGTCTTGCCTGAATCCATCATATCGCCCTTTCCAAGGGAAACATCAGTTGAATCGCGTCCTACAACCACTCTGAAAGCACTTTGACCTGCTCCCATCCTGTCATCTTTCATCTGCCAGGAAAGCCTTGGATTCTTAACATCTATTCCAAGTGGATTTTCAAGATGCTCACATTTCAGATTAAAGGCTGAAAATCTGTCTTTATTATCTGAACAGGCAGAAGCAATTGCCACAAGAATTAAACCGGGGATTAAATACTTGTATAAGAATTTATTTATCATATTTCTGTTGAAGAATCGGTTATAAGCTCTTTACCTCATTTACAAGGTTCTGCAGACTGCTTTTAGCATCGCCGAACAGCATTCTGGTCTTATTATCAAAGAACAGGAGGTTTTCAATTGCCGCATAACCTTTTCCCATGCCCCGCTTCATCACGATAATATTTCTTGCATTCCTTGCTTTAACTATCGGCATTCCATAGATAGGGCTTGAAGGATCATCTTCCGCTGCCGGGTTTACAACATCGTTTGCACCTATTACTACAACCACATCAGTATTTGGAAGGTCGGGATTGATCTCATCGCTTTCAATAAGCTGCTCATAAGGAACATCTGCTTCAGCAAGCAGAACATTCATATGTCCTGGCATTCTTCCGGCAACCGGATGAATTGCATATCTGACTTCAACTCCTTTTTCGTCAAGGATCTTATCGAGTTCGTGGCAAATATGTTGAGCCTGTGCCACGGCAAGACCGTAACCCGGCACAATAACAACTTTTTTCGAGTAGCTGAGGAGAACAGCAGCATCTGAAAGAGTTATTTCTTTTATGGATCCTGTGGCTTCCAGGCCGGACTGGCCTCCTCCTCCGAAGACACCCACTATGACATTCAGCAAAGACCTGTTCATTGCTTTGCACATCAGAACAGTGAGGATAGAACCTGCCGATCCGACAAGTATACCTCCGGTAAGCATTGCCTGGTTATTATAGAGGAAGCCTCCCATTGCGGCAGCGACACCTGTAAAAGAGTTCAGAAGGGAAATCACTACAGGCATATCGGCACCGCCTATTGGCATCACAAACAGGACGCCATATATAACGGCAACAGCAAACATTATATAGATCCAGTGTGTCAGTTCGGAAGCTGCTTCCACATCACGGGTCATAATAAATACAATAAAGCCTATCAGTAAAATAAGTATGGCGATGTTCACATACTTCAAAGATCTGATCCTGAGATCACCTATCCAGCCGTCAAGCTTACCGAAAGCGATCATACTTCCGGCCCATGATATTGTTCCAATCATAAGCCCGAGCAGGATGGCCAGCACCTGTCCGTTCGCCATACCCTGCCTTGCGATAAGATCACTGCTTACATGGGGAAATTCCATCATAGATATCAGAGCAGCTGCTGCCCCTCCCATGCCATTAAAGAAAGAGACCAGTTGAGGCATGGCCGTCATCTTTACCTTCTTCGCTATAATCCAGCCAATGACTGTACCTATTATTATTGCTGCAAGTATCCATGGAATATTTCCGATCGGTTCACCATCTTTCTTATGGAAGAGAATTGTAGCTATTATCGCGAAGCCCATCCCGAAAGCTGCCAGGATATTACCCCTGCGTGCCGTAAGAGGATGGCTGAGCATTTTCAAACCAAGAATAAAAAGTACGGAAGCCACCACATAGGTAATTTCCATTACAGAGATGCCGTATGGAAACTGAGACATATTATCCATTCCATTGAAATTTAACATTACCATAGGATCCTATTTCTTCTTTTTAAACATCTCGAGCATGCGGTCGGTTACAACAAAACCGCCAACAACATTGAGAGTCCCGAGAACGACTGCCAGGAAACCCAGTATCATCGATCCTGTCGTTTCAGCATGTCCCATTACAATGATGGCTCCGATTATCACAACTCCGTGAATGGCATTGGCCCCTGACATGAGCGGTGTATGAAGTATGGCCGGAACATGGCTTATAACTTCAATGCCCAGGAATACAGACAGAATTACAATAAAAATAGCTTCTCTGTGCTGAAGGAAGAATCCGAGTATATTTTCCATATATTATTTTATATTAAGTAATTGTTTAGCCCTCTGACTGACGTATTCACCGTTGTGAACAGCAGTAGTCCCATTAATTATCTCATCCTGCATATCCAGGTTAAGGTTTCCTTCCTTGTTGAGCATTATTTTCAGAAGGTTGATAAGGTTATTCCCGAACATTTTACTGGCATCAACAGGCATATCTGAGGGATAATCTGATTTACCGATTATTTTGACGCCGTTAATCATAACCGATTTGCCATTTTCAGTCAGTTCGCAGTTACCTCCGCTTGATGCGGCGAGATCAATGATTACCGAACCTGGCTTCATTGAACGGACTGTTTCCTTTGACACAAGTACCGGAGCTTTCTTTCCCGGTATCTGGGCGGTAGCGATCACAACATCGGCTGCGATGGCACGCTGCTGGATAAGCTCCCTCTGTTTGTTCTTAAACTCTTCCGTCTGTTCAATTGCATAACCACCGGCTGCAGCATCTTCTTTTGCACCTTCAACTTCAATGAATTTTCCTCCAAGACTTTTCACCTCCTCCTTTACAGCAGACCGGACATCAAAGACCTCAACAACGGCGCCAAGTTTCCTTGCGATGGCTATTGCCTGCAATCCTGCAACACCTGCTCCCAGGATGAGCACCCTTGAAGGTTTGATAGTTCCGGCGGCAGACATGAACATCGGGAAGAACCTTGGTAATAAGCTTGCTGCCTCAAGCACAGCCTTATAACCCGATACCGTCGCCATCGATGATAGTATATCCATAGCCTGTGCGCGGGTGGTACGGGGAATAATATCCAGTGCAAGAACTGTAAGACCTGCGGTTCTGGCCTTCTCCAGCCACTCCCCGCTTTCAGCTACATTAATAACTGAACAAAGGACCTGGCCTTTCCGGCAATATCCCAGATCATCAACCGGCACTGCATTAACCGAAAGGATGAGGTCAGATTTTGAAAATATCTCTTTGCGCGATACGGGTGTAGCACCAGCCTTAGTGTATTCCTCATCGGTTGAAAAAGAATTCGCTCCTGCACCATTTTCAACAAGAACCTGCGTCCCAAGCTTCTGCAATACAGCTGCTTCTCCCGGAAGCATTGCAACTCTGCTTTCGTTGCCGCCTTCCCTGAGTATACCTGTGACCATATAACCTGAATTAATTTGGGCCACAATATAGCAAACAAAAGG
>JAKQPD010000387.1 GCA_029564935.1 Bacteroidota bacterium
GTCATCAAACAGGCCTAAATCATTTATATTTTTCATCTCGTGCTTTTCTTACTAAGAAAGAAAATATTGTCAACAAAATCAATCATATTTTATTAACAATCAGACAAATATATCAACAATGAGTTTTTAGAGATGCCCTTAAAAGGAAAAATAAAAATAGTTTTAAGAACGGACATTTAATTATTTAACTATTTTGCGTGATTTATTCGAACTATAAACATTTGTACACGAAATTATGAAGAAACTGTTTTTAACATTCCTGCTTACAGCGTTGATTATTCCGGCATTTTGCCAGGAAGCTACGATCAGGGAAGAAATGATCCCTTTTACAACTTATTCATTCAGTGATCCCGATCCCGTTGCCCGGCCGGGTAAGATCTATCCTTATTTCAGATATGATTATTTTTCTGCTGATCCGGTTGAGAAATCCCATAAAATGGTGGTCCTCGAGAATAAGTGGATCAAAGTATGGGTGGCTCCGGAAATAGGAGGGAAGGTATGGGGCGCCCTGGACAAGAAGAACAATCAGTATTTCATTTACCATAATAACGTGGTTAAATTCAGGGATATTTCGATGAGAGGACCCTGGACCTCAGGAGGTATTGAACATAATTTCGGATCGATCGGTCACGCGCCTACAGTTGCAACACCCGTTGATTATACCTTCAGGAAAAATTCGGACGGCAGTGTCTCATGCTTCGTCGGTTCACTCGAGCTGACCTCACGAACCGAATGGAGGGCGGAAATCAGACTTCCCGCCGATAAGGCCTGGTTTGAAATAAAATCTTACTGGAACAACCCCACTGATATGAAAACATCCCTTTATCACTGGCAGACTGCAGCGGCAAATGGCACGGATGACCTCCGGTTTTATTTCCCCGGGAAAGCTGAGATCGGACATGGAGGTGAGGCAGGCGACTGGCCTGTTAAAGAAGGCGGAAGAGATGTATCATTTTATAAAAATAACAATTACGGTTCATCCCACAGCTACCATGTACTCGGTGAATATAGTGACTGGTTCGCAGGTTATTTCAGTAACAGCCAGTCCGGATTCGGTCATTTAACCCGCCATCCCGTAAAACCCGGAAAAAAAATATGGATATGGTCACTTGCCCGCGACGGGGCTATATGGGTGGACCTGCTTACTGATCCTGAGAAAGGTAATAAACAGTATATTGAAATGCAGACCGGACTGCTTTTCAACCAGGAAGGAGACGGAAGCACCCTTAGTCCGTTCAAACATCAGTTTTTTGAACCGGGTGCCGTTGAAACCTTCTCAGAACTGTGGTTCCCCCTGAGCAATCTGAACGGGGTAAAATCAATTTCAAAAGAAGGGATCTTCAACATTCAAAAGGAAGGAAATAACTATAAGATCGAATTCCAGGCTTTGTCATTTGTAGATGATAAACTCCTCATAACTGATCTGAAAGGAAATATCCTTCATGAAATCCCGGTCAGACTGGAACCCGAAGAAAAAATTGAGAAAACAGTCATGCTTCAGGCGGAGGATGTTAAGATCTGTCTTGCCGGGGGTGAACTGAAATATGATCTCTCCGACAAAGAGGCGAATTTCCTGGACAGACCGCTTACCATGCAGGAAGATTTTGACTGGGAGTCTGTTTTCGGCCTTTATACAACCGGTATTGAAAAAGCCAAACAGAGATTATATTCTGAAGCGGAGAGCTATTTTAAAAGATGTCTTGAGAAGGATCGCTGGTACCTTCCGGCTCTGACTGGTCTTGCCGACATCGATATCAGGAATCTCAGATATGATGATGCCGAGAAAAAATTATTGGAAGTGATCAGGTTCAATACTTATGATCCGGATGCAAACTTCCTTTACGGTGTTCTTCTTACAAAGAAAAAAGAATTCAACAAGGCCAGGGACGCATTTGGAGTAACTCTTCGTTCTCCGCAGTATAAAGCAACATCACGTAACAAGCTGGCGCTGATAGCCCTTCAGGAGAACAGGCTTGATGAAGCATGGGAATATGCCGGTGATGCCGGCTTATATAATGGCATTGATAAGAATATCAGTTACACAAGGGCTGTCATTGCAAGGCTCAGGAATGATATGCCGGTTTATAACCAGATACTGGATGACCTTCTGGAAAAGGATCCGCTCAATCATTTTGCAGCTTTCGAAAAATATTACTCAACAAAAGATCCTGCTGCTCTTCAGGTTTTTAAATCCCGAATAACAAACGAACTCCCGTATGAAACCTATACAGAACTGGCTCTATGGTATATGAATGCAGGACTGCTGAAGGAAGCATTTGAAGTGATCGGGCAGAGCCCTTCAAATCCCATATCTGATTACCTGGGCGCTTATCTTGCCGACAAGCTCAATGATGCTTCAAAATGCGATCTTTACCTTCAGAAAGCTCTGAAAGGAGATGATAAGTTCGTGTTACCGTACCGGGATGAGTTTGTTGACGTATTTAAGTGGGCTGAGAGCAAGGTTCCAATCTGGAAAACAAAATATTACTCGGCTCTTTTGTACTGGAGCAAACAACAGAATGAGAAGGCAGCCTGGTATTTTGATCAGTGCGGAGAAATGCCGGACAGCTATGGCTTTTATCTTACCAGGGGTACCTTCAGGCAGAGAAATGGCGGCAATCCGGAACAGGATCTCCTGAAGGCCCTGTCACTCAGCCCCGATAACTGGAGAACATATCACGTTCTGTATGGATTCTATTCTTCCCTGAACAGATATGACAAGGCGCTTGACATTACCCGGAGGGCAATGAAGATTGCAGGCGATTCGTACATAATTAAATTCGATCACGCTCTGGCATTATTATACAACGGATATTATGACGAGAGTATTAAGATACTGGAGAAGACCGAAATCCTTCCTCACGAAGGCGCCGGTTCGGGAAGAGTTGCATGGAAAACAGCCAATCTGCTCAATTCTTTGAAGAATTTTTCGGAAAATAAAGCCAGAAAGGCTCTCATATATGCAAATAATGCATATAAGTGGCCCGAAAACCTGGGTGTCGGAAGACCTTTTAAAGTTGATGAGAGAGCTGAGGATTTTATCAGTTCAATGATACAGGAGAAACTGGGTAATAAGAAGCTTTCAGCAGAGCTGCTCGGGAAAGTTGCTGATTATAACGGAGGCAAACCCTCAGGAGGCAATTCAATAAATTACCTGTCGGTTACGGCGCTGAAAAAGCTTGGGCGTACAGACGAAGCTTCAGGTTATTTCAATCAATGGACAGGAAACACCAGGAATAAAAAAATTGTGGAATGGGCCAGATTGATGATTGATGGAAAGAAGGCAGAAGCAGCATCTGTCCTTAAATCAGTTGCTGATGATGGTGAAGGGACTCCATGGAATCCTGCAGGAACTGATCCCGATTTCAGACTGGTTAATGAAATCGTACAGATGATAAAGTAAGGCACTTATGTTACAAAACAAAATCGATTATTTCTTTTAACCACGGAGTTACACGGTTTTACTCCGTGAAAACCCCGTGTAACACCGTGGTGAATTTTCTTCGACCTTATTTATTTTTTACAGTCGTTTGTAATCGTTTGAAAACGGTTTTTTGTAACTTTATCAAAACTTTAGTGCTGTGGAAAAGAAATGTCTCGATTGCGGCGAAATTATTCGCGGCCGTACCGATAAGAAATTCTGTTCCGACCAGTGCAGGAATAATTACAATAACCGTCTGAACCGCGATACGAACAATTATGTCCGTAACGTGCATGGTTTACTGCGGAAGAACAGAAGGATACTTGCTGATCTGTATAACGAGGGGAAGCATGATATTCATAAAGATGCTCTGTTTGCCCTTGGTTATAACTTCAGCTTTTTCACCCATATAATCGAAACAACAGGGGGTCAGAGATACCATTATTGTTTCGAATATGGTTACCGGGAAACCGGCAATGATTTTATTGAGTTGAAGGAGAACAGCGAGTATCTCAGTTATCAATAAAGGGAAAGTACTTTTTGATATTATCTTTTGTCAGCCGTGTACCGTAACCGGAGTCCTGGAAAGCTTCACAATACCTGGCAGCTGATCCTTTATCCTGTCCGTACAATTCGATAAGCTTCTCACGGTATGGGGCAGCATTGGATGAATTTTTCCGTGTTTTGCCAAGCCAGGCCCTTCTTTCGGATTCCGTTGCTGGAACATCTGCCAGTCCCCCGCGATTATATGGGAGCCATTCATACATCTGTGAAGTATGCTGATGGTACATATCTATTTTCTTTTCTATCACATCATCGATAATAACGCAAACATCCGGTTTGAATGGTTCGGGATGAACGAATCCGTCGCTCATGTACAGGAATACCGGATTTTTTTCGAGATGCGGTACCTTTGGAAGTATCCTGGGCACTGTGACCATATAAGCAGCATCAAGTACAAGAGTGCCGGTATACCGGTGATCGGGATGGTAGTCATATGGCCTCGGGAAAATAACAACATCGGCTTTATGTTCTCTTATCAGCCTGATCACTTCGAGCCTGTTTTTATATGTAGGCATTAATTTTCCGTCATGGTTGTTAAGTGTAATATACCGCACTCCGATGGCTTCACCTGCTCTTCTTGCTTCTTCGCGCCTTATCTTAGCAAGCTTTGCAGGCTTTAATGTCTGATGTCCGGCATCTCCGCTTGTGAGAGATACAAGCAGTACATCATGTCCAAGAAGAGCCCACTTATGAGCTGTTCCGCCAACCTTGTCCGGATCATCGGGATGAGCGCCGATGACAATTATGTGAAGTTTCTCATTTTGTGTTGCTTGTGCCTGAACAGCCAGGCTGACTGCAGTCATAATCAAGATCTGAAGAATGATAGTTGTCACTTTCATAATGTGTGATTTTAGTTTGCCAATTCCCATATGTTTACAAAACTGATTTTTATAATTTTCTCCATTATATCCCAGTTCACAGTCTGAGCTTCATCGTACGGGGTATGATACTCTTCACGGTGTCCGGGCTTGAACCTCATAACCGGGATACCTGCTTCAACAAAAGACCTGTGATCACTGCCGCCCGGCGGATCATCTGATGGCTGATAATTGACCTCCAGATCGATACCATATTTGTCCAGGTTCGACATGGTAACTTCTTTTAATCCCGTAAGTGATGTTGTATAGGTCATTGTAACGCCATTCTTATTTTCATCGGATATATGCCTTGAGATCATATCAAAATTCACATTAAGTATTATATTTTTAAGATTGAAGGGAGAATTCCTGACAAAATACCGTGATCCTAGAAGACCTTGCTCTTCAGATGACCACAATGCAATGATTATTGATTTATCCGGTTTCACGCCAGTGGCATTAATGGCCCTGGCCAGGGTCATTACCCCTACGGTCCCCGATGCATTATCATCTGCTCCGTTCCAGATAAGTCCGTCTTTCATTCCCATATGGTCATAATGAGCCCCGATCACAATGAATTTTTCAGGATCATTTCCTTCAATGATGCCGACAATATTCCTGACATTCAGCTGTTCTGCAGTTGCAGATGATTTAAAATAAACCAATTTACCGGTAAGTGGAGGTAAATCGTATGGCTGGTTTGAATCTGCTTTTTTCAGATAGTCCTCTAAAATTATTCCTGATCCCTCTAAAATCTCATTTGCGGCTCTGGATGAAATAGTTATTCTTATAAATTCTTCCTGAAAAGTTTTTCCGGGCAGAGTATATCTTGCCCTTATCCTGCCAATATTCTGATTATTTTCTGCAGGAGAGAGATTCAGGAACTCCTTCGGTTCTGCTCTTCCTGTAACTGATGCCGTAGGATTGAATTCAATAATGCCTGCTGCACCCATCTCTCTTGCATAATTTTCAAAAGAGGATACAGAGGCGTTAATTTCTGAAGGACTCAGTTTTTTTTCAGCAAACGCCGGGTAACCAGATATTTTCAGAATAAACTTTCCTTTTATATCTGTTTTACCCAGGTCGTTGAATTTAATTTTTTCATTCTTAAATGCATACCCGGCAAAAACTACAGGAGCTGAAATTTCTACAGAGTTGTATAAAGGCCGGACTGAAAAATCTACATTACAGGCAAAACCTGTTTCCCTTGTCAGATCACCTGTAAGTGATCTCAGGCTGAATTCCGGTTTATTGTCAGGCATTGCTTTTATCAGGGTGAAGTTCTGAAAATATGACTTTCCTCCGGGAAGAAGTGAATTAAGATAATCATTACCTCTCAGATAGTCACCTCCGGGTTTTACACCGTAAAGTTGCAGCATGCTTGCAATATAATCGCCTGCAAGATATTCTCCTTTTTCACCGGCAGCCCTACCCTCCATCCAGTCAGAGGCAAGAAATCCAAGCATTGCCCTCAGGGCATCGGAAGTAATTGCTTTTAGTCCTTTTTCAACCGGACTATCCTGTGCATATAGAATTGGCGGAGTGAATATAATGATAGCGATCAGGAAATATTTAAGAGACTTCATCAATTCAAATTTTTACTAAGGTAACAATATCTTTTTTAACACAAAATGTACCACCTTAGAGGCCTCAGGAACATCAACTATAATAACTCCTGCCCTTCTTGCCACCCCTTACCCCCAGGGGGGCGCTCAGATTAAAAGTCCCCCTTGGATTTAGGGGTGAGTTATATAGTAGGCACAAAGATCATCACTAAGGAATACAAAGGAATATAAGAATAATAATATTGTTTATGAATTTGACAGGTAAAATGAACGTTTGTCATATAATTTTGTTTAATAAATTTGGGCACTTTAATTTGATATTAAGAATTTATTATGGTAAAGAAGTATCTGGTCGTCATAACGGTTATTTTTTTCTCAGCGTTATCCTGCAGCAATGCACAAAAGGCTGATGACAGAGGTTATATAGTTAAAGTTGGAGATATGGCTCCCGATTTCATGATCAAAGAAGCCGGCGGGAAGTCCTATAAACTCTCGGATCTGAGAGGGAAGGTTGTTATGCTCCAATTCACTGCAAGCTGGTGCGGTGTCTGCAGGACTGAAATGCCTTTTATTGAAAAAGAGATATGGCTGCCGAATAAAGATAAGGATCTCGCTGTAATAGGTATTGACAGGGATGAACCTCTGGAAACAGTTCTTAAGTTCAAAAAAAATATAGGAGTAACATATCCGCTTGCTCTGGATCCCGGAGCAGATATTTTCGGGTTGTTTGCCCTTAAGGAAGCCGGAGTTACAAGGAATGTGATAATCGACAGGAAGGGAAAGATAGTTTTCCTTACCCGCCTTTATGACCGCGAGGAATTTGATCAGATGAAAAAGGCGATTTCTGAGACTATCGGAGCAAATTAGCCCTCCGGTTTAAAAACTATGTGAAAGTACTTATATACCTCCTCTTTTTTCCCAAGGGGATTAGTACGTGTCAGTCCTACTGGGAGCATAGCCGGCAGCCTGATGGTTTTTATGTATTTAAGTTTCCCCTCCTTTGAAAGGAGGGGAAACTTAATAAGCTATAATTAAGCTATTTTCAGCAGTTTTCGTTAAAACATTTCTTAAGTTGACGGTTATGTCCCTGGGGGATTTAGGGTTAAAACGATAACCGGAGGATTTTCACCCCGCCTCTTTTCCCTTCGTCAAAAAAAACAGGATTTTACAATATTTTTTGTAACCTTTTTAAGGATTAAACGTTTTACAGAAAAGTATTGATGAAAGTCCTATTCCTAAATTTGTTAATAATTTTAAAACTCAGATTATGAAAAAATTACTGGTATTTACATTAGCATTCATGTTGGTTCTGCCGGTTTTTTCCCAGATAAAATTCGGGTTAAAGGTTGGCGCCAATACCGCGACAGTTCCGGAATATGAAATAAGTACAGGCACGAATAATATCGAAGCCGTAAAAAATGCACAATGGGGAATTCAGGCAGGAGCATTTTTAAGGGTTGGCATAAAGTCATTTTTTATTCAACCGGAGGTAATGCTGGCTTCCAATTCGTATGATTACAATGTTACAACTTCAACCGGTAAGGATCTGCTTAACCAGAAATTTACCCGTCTTGAAATACCGTTACTTCTTGGAGTTAAGCTTGGGCCTGTTCATATCAATGCAGGACCTTCAGCAGATATTCACATCGGATCACCTGATGCATTAATTGATGATCCCGATTTTGGTGAATTATACAGAAGTGCCACATTCGGTTACCAGGCAGGGATCGGAGTCGATCTGTTCAAACGGCTTGTTCTGGATGCAAGATACGGGGGAAGCCTGAGTGGAAGATTCGGTGAGTCGGTTACAATAGGCAGCCAGACGTTCAATCTGGACAGCCGTCAGCCGTCATTTATATTAAGTCTGGGGATAATGTTCTGAGGAACATGGGAGTTACTAAAGGGGTCGTGCTATATGCATGACCCTTTTTTTATTTACTTAAAAGCATCCTTGCCGCTACCAGCAGGAGCAGGATCCCGAATATTTTCTTCAGTACCGGCTGTGGCAGGTTGAGTGCCAGCTTAGATCCGAAATATGAACCGATTATGAAAGCCACTGCAAGTATTAGCGCAAATTTTATATTCACCTGTCCTGCTTTCCAGTAATTATACGCTGCTATTATTCCGATTGGAGGGAGCATGACTGCAAGGCTGGTTCCCTGAGCCATCTGCTGACTGAATCCCATAATGAACACAAGAGCAGGCACCATAATTATTGCACCACCGATCCCGAGCATCCCGGCCATCACACCGGTCACTACTCCGATTGCCAGGAGTATAAGTAACATTGAAACAGACATATTTGAAGTTTTTACTGATTTAATGAATATGTAAAAGTATTAATTATTAACAAAAAACTCAATGTTACACAATATTATGACCCCAGGACTGCACGACCGCACGACCGCAAGACCTTTTGTTCTTTACAACAATATCCGTAAATTTGCGTTTCCGTTGAAAGACAATGATAAACAGAACACTGAAATTCCTTCTGATATTTTCCGGACTGCTTATTTTCGCTGGCATTATACTGATATTCAGTGTCTTGTTTGGTCTAAACATAGTGCCGGCTGAGAAAGAAATAGTTCTTTATATACCTGAATCGGCTTCTTACAGTCAGGCAATGGACTCAATAAAAGCTCATACTCCGGTAAAGCATCCTGCTGTTTTTGACTGGATTGCCAGAAGAAAGAACTACCCGGTAAATGTAAAACCCGGACGGTATGTCATCAGACACAAGATGAGTTATGTTGAGGCAATAAATATGTTCCGCTCCGGTGATCAGGCCCCTGTGAATGTGACATTCAATAATATCCGTACCCTTTATGACCTGGCCGGTAAGATCGGTGGCCAGATCAGTGCGGATTCGACAGCGATCGCCGATTTTTTTAACGATACTGCAAATTATTCCGGTGATGGTTTTTCCCGTGAGAATATAATTTCGGTATTTATCCCCAATACCTATCAGTTTTTCTGGAATACAAATGCAAAAGAACTGTACCGGAGAATGTTGAAAGAAAACCGGAAATTCTGGAATGACGAGCGGAAGTCAAAGGCAGAAGCTATAGGTATGACGCCCGCGGAGGTCTCAACCCTTGCTTCAATCGTTGATGACGAAGCCGGAAAAGCTGATGAAAAACCAAGGATAGCAGGAGTATATCTTAACCGTCTGAAACGGGGTATTCCCCTGCAGGCTGATCCGACTATCAAATTTGCACTCAATGATTTTTCATTAACGAGAATATTGAAAAAGCATCTTCAGATTGATTCACCTTATAATACATACCTGAATGGAGGTCTTCCTCCGGGACCCATCGGATGCCCGACAATCGAAAGCATTGATGCTGTTCTGAACGCTGAAAAGCATGACTTTCTTTACTTCGTGGCGAAAGCTGACTTCTCGGGATATCATCATTTCTCAAGGACTCTTTCGGAACATAACAGATTTGCAGCAATATATCAACGGGAACTGAATAAAAGGAAGATTTTCAGGTGAGTCTCCTAAATCAACCTCCAAAATAGCGGTTAAGAAACTGTTCGCAGTTCAGAACTTCAATCTCAGAGACACAAAGGCACAAAGGCTCAACGGCGCAACGGCTCATCTCCCCCTTACATCACTGAACTACCGTTAATCCCACTGTGCAGCTGAGCCCCTGAGCCTCTTTGCCCCTGTGCCACTCCGCCGCTGAGCCGCTGAGCCACTGCGCCACTGCGCCATTGCGCCATTGCGCCTTTACATCATAATTACTATCTTTACTTCATGAAAAACAAACTCCGGAAGCCCACAGCAGCTTTTTCGGTTATTAATTGTATCTGCTATGATCAGCGGGTTCAGAAAATCGCAAAGGTTGTAAGTGACCTTGGCTGTGATGTTACAATCATTGGCAGACGAAAAGGTGATTGCTGTAAAAGGGATATGGTTCCGTTCAGGACTTTCAGGTTCCGGATGTTATTTCACAAAGGTTTCCTTTTCTATAAATTCTTCAATGTCCGCCTTTTCTTTTACCTTCTTTTTCATGATTATGATATCCTTGTTGCAAACGACCTTGATACTTTGCTCCCTAATTACCTGATATCGAGGTTGAAACATAAAATCCTCGTTTATGATTCACATGAATATTTTACAGGCCTGCCTGAACTGGAGGGAAGGGAATCTGTAAAAAGGATATGGAAAGCCATTGAGAGAAGAATATTTCCGCATCTTAAATATGTGATGACAGTAAGCAATTCAATAGCGCTGCAATACGAAAAAGAATATGGTATGCGACCGGTTACGGTAATGAATTGTTCAAGGTCGTCAAAAGACCTAAAGGCATTTTCACGGGAAGATATCGGAATAAGACCGGGTGATCTGCTTTTGATACTTCAGGGTGGGGGAATTAATATTGACAAAGGAGGGGAGGAGCTGATTGAAGCCATGAAGATCACTGAAGGAACCAGCCTCATAATAGCCGGATCGGGTGATGTAGTGGGAAAACTGAAAAAGAAAGCAGCTGATATGGATCTGACTGACAGGGTAAAATTTTTTGATATCATGCCCTGGGATGAACTCATGAGATTTACAAAAACAGCAGATGTCGGATTATGTCTTGAAAAGGATACAAACATTAATTACAGGTTCAGCCTTCCAAATAAGTTGTTTGATTATATTTCCGCCGGGATCCCGGTAATAGCCGGCAACCTGCAGGAAGTGCCTGTGATTATTAGGAAATATGATTTTGGATTGATTATTCCTGAAATTACTCCGGAGACATTACGCGATGCAATAAACCGGCTGAAAAAAAATCCTGATCTGCTGAACAAACTAAAGAAGAATGCTGTTAAGCCATTTGATGATCTCTCATGGGAGAAGGAATCAGAAAAGGTAAGAGAGTTTTATGAAAGGGTGATAATTAAAAACAGACCTTATGATGAAAGACCTGCAATAAATGGTCAGTAATAGTATTGATTATAAGGACATTCCAAAAACAAGTACATCGTCCGTCTGGATATTCTTCCCTTTCCAGCGATTAAACTCCTTCTCAAGAATTTTCTTTTGCACTGCAAGGGGTTTTTTATGTATTTTCAACAGAAGTGATCTGAATGCCTGCGATTTAAAACGTTTATGATCTTTCCCTCCGAGCTGGTCGGTATATCCGTCAGTTGTCAGATATATAATATCACCATGACTTATATCGATAGTCTGGCTGGTGAAACCGGTGCCAGGTTCATCGGAATACCCTACGGCCTGCCTGTCTGCAGGATATTCCTTCAATTCATTGTTCCTTGTCAGGTACAGGTTATTATGAGCTCCCGAGAACTGGAGAGTACAAAGATCCCGGTCTATTACACATACTGAAATATCCATCCCGTCCCTTGTCTCATTTCTGTAACCTTTTTGTTTCAGGGCTTTTACAACTTTCCTGCTTAATTCATCCAGTATCAGATGGGATTTATCGATCCCTTTTGTGTTAATTATATCTTCAAGAAATGATATACCGAGAATGCTCATAAGGGCTCCCGGTACTCCATGACCAGTGCAATCTGCTACAATGAGTACAAGTTTTCCTTTTATCATTGAAAACCAGTAAAAATCTCCTCCTATAACATCTTTCGGGATGTAAAGGATGAAACAATTCTCCTTCATGCCGGGTATTTCGTTGATATCGGGAAGAACTGCCATCTGGATGCGACCTGCATAGCTGATATTTGCAGTTATATCCATGTTCTTTTCTTCAATGATGTCGTAGGCGTTTTTCAGTTCGACATTTCTCAGTCTGAAAATCTCTTTTTCCTGTTCAGATTTTTCAATAGCATGAGTTACTTCAATATTTCTGAGACGGTTCTGCATTTCCCTGCTTTGAAAGGCTTCCCGCGACTTCAGGTATTGTCTGAAACTTCTCAGAGCTCTCTTTGGCTGATCGTTCAGCTCATAGTGATCTGCCAGTGCAATATGTGCTTCCGAAGTAAGTGAAAGTGATTTAAGCTCCCTGGCAAGGGAAAGAGCTTTTCTGATCTTTTCTTCAGCTTCTCCGGAAAATCCGAGCCGGCTTTGAACACGCCCTGCACCCAGTAAGCACTGCAGTATGCACCGCCTGTCACCCTCCTTTGCACCCTGCTCATAATATTCAAGGGATTCGGGGAATTTTTTCATTTTTTCATAAGTACTTGCAATGCCAAGGAGAGTCCACTGAATAGCCTGGGTCTGATCAATCCTTTTCCTTATTTCAAGGCTCCTGAAATAACTATCCAGCGACTCATCGTACCTTTTCATCTCTCTCAGAACCATACCTATCCTGTTGAAGGAAGATGCAAGTGCTTTCTCGTCATTCAGTTTTATCCTGATTTCAAGTCCTTTCTCAAAAAAATCCAGTGATCTTTTATAATTTCCAAGCCTGAGCCAAACCAGGCCAAGCTGATTGCAGGCTTCTGACTCTGATTCCGGATCCCCTGTTTCCCTTGAGATATTTAATGCTTCAAGCCAAAGCTTCAGGGTCTTGTCATAATGTCCGATACTTTCAAGGATATTTCCTTTCAGGAGCAGGTAGCGGATATATCCTTTTTCCTTCTTTCTCGTTTTTAACCATTGAAATGATTCCGACAAATGCCGGAGGGCATTATCATTTTCTGATCTCAGGAAGCTCAAAGCTGCCAGATTGAGATGTGCATAAGCAATACCCCTCTGATAATTCATTCTTCCGGCATCTTTCAGAAGCTTTAAAGCTTTCTTTTCAAGCGGGGAAGGGTCAGAATAACGGTTTTCCCACAAGCTTTCGTTCAGGGTGTCGATCTTTATTTCATGCTTACTGACCATTTGTGGATTTTTTTTATACTTTTGCGGCCACCAATCGCAATCATGTATTTAAACTGATGAGTACCATCTTGTTTCTCATACTTATTTTACTTTCGTTTGCCGTCTTCTTCATCCCGCGATCCCTTAAATACTATTTCACTCTTTTCCTGATTGCATGTATTGTTGTACTCACTACATTCTGGAGTCTTAACGTTTTTTCGGGCAGAGACGGTCAGATGATTGTTGAAGCTCCAACCGGCTTTTCCGGTGGCGGTTTTCTTTTAATCATAGACAGGCTTTCGGCATTTTTTATTATTGTTATAAATATAACAGTTTTTACCGGATTTCTGTATGCCAGGGGATACCTTGCTCCATATCAGGAAGGAAGTAATAATCTTCGGTTCTCAATACATTATTTCTCTTACCTGTGGCTTTTCATCTCAATGCTTCTTGTGGTTATGGTACGCAACGGGCTATTTTTCCTTATAGCCTGGGAAATAATGGCTCTTTCATCATTCTTCCTGGTGATCTTTGAAGCAGAAAAACGAATGATAATGAAAACCGGCATCAGCTATCTCATCCAGATGCATTTGGGGATGTTCTTCATTTTAATTGCATTTATTCTGGTTGAGAGGGCAACAGGCAGAATGAATTTCGATTCCCTGGGAATTTATTTTTCTTCCAACCCGAATATCCTGCTTTTCATGCTTTTCTTTATCGGATTTGCGATCAAAGCCGGATTTATACCCCTTCATACATGGCTGCCTGAGGCTCATCCTGCTGCGCCTTCCCATGTTTCGGGAGTCATGTCGGGAGTAATGATTAAAATGGGTATATATGGGATAATAAGAGTTATTATATATCTGCAACATGATCTGCTTCAGATCGGTGTGATAATAGTTGTAATTTCCCTTATCTCCTCTCTTCTGGGAGTGATGATGGCTATTGTTCAGCACGATCTTAAACGGTTGCTTGCTTATCACAGCATTGAGAATATCGGAATAATCGGCCTGGGCATCGGAACAGGTGTCATCGGGATCGCAACAAACAACAAGCTCCTTGCTGTTTTCGGTTTCAGCGGCGGATTATTACATGTTCTGAACCATTCCCTCTTCAAATCACTGCTTTTCTTCAGTGCCGGATCAGTTTACAGGGCAACACATACCAGGAACATAGAGGAGATGGGAGGGCTGATGAAAAAGATGCCGTACACGTCGCTGCTATTTCTCCTTGGCTCGCTTGCCATCTGCGGATTACCACCATTTAACGGTTTCATATCAGAATACATTATTTATATGGGGATGTTTGACAGCCTGTCGGCTTCAAATCTTTACCAGTCCATCATGCTGATAATAGTAATTGCAGGGCTTTCTCTGACAGGTGGACTGGCAATATTCTGTTTTACAAAGGCATTTGGTATAGCCTTTCTGGGAGAAGCCCGTTCAGAAAAAGCATTAAACTCTTCTGAAGTAACAAAAACCATGATATTACCACAGATGATCCCGGCCGCATTTATTGTACTTATAGGACTGGCATCTTTGTGGTTTGTCAAACCTGTAACAGGTATAGTCACTGAAACTTTCGGTATACCAGGTATGATGATTGCTCCGGAACAGGTACCTGACAGCCTTGTTAAGATCAGTATTATAAGCGGCATTTTCATGCTTTTTGTCATTACGCTTCTTATTTACAGGTACTACCACCTGAAGTCACGAACGGTTTCTGCCGGACCTACCTGGGGTTGCGGCTATACAGCCCCGTCTCCGAAACAACAATATACATCTACATCTTTTGCATACAACTATAATCATCTTGCAAAACCTCTGCTGCAAACAAAGAAGATTATGAAGGATATTGAACAGAATGAAATTTTTCCGGCCGGAAGAACTTTCGAATCACAAAGCGATGATGTTTTCAGGAAATACATCATTGACAAACCTGTTGGCTGGATATCCGAACTGCTTAAGAAGATTGCCATGATGCAGACAGGTCTTATTCAGCATTATATCCTGTATGCTTTTATTTTTATGCTGGTTGTTTTTCTGCTGACTTATTTAAAGATTATCTGAAAATGACCGGGATTATTCTCATAATGCTTGTTTCTTTTCTTTTTCCCGGAGTTATTCTGAGAACTAAAAGTATTGCTTCAGGAAGGAAAGGTCCCGGTTTACTGCAGCCTGTATACGATATCGGGGTGCTGCTGCGAAAGGGCAGCGTTTTCAGCAATACGACCGGTTTGATCTTTCAGATAGCTCCTGCAGTCGCACTTGCTTCAATATTCTGTTCAGCT
>JAKQPD010000392.1 GCA_029564935.1 Bacteroidota bacterium
GGCCGGAAATGGCAGCTGGGTACAATTCAGGTAGATTATAACCTTCCTGAGAGGTTTGATCTTACATATAACGGAAGTGACAATCAGAAGCACAGACCTGTAATGATACACCGTACAATCTTCGGTTCCCTTGAAAGATTCGTGGCAGTTCTTCTTGAAAATACAGCAGGAAAACTTCCTCTCTGGCTTGCTCCGGAGAAAGCTGTCATCTTACCGATCAGCGATAAATTCAATGATTATGCGACAAATGTTTTGGAAATTCTAAATAATTCCGATATTTGCACACTGATTGACGACAGGAGTGAGAAGATAGGTAAGAAGATCAGAGATAATGAATTAAAGAGAATTCCCTGGCTGCTTATAATCGGAGAAAAAGAAATTGAGAGTGGAACAATATCTGTCCGCAAACAGGGCGAAGGTGATAAAGGGAGTATGAAAACCGAGGAATTTATTGATTTCATACAGTCCGAGATTAAGAAGGAGCTTGCATTATAGAATAAGTTCACATAGTATTAATTAAAGTTAGGAGGAAAGAGTTATAACCGGACCTGTAAAACGAATACCCGGCAGAGTCACGCAGCCGGCTCACAAGATTAACAACAGGATCACAGCAAAGGTGGTCAGGGTTGTAGGTGATGAGATTGAAACAGAAGTGATGAGCATCCAGGAAGCCCTCAGACTGGCGGACAGGATGGAACTTGATCTTGTTGAGATCTCTCCGAATGCGGATCCCCCAGTTTGTAAGGTTATTGATTATCAGAAGTTTCTGTATCAGCAGAAGAAGAAACAGAAAGAAATCAAAGCGAAAGCTGCAAAGGTAGTTGTTAAAGAGATAAGGTTTGGTCCGAACACTGATGATCATGATTATAACTTCAAGCTAAGGCACGCTATAAAATTCCTTGAGGAAGGAGCAAAAGTAAGAGCTTATGTATTCTTCAAAGGAAGATCCATTCTGTTCAAGGAGCAGGGAGAAGTCCTTCTGCTCAGGTTCGCAAACGACCTTGAAGAGTATGGGAAAGTGGAACAGCTCCCAAGGCTTGAAGGAAAAAGGATGATCATATCTTTTTCCCCAAAAAAGAAGAAGTAGTTTTAATATACGTAGTAGAGAAATGCCAAAAATGAAGACAAATCCGGGTGCGAAGAAAAGATTCACGCTTACCGGAACAGGGAAGATCAAGCGTAAACATGCATTCAAGAGCCACATCCTGACAAAGAAATCAACAAAACGTAAGAGAAATCTTACATATTTCGGTCAGGTTGATAAAGCAGACAGAAAAAATGTAAAACTCCTGCTGGCCAGCAAATAATTGTTTAAGCATTGTTCTTTGATTATTTATAGTATTAACCGATCGTTCAGCAGATAAGATTCCTTTTATGAAGGAACGCTGACTTTCAAAAAAATGTGTTATGCCAAGATCAGTAAATTCAGTCGCATCGAGAACCAGGAGAAAAAAGGTTCTCAAACAGACAAAAGGAAATTTTCTCTCAAGGAGAAATGTTATTACAGTAGCGAAGAACACCCTCGACAAAGGTCTGGGTTATGCCTACCGCGACAGGCGGAAAAAGAAAGGTGAATTCCGCTCGCTATGGATCCAGAGGATAAATGCCGGAGTACGTCAGTACGACATGAGCTACTCGGAATTCATCGGGAAACTTGAGAAAAAAGGTATCGCTCTTAACAGAAAGACTCTTGCCGACCTGGCAATGAATCATCCCGAAGCTTTTAGGGCAATAGTTGAAAAGGTAAAGTAAGACTGTCGGCAGGGTGCAGGGTGCAGGGTGCAAGGTGCAGGACTATCTCACCCGCATAAACATCCTTTTGAGCCTCAGCTTCCTCAATCCCTCACCTTCCTTATTTAAAGACAGCCAGATAAGCTTTGGCTTACCTACTATATGATCCTCCGGGACAAATCCCCAGTAACGTGAATCTGCGGAATTGTGACGATTATCCCCCATCATGAAATAATAATCCATCCTGAATGTATATGAGTCGGCAGGCTTACCATTTATATATATAGCGCTGCCCTCAACTTTAAGGTCATTATCCTCATATACATCAATTATCCTGTCATAGAGGTTGAGGTTTGATGTATCGATCTTCACAGTCACACCTTTGGCCGGTATCCATAAGGGTCCGAAATTATCTTCATTCCATGCCAGCTTGGGATCGTAAGGAAAAATATGCGGAGCAAATTCACCCTTCCGTGCAAAGACCGGAGTGACACTGATCACATTCGTAAATTTTGAAATGGTTTCGGCATTTGGTTTTGTAAGAGGAAGATAATATGCCGAACCCGAAAGCATATTCTGATCTGTTTTGGATATCCCGAGCCTCTCAAATGCTTTCGGATTAATTGTAGTTCCGTTGGTTCCTATAATATATGTGGTCTGCTGTGTTTCGTTCCCTTCGACAATTTTCCCGTTTATGAAAATGTCTCCCGATTTAATTGTCAATGTATCTCCGGGCAGTCCTATACATCTTTTAACATAATTATCACGCCTGTCTGCCGGTCTGTAAATAACCTCATATTTATCCCATATTTCTTTGCGTGCCATTGGCATGTATTGTGAGACAGGCCGGGGCTGGGGATTACTGAAATTATCTCTTGCCTGAAGTTCCCTGGCAGTGCGCCGGACAATTTCATAATAGCTTGTCGTCTGATCTTCAACCACCACTGTGTCACCGGCCGGAAAATTGAAGACTATCGGATCGTTATGCTTTACATGTCCGACTCCAAGTAGACGTTTATAAGGCCAGTAAATGATATCCGACCACGATTTACCTTTGGTTAAAGGCATTGTATGCTGTGTAAAAGGAAATGCTATCGGTGTGTTTGGCATCCTGGGGCCATAGGCCAGCTTGCTTACGAACAGATGATCTCCTACAAGAAGAGATTTCTCCATAGATGGTGTCGGGATACGATAATTCTGAAAAAGGAAAATATTTATCAGGGTAACGGCAATAACCGCAAAAATTATAGCATCAAGCCATTCTATAAAAGCACTGTTCTTCCTGTCCCTCCTTTTCCAGAAGGACCAGTTCACCTTTTTGGAAACATATATATCATATATTACCGGCAGCCCTAAAAGGAGCCAGTAATTGCCTATCCAGATAACAAGAAGTAAGTAAAGTACTGCAGCTATTGTGAACCTGATGTACTTTCCCTGTAATAAATCATTCATTTTAAATTGTTTTTAAGCCGGTAAAAGTATAAAATATTATCAGAATCCCAGAACATCGGACATCGTATAGACTCCTTTACGTGAATGGATGTATTCGGCTGCCACAACTGCTCCCAGTGCAAGGCCTTTCCTGTTCTTTGCTTCATGCTTCAGACTTATTGTATCATTATCTGAATCCCATGTAACAATATGTGTACCCGGAACAGAACCTTCACGTACAGATTTTATCGGGATCATATTTTCCGTTTTATCATTATCAAAACACCAGCCTTTGTATCCCGGATGTCCCTTTTTAATGCCTTCGGCAAGGGTTATCGCAGTGCCGCTCGGTGCATCAAGCTTCTTTGTATGGTGGATCTCTTCAATTGAAACAGTATACTCCTTGTAACGCTTCATATGCTCCGCCAGCTCAGAATTAAGCCTGAAGAGCAGGTTAACGCCTATGCTGAAATTTGATGAGTGAATAAATGCCGTTCCGTTCTTCAGACAGATCTCCTTCGCCCTGTCGTAATCCTTCATCCAGCCGGTGGTTCCTGAAACAACTGGAACCTTCATCCCCAGGCACTTTGAAATATTTTCAAATGCTGAATCGGGAGAGGAGAATTCTATAACAACATCAACATTCTTAAGATTATCAGGATTAAGATCCTCCTTATTATCAATATCGATCCTGAGCCCGACGGTATGACCTCTTTTTATGCTGATCTCTTCTATTTCATGGCCCATCCTGCCATATCCTATTAGTGCTATATTCATTATTTATGTTTTTGCGAAATTATTTATTTTCAGGTTGCTCCCGGCTTAACAATAACATAAAATTCTTAACAAGAAGTTAAAATGTTACTAAGAAGTGCCTAAAGTGCCTAGAGTGCCTAAAGTGAGCTAAAGTGAGCTAAAGTTTGAAGCACTTAAAGTTTAAAAAAGGAGGTTGTAAAATGTATTACCTTCTTTAAGTGTCCTTGCATATTATTAAACTAACTGCCTCAATCTTTAGAAATTAACTTTAGGCACTTTAGGCACTATAGGCACTTTAGGCACTTATCAGTTATTTTAATATATTCCCTTTCAAAAATAAATCAATAATGAAACACCTAATATTCTCATTACCAGTACTAATTATGTCAATATTCTATTCATGCAAACCACAGGAGGCAGCTGATCTGGTGATCCTGAACGGTAAAGTCCTGACAATTGACACCGATAATCCGCTGGCGGAAGCTATTGCTGTAGTTGATGATAAGATAACAGATGTAGGCACCAACAGCAGGATCAGGAAGCTTATAGATCCGGAAAAAACGCAAATCATTGATGCATCGGGCAGACTTGTTATACCCGGATTCAACGACGCTCATGTCCATTTTGGTCCTCTCGATCCTGATTTTATAGAATTGCGATATACAACAGATCCTTCAACCATTACGGCAAAAGTCAAAGCCCAGGTCGCGAAATCAATACCCGGGGAGTTGATCAGAGGGGGACATTGGGAGCATGAAATGTTCATTACACGGGAATGGCCGACAAAAGAGCTTATCGACAAGGTCTCACCCGATAATCCTGTTGTACTTGCAAGAGCTGATGGTCATTCTAGGCTTGTAAACAGCTATGTTCTGAAAAAATCAGGCATAACAAAAAACACACCTGATCCTTTCGGGGGTGAGATTCAGAGAGATCCGGTAACCGGTGAACCGACCGGAATACTTAAGGAGACTGCAATGGATCTCATAAATACGGGAGATGTCAAAACACAAAGGAGTCCGGAGGATGAAGCGGAAAAAACCTGGCAGGGATATCTTCTGGCAATGAAAGAGGCAAGGGAGCTGGGTGTAACAAGCGTTCAGAATGCCGGGAGTGAGGATTTTGAAGCATATGAAAAACTACAGAAAGAAGGAGAGCTTACCTGCAGGATCGACATCGGCAAACCACTTACAGGTGACACTGATATACTTAATAAATATAAGGAACTATCCGGAAAATATCCCGATTCGGGTGACTGGATAAGATTCGGGTATCTGAAAGCATTCATTGACGGATCAATGGGCTCCGGAACAGCTCTAATGTTTGAACCATATAACGATGAACCATCTACATCCGGACTAGCAATGTGGAATTATGATGAGTTTGAAAATATGGTATTAACTGCTGATAAAATGGGCTTTCAGATAGGTGTCCATGCCATCGGCGATAAAGGAAATAACTGGATCCTTAATGCTTTCGAAAAGGCTCAGCAGGTCAACGGGAAACGCGACAGCAGGCACCGTGATGAGCACACGCAGACACTTCAGTCATCCGACATTCCAAGATTTGCTAAGCTCGGTGTGATCCCGTCAATGCAGCCGACTCATTGTATTTCCGATAAGAAATTCTATGAAAAACGTATCGGAACAGAAAGGTCGAAAGGTGCATATGCATGGAGAAGCCTCGTAGATGCAGGTTCGGTCCTTGCCTTCGGAACAGATTACCAGGTTGAACCACTCAATCCTATCGAAGGTCTTTATGCTGCTGTTACCCGCAAAGAACGCCGGGGGGAAGATGGTGAAGGATGGTTTCCCGAACAAAAGCTAACCATGGAAGAAGCTATTAAATTCTATACCCTGGGATCTTCATTCGCACAATTCATGGAAAACAGAAAAGGTATGATCAAAGAAGGATTTCTCGCTGATATAGTAATTGTTGACAAAGACCTGCTGACAATACCTGAAAATGAAATAATGAGTACCAGGGTGGATTATACGATAGTCGGGGGGAAAGTGGTGTACACCTCAGGGAAGTAACGAATGGAATTATACGGAACGGATTGCTTCGTCGTCCCGCATGCGCGGGACTCCTCGCAATGACGGTGCTTGTCCGATTAATTGTAGTTTTCGGTAAGGATTGCTTCGCCGCGGAGTTTATCCCGCGCAGCGGGGCTCCTCGCAATGACGGTAGTTCTACCGCCACATCGTGTTACCGTCATTGCGAGGAGTCCCGTTTTGCACGGCAAAACGGGACGACGAAGCAATCCTTCTCATCGTTCCAGCAACCTTAGTATCCAAACTGCCTCTTCCCGCGAATTCCCGCAAAACTGAACTTCCGCTTTGTAATCCGAACAAACCTTCGGTCTGTAAGGATTACCCCACAAAGCACATTTAAAATCACCTGTAAGATGGATACATCTCACTCCTGCCGGCTTGCCGTCAGTCATACCCGGGATGGGTGATGAAATCGATATTTCTATGCAACAGGCTCCGCAGCCGGAACGACAATCCATGATAAAATGATAACAGACAAAGATAAGGATTATTATAGTTTAATGGCGCAACGGCGCAACGGCACAACGGGGCAACGGCGCAATGTCGCAACGGTTCAACAGCGTTATGGCGTTGCGGTATTGCGGTATTATGGTCGTAAAACCGTAACACCGTAAAGCCATAACGCCGTAACGCCATTTCGATATTTCGTTATTTCACTATTACGCCGTTGCGCCTCTGTGCCGTTGCACCATTCTTTTATTCTTCCTACTTTTACATAAATATCTTCCTGATGAGAATTGATATCCTTACAGTCTGCCCCGAACTGCTCGAAAGTCCACTGAATTATTCCATCGTAAAACGTGCCAGGGATAAAGGCCTTGTTGAGATCAATGTCATTAACCTTCACGATTTTGCCAGGGACAGGTACAAAAGTGTCGATGATTATGCTTTCGGAGGAGGTGCAGGGATGGTAATGATGCCCGAACCGGTCTTCAGGGCAACAGAGATGCTGAAAAGCGAAAGGGAATACGATGAAATAATTTATACTTCGCCCGATGGTATAAGATTCAACCAGAAAATGGCTAACAGGCTCTCTCTGAAAAACAATATAATCATACTTGCCGGACATTATAAGGGAATTGACCAGCGTATCAGGGACCATCTTATCACTGTGGAGATATCAGTGGGTGATTATGTTCTTTCCGGCGGGGAACTACCTGCTGCGATCATAACAGATGCTATCGTCAGGATCCTTCCTGGTGCTATCTCCGATGAGCAATCGGCATTGTCAGACTCATTCCAGGATGATCTCCTTGCCCCTCCCGTCTATACCAGACCTGCCGATTTCAGGGGATGGAAGGTGCCTGATATACTCCTCTCAGGCAACACTGCTGAAATAGATAAATGGCGGCATGAACAGTCTTTACTTAAAACACAAAAACTACGACCTGATCTGACTCAAAATGAATAGAATGTTATCTTCCCTTAAAGGATTCATGGCTTTTGCTATCATGTTCCTGGCAATTTCATGCGATAACAATTTCCACAAAGATTATCTGAAAGATGGATTTATAAATCCTCCGGATTCTGCCCGACCTGGCGTTTACTGGTATTTTATGGATGGTAACATAGAACGTAAGGCAATAACTGCCGATCT
>JAKQPD010000418.1 GCA_029564935.1 Bacteroidota bacterium
ACCTTCAATCAGCATGGCCAGTTTCTTGCTCAGGCTGTCTTTTTCGTCAATTTCAAAATCCTTTCCCTTGATACCTTTAATTATGATTTTCATCGTTTCAGTGATATTTGACAGCAAATATACTAAATTAATATATGGCGGACAAAACAAGGTCAAAATTATTGCCAAAAAAGAAATGATTTTTTTAATCGCTATATAACAAGTCAATATATAAATAGGTATGTCGGTTCAAAACCAATTACAATCAATAAACCGCCATATTCTAAATTAGTATAAAACATGAGATCGTCTTGGGATAATATTTATCAAAATGACTAATTGCAGGATAATCTGTGACAACAGACGGGATTACAATAAAATCAAATTAACTTTATTGCAGAAAACTAAAGTAAATAGTGTCTGAAAAATATTTGAAAGATATCGGGATCACAGAGTTACACAGAGTTAAGAAATTAATCCTCCGTGGACCTTTGTGGACCTCTCCCGCTTAAAGCGGGACAAGTTGTTTAAGTGAAAGTTATCATATTTGATGTTCCCATTTCTCATTGGTGGGTGTAGACTTAGTGAGTGGATTTAACAAAGCTTACAAAAAGTTTATGAATTAATAAGATTGGCAAATAAATTATTGCAAACCGGAATAAGGTTTTTTCGACTACAGGTGTAAGTTTCTCATTTAGTGTTAAAAATGATATTGTTATACTCTTTCCAGCCGGTTACGGTTATTTTTTCGTGGTATTCCCTCGCTGTTGCTGCGTCACCTTTCCAGTTCCATTGACCACGAGGAACAGGCTCATTGTAATTATCAATTTCATCGGCAATCAGAAGCATTTTGGCAAGAGCTTCCTGCATTGTTTTCTTTAACCACTCCGTCTGAAAATCATCACCCCTCGCATAGATCCTGTAACCAAAATAGGCTGCTGAAGCAGCTTCATACATGTGCGCAGTTATTAATGTCCTGTTAAACAGATCATAAACCTGACTGTAATCTTTATCTGACATGACCGGTTCCGCTTTCGCAACCAGCTTCAGCGCTTTTTCAGTCTTCTTAACACCATATCTTTTTTCCCTGATTATATAGCGCAGGTATGTCTCGTTCATTTTTTCCTGTGGTGTAACCCAATTATTGGTAATAACCTGTGGCGCTTCAGTTTTAAGTGCTTCTTCCGGTGATTTATACCTTGCAGGCGCAAGATGTTCAATTATATCAGTCCAGTAATGGAATTTTTTATTGACATTATGCCTGACATAAACAACCGGCGGGTCGAGCCATTTTCCTGATACATGACGGCCGTAGCTTGACTTATAAGGATCGTAATCGAGCTTGGAGTGATTTGACATATTTGTCCCCAGAGTATAAAAAGTTGAACTCACAATATCATAAGCCATGCCGAATGCGGGCTTCAGGTACCGGATGGCCTTTTCACCATATTTCCCACTTATGAATTCATCAGTTATCATTCCTGGTGTTAAGGTCTGATCTTCAGAATATCTTTTCAGGGTATACAGGAGGATCTCATTGGGTGTCCCGACAAGCCTTGTATTGCGGTAGCGGTCGGTCCTGGCGACATATCCGATCACATGTGGTCTGTTAATAAGCTCACTCCACCTCCTTATAATATATTCCGGCCAGGTATTGGCAATTATCCCCTGACCGTTGAACTCATTGGCACAATCAAATTCCATGATTGTCGGCCTGTCGATCGTTCCCGCGTATCTATCGTTGGGGTGGGTAAGAAAAAAATCATGCGGAGTCTCCTTTATCATAAGGATGATATCCTGGTTCTTAATATGACTGATGCAGCCGATAGTATTTTGATATTCGGCATCAGTATAGGAGAATGTTCTGATATACAGCTTTTTCTTCATTTCCTCACAGATGACATCAGCTACAGCATCGACAACTGCAGCAAGTTTTTCGGAGGCAGTTTTTAGCTTTTCAGAATACTGATTCTCAGCTCTTGCACCTGTTTCAATGAAGGTGAGAACAATCCCGTCAACCTGAGGGATCAGTGCAAGCATTGACCGGTAATCGTTCTTAAACCATTCCCAGAAACCCGGATCATCGAGATTGATGGTGCCACCCGGACCGGTTTTAAATTGTGCAGGATAATATTTGAGATTATAAAGAGCATGATCCCACACCACCACCTCCTTTATGCCGGCATCATGAGCCCTGGAAATCAAATCATTAACCTTTTTGTGTCTATCTGGCTTCCTCAGCTCCTGAAGATCCATTACCAGATCGTGGGAGAGCTGAAGATGATTTATGTCATAAGACTTTGCAGCATTGATCGTTACAATGTCATCTTCAATGTAATCGGACAGGATATTCCATCCGCTGACCTTTAGATTATGCTGACTGTCAGATACCTGTGTAAAAAACAGAAGGAGAAAGGTTACTGCCAGGTTTTTCAGGCTGATCATTTAAATCGAATTAATCTGGTCTCTCAGCACCTGAAGGGCAGAAGCAGCCTGATCTTCCATTTTCTTCCAGTTACACTCTATTGACAGCTGACCCCTGTAATCAATTTCTTTTAATGCCCTGAAATATGGTCTGAAATCATCATTGTATGTGCCGGGTGCCGCTCTCTCCTTATTTTCTGCGATATGGACATGTTTTATTAGGTCAGCGTTTGCTGTTATGCTGGCCGGGCTCTCGTTCTCCCTGAGCATATGATAGATATCTGCCAGAAGCATGAAATTTTTATGATTAACATTTTTTACGATCTTCCCTCCGTCGGCAACCGAATTAAGAAGATTGCATTCACCCTTGTTAAGAGGTTCAAGAACTATAGTCACGTCGTACTTTTCTGCTATGGGAGCAAGCTTGCCACACAGATCTGTGAATTGTTCCAGGGCTACTTCCCGTGCAAAACCTTCAGGAACTTTCCTTGATCCGCTGCTTCCGAAAACAATATGCTTAACACCGACGATCTGTGCCCTGTGGAATGCGGTTTCGGCATATTTTAATATTTCATCGTGCATAGGTTCAGGACCCACACTTTTAAGCTTTCCGGGAATAAATGAGTTAAGAGCAGGAACAGGAAGGGTTGATTGCTTTAACAGAGCAAGTTTCTCATTAAATACGGATTCATCCTCGAGAGGGACGAGGAAGCTTTGTACAGCTTCTTCAACATAGGTATAGCCACCGGTTTCAAGGATCTTCCAGTTTGAAATATTTGTACATATCCCAATCTCACTGAGAAATTTTCCTGATGAACCCTTACATGCTAAGACGGGGCTTATTATAATGCCGGTACCGGCAAATATGGAACTTTTAATGAACCTTCTTCTGGATCTATTCATGATATTGTTTTTAATTATTAAAATCCAATAATATCAAATACAGATCACAAATCCAAGAAAGAGTGGAAATAACATTATATATTAAGGATGCCATTCATTTGGTATTTTAATCAACCCTTCCCTTAATAGTTTACAACCCTTCCCATTTGTCCACCTTTCCTTAATTGTTTACAACCCTTCCCATTTGTCCACCTTTCCTTAATTGTTTACAACCCTTCCCATTT
>JAKQPD010000424.1 GCA_029564935.1 Bacteroidota bacterium
AAGCAATTCACAGATGAGAGAGTTGAGGCTGTGAAGATTGATAAAGCTCCACTATGGGACGGCGCGCCACGAAACAAAGGGATTGAGCTTGCAAAAGGTGAATTTATTGCTTACCTTGACATTGACGATTACTGGGGCGACGGTCATTTAAGGAAAATAGCTGAAGGATTGGGTGAGTATGACTGGGTGTTCTTTAATGATTTGATCTTCTCCGGCGGTGAATGGGTTGAGCGCACTTGCGACATACGGAAGTTAGGGATGAACGGAACATCAAACATCTGCCATAAGCGTGAGCTGGGTGCAAGGTGGGCACACCGGGGGTATGCTCATGATCATCACTTCAATCAATCACTGATGATGAAGTCACGGAAGTATGGTAAGATTGCAACGCCTGAGTATTTTGTGATGCACATACCCGGCAATTATGATATGTAATATTAAGATAAACATAAAATTCATCTTACAAATATTAACAACGTGACCGTCAAAACAAAAATAATATTAAGTATATGCCAACAGTAGCCGCAGTAACAATCACCTACAACCGACTTGAATTAACCAAGCGGACTATTGAGAGTTTTGAATCAAAGACCGGAGTTGATTTTCATTTGTTTATTGACAATGGCTCGACGGACGGAACTCTGGAATGGTTAAAGGACCGCAACAGGATTGAACTGGGAAAGAATGAAGGCATAGCAACAGCGTTTTATTACGGCGTTCAGCAGCTTCAGGATTACGATTACATTCTCAAACTGGACAACGACGTTGAAACCGTTACTGAGGATATCATTGCAAAGATCGTTGCCTTCATTGAAAAGAACGGTCCTCATGCAGTTTCGCCTCCTGACCTGCTGATTGATCCGAACTTCTATCCCCGGATACTGTCACGGCGAAAGATAGGAGGATTGAATGTTGAATATGTTTCGCATACCGGTGGGGCTTTTCAGATTGCACCGACAAAGTATGTTACCATGCTATGTGATGATTTTGTTCACCTGAAACAAGGCGATTATTCAATCGGTGGTTTTTACCGTCAACACGGATGCCCTCCTATTTACCTGAAAGATTATGCAATGAAGCATATCGGATTAAATCAGTCAACACCTGGAAACGTTTATATATTTTGATATGAAAACAATATGGAAATATCCGATAGAGATACATGATCTTATCTGTATTGAAATGCCTAAAGAGGCCGAAATACTAACAGTTCAAAGCCAAAAAGGGATAATATGTATTTGGGCTTT
>JAKQPD010000001.1 GCA_029564935.1 Bacteroidota bacterium
AAAGTATCTGCCTGGGTTCTCGATTCACCCTTCTGGGTATAATAATCAAATTTTAATTTCAGGAAATCACGGTCAGTGTAATCACGAAAATATCCATTGGTGACAAAAAGGTCTTTCCATCCGTCATTATCGAAATCGGCAAAAGGAGGAGCCCAGCTCCAGTCGGTATTAGAAACGCCTGCCATCTGTCCGATCTCACTGAATGTTCCATTCTGATTATTCAGCTGAAGCATGTTGCGCATGCTGGAGTGATAAAAACCTTCCATTACCATCAGTGCATATTCCATATAGTTTTCGGGACCATAAAGAAGCTTGATCCGCCGGTTATCGGCAGGGAGCATGTCGGCTGTAAAGATATCGGGCCATGTATCATTGTTAAAATCATTTATCTCGTTCCCCATGGCCGATTGTGATATATGGAGCAGTTGCTCGGTAAGCCTGTTTGTGAATGTCCCGTTATGGTTATTAATATACAGATAGTCCGGCTCGATATAATCATTTGTGATGTAGATATCAGGCCATCCATCCTTGTTCAGATCGGAAATGGCAACCCCCAGCCCGTAACCCAGCCCGTTGGAAATGATACCTGCTTCCTCTGTCACATCGGTAAACCTTTCACCATCATTCCTGAAAAGTTTATCTCCGGCATAAGGATCATTTGTCGTTCTGGCCTGTTCGAATTCAAGTCCACGAATGACCTTCACATTAGTTGCCAGGAGGAACATATCAAGATCTCCATCCAGGTCATAGTCAAAAAATGCACCAAGAGTTGAATAGGTGGGGTCATCCAGACCGTATTCCCCTGCTTTTTCTTCAAATTTAAGGTTCCCCTTATTTATGAAAAGCTGGTTCCTCCTGGAATCAACGTTACCTTTTCCGCAGTAACACAGGTAAATATCCAGAAGGTTATCACCATTGATATCTACCATTGTAACTCCGGTTTTCCAACCGGGTCGGCCACTGACTCCTGCACTTGCTGTAATGTCTTTAAATTTCAGATCTCCCTGGTTGATATACAGTTTGTTAAGATTCATATTTGAGACAAAGTAGATATCATCCAGCCCGTCATTATTTATATCTCCCACTGCCACTCCACCACCGTTATACATATTTTCATGGGTAAGCGCATTGTAGTCTACTGTCTCCGTAATCGAATTTTTAAACTGGATCCCCGATTTTTTCGGAAGAACAGGTTCAAAAAGCTTCAGATCCTGGCCGGACGAATATTCAGCAGCAGAAAAGATCAATGGTATGATTACTGCCATAATCCGCCTTGTTCTGAAAGAAAGATGCTTCATGATCAACGGTAATTCCTTACAAAAGAAATAAAAATAATAAAAATCGGATTATCCGGATATTAATTTGAAGACAACCCACTCCGGGGTTGTGGAAATGTGGTGGCATTCCAGACCCGGGATGGAACCCGGGCTATTGGGGGATGACACCGCTGGTGTCGATGGTACGGTATACATCAAATCATTATCGGAGGTATTACTTTACAATACCCGGGAAGCATTCGGAAAAATGACAATACGCCCATAACTAACAATTCTGGAGAGCCTGTCACGCTCCAGTGGGACATTTTCATCCACCAGGCAAGGTCCGATCAAGGGTAAATGACAGTATCCCCATTCGAACAATGCCGGAGGTATTGCCTTCCAATAGCCCGGATTCCGCCCCGGGTAAGGGGTAACATTATAGTTCCAACCCCGGAGTGGGTTGCCATCAAATTGACAAAGTACCAACCCGGGTAGAAACTAATGCCCCATTCGATAAATGACGAAAGCATTGCCATCCAGTTGCCTCAGTACCTCACAGGACAAAGGGCATTATCCCCAAACGTACAATCCACCTGGGATTAGCTCTTAATAATGAGCCTGTTTCAACGTATTAAAAGACGTATTAAAAAACGTAGTTAACTACGTAGATATTTACTTGACCAATCTATCAGTCCGGGAAATATAATAATTAATTAAATTTATCAGAACCATTGAAATTATTTATATTTATATCGGATTATATCCGGACCTGAAACCCGACAACCATTAAACAACAATATCATGAAACATTTGTCAGGATTATTTATCGCACTAATAATTACGGGTTCAGTCATATCGTCATGCGGGACCCAAAAAAAACCGGTGGATCAGGATTCCTTCCCTTATGAGTCATTTGAGATAATGAGGGGAACGAATATTGCCCATTGGTTATCACAGAGCCAGAGACGTGGATCTGAAAGGGAAACTTTCTTTACTGAAAAAGATGTAAAATTCATCGACTCATGCGGCTTTGACCACATAAGGCTTCCGATTGATGAGGAGCAGATGTGGGATGAATCAGGCAAACGCAACGAGGATGCATTCACACTTATGAAAAACTGTCTTGACTGGTGTCAGAAAGCCGGACTGAGAGTTATAATCGACCTTCATATTCTGCGTTCACACCATTTCAATGAAGAAGTAAAGCCTCTGTGGACAGATCCGGCCGAGCAGGATCAGTT
>JAKQPD010000016.1 GCA_029564935.1 Bacteroidota bacterium
TTACCGCAGGATAAAAAAGAGTCAATCAGATTTGAACCTATAAATCCGGCGCCACCGGTGACAAGAACCTTTTTGTTTTTAACAAGCCGTTCCATATGACTAATATAACGAAATAATGATTTATTCAGTATTATGATCAGGATTATTCGAACATCATTATGATCTCTCCAAGAATGAATTCCGCTGTTTTTCCGTCGCCATAGAAAGCCGGATACTCAAGACCTGATCCGTCGTTGATGAAACGCATGAATCCGTCCCTTATCTTAACAGGATCAGCATCAACAAGTTCCACAGTTCCATTCTTCACAAGCTCCACCCATTCAGTCTCAGCGCGTAATACAAGACAGGGTTTCCTGAAGAAATGAGACTCTTTCTGAACACCTCCGGAATCAGTGATTATCATCCTTGATGTTTTTTCAAGAAGGATCATTTCGAGATATGATACCGGAGGGATTATCTTTATCAGACTTGAATTATTGAGATCTTTATACAGGGTCGTCAGTTTATTTTTCAGTGAATTGACGGTTCTTGGATGCAGTGGCATAACCAAGGTAACGGAATTTTCCCTGGCCAGTGTTATCAGGGTTTTTATCAGGACCTCTAACCTGGAGGTGTCATCAGTATTTATTTCACGATGGATCGTAACAAGAACAAATTCATTTCTTTTTACCTCAAGACTTTCGAGAAAGGAAGCTTTTTTCTTTTCTGCCAGTCCGGCGTAAAAGAGGGCGTTATCATACATTATATCGCCTGTCAGATATATCTTGGGATTATCAATTGTATAGGGAGGAGAGTTTTCGGGTCTGAATCCTTCCCTCATAAGGTTCTTAAATGCCGCGTTTGTGGGAGCAAAAAGAAGTGTTGAAGAATGATCACTGACAATCCGGTTTAACTCTTCAGGCATCATTTTATTGAAAGACCTGAGTCCTGCTTCAACATGTATAACCGGAAAATGCATCTTTGCAGCAGCGATTGCTCCGGCAAGTGTAGAGTTTGTATCACCGTAAAGGAGCACACAATCCGGCTTCTCTTTAAGGAGGATTTCCTCAATGCCTGTAATCATCATTGAAGTCTGCCTGCCGTGAGTTGATGAACCCACACCCAGATTGTAATGAGGTTTATGTATCTCGAGTTCATCGAAGAATATATCGGACATCTCCTTATCGTAATGTTGTCCGGTATGAATTATAATTTCCTCAAGTCTGTCTGAAAAACCTGTTTTTATTGCCCGGCTGATTGCCGAGGCTTTAATAAACTGAGGTCTGGCACCTACAATATTAACTAGTTTGATCTGCGACATTGATTCCCACGAATATGGGAAACAAATTTAGCTAAAATATCGATTCTTTCAATATTATTTTGACAGATTGTTATTTAGCATAGTTGACCGCACGTGTTTCGCGGATCACTGTTATTTTTATCTGTCCGGGATAAGTCATTTCATTCTGGATTTTTCTTGCGATTTCGAATGAAAGGCCTTCAGCTTCCTTATCATTTACCTTTTCGGCGCCTACAATAACACGAAGTTCCCTTCCGGCCTGTATTGCATAAGTTTTTGTAACGCCGGGGTACTGAAGAGCCAGTGATTCGAGCTCCTTCAGTCTTTTGATATATGATTCAACCACTTCACGGCGGGCACCGGGACGTGCGCCTGATATTGCGTCGCAAACCTGTACGATCGGTGAAATAAGAGTTGTCATTTCGGTTTCATCATGATGGGCTCCGATAGCATTGCATATCTCAGGTTTCTCCTTATATTTTTCAGCCATCTTCATACCAAGGATTGCATGCGGAAGTTCGGGTTCATCATCCGGCACTTTGCCAATATCGTGAAGCAGGCCTGCTCTTTTGGCAATTTTGGGGTTCAGGCCAAGTTCTGCTGCCATAATTGAGGCAAGGTTTGCCACTTCGCGTGAATGCATCAGAAGGTTCTGTCCGTAGGATGATCTGTATTTCATTTTCCCGACCAGCCTGATGAGTTCGGGATGCAGTCCATGTATCCCAAGGTCGATAGCAGTACGTTTTCCGACTTCAAGGATTTCCTCTTCGACCTGTTTTTTTGTCTTTTCTACTATCTCTTCTATTCTCGCAGGATGGATCCTGCCATCGGTGACAAGCTGGTGAAGAGCAAGGCGTGCAATTTCCCTTCTTACAGGATCGAAAGCCGAAAGTACTATTGCTTCAGGGGTATCATCCACGATTATCTCTACACCTGTTGCAGCTTCAAGGGCTCGTATATTCCGTCCCTCACGTCCGATGATCCGGCCTTTCATTTCATCCGAATCAATGTGAAAGACTGTAACTGCATTTTCGATGGCGTTTTCGGCAGCAACTCTCTGGATAGTCTGGATGACTATTCTTTTGGCTTCCTTGTTTGCGGTCATCTTTGCTTCATCGAGTATCTCGTTGATGTATGACATTGCGCCTGTCTTTGCCTCTTCCTTCAGGGATTCGATAAGATTGTTTTTGGCTTCCTCCGCCGACAGTCCTGAGATAGTTTCAAGTTTCTCAACCTGCTGTCTGTGAAGTTTTTCAAGCTCTTCATGTTTCTTATCGACCAATTCGAGCTGGATGTTCAGGTTTTCCCTGATTGTTTCGGCTTCGTTCTTCCTGCGCTGTGCCTCTTCGATCTTTTGGGAAAGAGTCAGTTCTTTCTGTTTTATCCTGTTTTCAGCCTGTGCGACCCTGTTATTTTTTTCATTTATTACCTTTTCATGTTCGGCCTTAAGCTGTAAAAATCTCTCTTTAGCCTGCAGGATTTTTTCTTTCCTTATTACTTCAGCCTCTGTTTCCGCTTCGCTTATTATCTTCCGGCTTTTATTTTTAAGCGCCGAGTGCCAGAAGAATATTCCTGCTCCAAATCCGGCCAGCAGTGCAACTGCACCAAGGATAATCGCAAGGATACTGTTTATTGATGTTATTAATATTGTCATAGAAATTATAGTTAATATATTAAAAAAAACCCGCAAAGTTCCTTCAGATTTTATAAAACCCCATATCTACATGGTTGAAGCTCCTATTCCGGGTTGAACGTCCACTGTCACGCGCCGGCGTGATCCCGACGTCCCGATAAAAATCGGGACGGGGTGAGGCCTGTCCTTACCAGATTAAGGTGGGCTTCAAAGTTTTAACTGTTGAGTTCCAAAAATGAATGAAGAAACAGTGCGGGCAATATTTTCCTGCTATTTTAAAGAACGCTGTTACTCTTGTTTATCCAGAACTGAATCGATCTTTTGAATCAGTTCACTGATGGTATCCGGGATATAATCATTCTCCAGCTTTTCCTCCTCCTCTGTGAGCTTTATCACATACTGAAGGGCCGCCATCGCCAGGAAATCCTGCACATCCTTATCAGTATAGCGCTGCTTGTATTGCAGCACCTTTTCATTTATCATCCTGGCAGCTTTCCTGATCTTTTCTTCATTTTCCCGTTCCACTTTCAATGGATAATACCTGTCAGCTACATTTACCCTGATCGAAAGCTTATCATCCATTGGTATATCTTATCTGTTTAAAAGAGTAACACATCTGTCAATTTCCCGCACTAATTCATTAATCCTCGTCCTTGCTTCACCGGCATTCCCGCCATCACCCAACAGTGCTCCTGATAACTTAACTCTTTCGTACTTAATCTCAAGTTCCTTTATTCTGTCCTCTCTTTCCTGAAGAATTCCCTTTAATTCTCCTTCAGATTTTCTCAGATTCTGATTCTCGTTTTTAAGATTTTCATACCTGATTAACAATTCATCCAGTTTTTTGTTTAAAAGTTTTAATTCTTCATAAAGATCACCGGACATATCAAAATCTTTAGTGCAAAGGTAATAATTGTTAATCAATTTTTCAAAAAAATGCTTTAAATAATTTGCTCAACTTCGCCAGATGCTTAGTTTTGCAATGCATAATCAGAAAACTGCAATATAATGCCTTTCATAAAATCAGTATTTTTAATTTGTTTGTATTTTTTGTCATCATCAGATATTCCAAAAGATAAGAAAATTTTCATTTCCCCTGTCAGGATTCCGCTTGCACTCTCCGCCAACTTCGGGGAATTGCGGGCAGATCATTTTCATTCTGGTATCGATATAAAGACCCAGGGGGTCACAGGGAAAGAGATAATCGCTCCGGCTGACGGATATGTATACCGGATAAGCATAACACCCGGAGGGTTTGGTAATGCTATCTATCTCAGACATTCATCGGGATATTCGACAGTATTCGGGCATCTTGACCGTTTCATTCCGGAAATTGAGAAATTTGTCACCGATTATCAATATGAGAGGAAGAGCTTCACAGTATCAATATTTCCTGAAAGCAGTAAATTTGTTTTTAAACAGGGTGATGTTATTGCATATTCTGGTAATACGGGTGGATCATCTGGGCCTCATCTGCATTATGAAGTAAGGAAATCTGATTCTGAAAAGCCTGTGAATCCTCTCCTGTTCGATTTTGGTACAGGTGATAATATCGAACCTGTATTTGAAAAGCTGGCAATATATCCCATTGACAAAAAAACCCTGATAAACGGTCGTAACGAGGTTAAAAAAATTGATTTATCGGGTGGCCATGGAAATTATTACATACCTGTTGAAAATGAAATTATAATCAGTGGCGCAGCAGGATTTGGTATAAAAACATACGATCTGCTGAATGACAGCTATAATAAGTGTGCTGTTTACTCTGTTGAATTGAAAATTGACAGTTCTGTGATTTACAGGAATGTTATGGATGAATTCTCATTTGCAGAGTCGAGATATATCAACAGTCATATTGATTATGAGACATATATGAAAGACAGAGTGTATTTCGAAAGAGTGTATCTGCTTCCGGATAACAGGCTGAGCACATATGAATACATAGTCAACAGAGGTATTTACAATTTCAGCGACAATAAAATTCACCATGTTGTAATTGAGATCAGGGATGTACACAATAATTTATCGGTGCTCTCATTCCCTGTAAAAAGTGAATCACATTCAGAAATGGCTATTCCGGATACCGGCAAATCAGATCTTATATTGATGCCATATAACAGGGCCAACAGGTTCAGGGCTGGAAATATCGCAGTCTCCATACCTGCCGGTGCCCTATATGACACTCTTTTTTTCAGTTATAAAAAGGAAGCGCCTGCTCCCGGTATGTATTCTGAACTGCATCACGTACATAATAAATTCACTCCGCTGCAAAGGTCATACACGCTTTCAATCAAACCTGTTTCAATTCCTGCAGGAAAACAATCGAAGATGCTGATCATAATGTTAAGGGACGACGGGGCAAAGGTTCCCTTATCAGGGAAAATGTCTGAGGGGTTTATCAATGCAGAAATTTCTTCATTCGGGAAGTTTTATATCGGGATTGATACCGTTGCACCGGTTATTACAGCTAACGGACTGTATCCGGGTGCAGATCTTACATCAAAAAAGGAAATCAGGGTGAGAATCACCGATAACCTGTCAGGAATTAAATCCTATGAACCCCTGGTTGATGGCAAATGGGCACTCTTTAAATACGATCTGAAAAATAATTTGCTTACCTATACATTTGATCCGGAGCGGATTACAAAAGGCTCAACACATAGTCTGTCGCTGAAGGTAACCGACAACAGAGACAATGTGAGTACATATACCTGTAATTTCAAGTGGTAAAAAAAATCAACGTATTTTAATACGTATTTTAATACGTTTTTTAATACGTAGATTAAAGGATTCGAACTCCAAACTCCAAACTCCAAACTCCAAACTTCTACTGATAAATCCTCGCCGGATAGACACCATCCCTGATCATCTTCCTGATACTGTCGACGACAAATGGTTTATCTTCGCGATAGGTTATTCCAAACCATCTGTCATTGCTCATCAGCACCTTTATCCGTATCCTGTCTTTGGCAATATATCTGTCGAGTGTACTGGGAATAAGTAACTCCGATTTTATATCCATCCCGTTCTTTTCTATAAAATGTTTAAAATCTTCTTTCAGGATATCGAAACAACCGGGTTTGAATCCGAAAAGATTCATGGAAACTATTTCATTTCCGGTGAAAAGTCGTTCCGTTCCATCAGCTGCAGGAGCTTTGGCGCCGTTATATGTTTTTTCAATTTTCAGGACTTCCTCAATATTTTTAAGCAGGCCACCGGAACCGACATTACATACTCCGCGGTTCACATAACCATGATCGGAAAGAGTGTTACCAAGTTTATAACCCACTATACAATAACAATCAGGATCCTTGTCGTTTACAAGAAAATCACGTAGTGTTTTTAAAGAATCATATCCATAGAAATCATCGGCATTTATAACGCCGAATGGTTCTCTGATCTTTTCCGAAGCAACCAGAACGGCATGGCTTGTTCCCCAGGGTTTTGCACGGTCGGGAGATACTTGTACCCCTTCTGGTACATTAGAAATTTCCTGGAAGACATAATCAACTTCAATTTTACCCTTCAGTTTTTCAAAAAACCTGTCTTTAACCTGTTCCTCAAGATCGCGGCGTATTACAAAAACAATCTTCCCAAAGCCGGCCCTGATAGCATCATATATTGAATAATCAATTATCGTTTCTCCTGAAGGTCCGACTTCATCGAGTTGTTTATTACCGCCATACCGGCTTCCCATCCCGGCTGCAAGAACTAATAGTGTAGGTTTCATGTTTAAATGCATTTGATCTGCACAATTATAAGGAAAAAAACGGTACTTTTAGTGAATACTGACAAATTTGACTATGAATTTCAAGCTTGAGATCTGTGTTGACAGTTTTGAATCGGCAATGAACGCACAGCTTGCAGGAGCTGACAGAATTGAGCTTTGCGATAATCTCGCCGAGGGCGGAACTACTCCATCGGCCGGGATGATACACTGTGTACGCGATAATCTGAAAGCCGGCCTTCATGTAATTATCAGGCCGAGAGGCGGGGATTTTCTCTATTCCCCACAGGAATTTGAAATCATGCTGAAAGATATTGAACTATGCAGGAAAGCAGGAGCAGACGGCGTAGTTACAGGCGTTCTTAAGCCTGACGGGGCAATTGATGTGGAAAAGATGAAATACCTTGCAGAATCGGCTGCCCCGATGGCTGTTACCTTTCACAGGGCCTTCGATCTGTGCTCCGATCCATTCAAAGGTCTTGAAGATATAATTCTTACCGGTGCAGCCAGGATCCTCACATCAGGACAAAAAAATCTGGCAATGGAGGGATCAGACCTTATAAAAAGCCTTGTCAGTACAGCCGGAGAAAGGATCATAATTATGCCCGGAAGCGGACTTGATGAGTCAAATATTAAAAAGATTGCGGAAATTACAGGTGCAAATGAATTTCATCTTACAGCCCGGAAGGTTACCGGAAGCAGAATGATTTTCAAGCGGGAAGGAATCCCGATGGGCGGATTTGCCGGAATTGAGGAGTATTCAAGAAAAGTAGCTGACACAGATAAGATAATTCAAATCATAAATATTCTGAAAATGGTATGACATCATTTTGAAATTATTACTGACTTTCTAACTTTGCGGGATAGAAAAAGTTGGCAGTAGGCAGTTGGCAGTTGGCAAATCGGATCAATAATTACCAACTGTTTTTTTACCAACTGTCACCAAAATAAATCTTCAAAAGAAAAGAGAATAAAATGCTTATGAAACAACTAAATGCAATTGTCCTTACGATTCTGATGGTTACATTTCTTAACGAACAGACCACAAATGCCTGTACTAATTTCATAGTGACAAAGGGCGCTTCTAAGAACGGCTCGGTGATGATCACGTATTCAGCTGATTCACATGTACTTTATGGCGAACTATATTATCGGCCTGCAAGAGATTATCCGGAAGGAGCTTTGATGGATGTTTATGAGTGGGATACAGGTAAATTCCTGGGAAGGATCAAACAGGTTCCGCATACATATTCTGTTGTTGGAAACATGAATGAGCATCAGCTTGCTATTGGAGAAACTACATACGGAGGTATTGACGGAATGGTTGATCCTGAAGGTCTCATCGATTATGGAAGCCTTATATATATCACACTTCAGAGAGCAAAAACAGCAAGGGAAGCTATTAAGGTAATGTCCGAACTGCTTTCCGAATATGGCTATGCAAGTTCCGGAGAATCGTTATCAATATCTGATCCTGACGAGGCCTGGATATTTGAAATGACAGGAAAGGGTCCGGGTAATAAAGGTGCCGTCTGGGTTGCACGTCTTATTCCTGACGGTTATGTATGTGCACATGCTAATCAGGCACGTATCCAGACTTTCCCTCTTGCAACCGGTAAAAAGAACAGTATAGCAATTACATCAAAAGATCTCAGAAGAATAAATGATCCTGTGGTTGAATGCATTTATTCATGGGATGTGATTGAAGTAGCAAGAACAAAGAAGTTATACGGCGGGACAGATCAGGATTTCAGTTTCTCGGATACGTACAATCCGATAAATTTCTCGGGTGCAAGATCCTGCGAAATGAGAGTCTGGGCATTCTTCAGGTCTGTTAACGGTGAAATGGAACAATACAAAGAGTATGCTGCGGGCCATGATCTGAGCAAACGTATGCCACTATGGATCAAGCCAGACCGTAAAATCTCCAACTACGACATGATGAATTTTATGCGCGATCATCTTGAAGGCACTGAATTTGATATGAGAAAAGACCTTGGAGCAGGTCCATTTGCATCTCCCTACAGATGGCGTCCGCTTACATGGCAGGTGTCGGGCGATGCAAATGCCCCGTCGTATTGTAATGAAAGGGCTACTTCCACACAGCAAACCGGCTTTGTTTTTGTTGCTGAAAGCCGCAGCTGGCTTCCCGATCCGATAGGCGGAATTTTCTGGTTCGGAGTAGATGATGCTGCAACAACTGTATTTAATCCAATCTATTGCGGAATAACTGAAATTCCCGAGTGCTTCAGGGTCGGAAACGGAGATATGGTAACCTATTCCCCCACTTCAGCATTCTGGCTGTTCAACCTTGTGGCTAACATGTGCTATTCACGTTATGATCTGATGAGCGGGGATGCACTGAAGGTACAGCGTAAGCTCGAGATGGAATTTATTGACCAGACTGCTTCAACAGATGAGAAAGCAGTTAAGCTTTATGAAAATGACATATGGAAGGCACGGGATTTCCTGACTGATTATTCCCTGAAAGCATCTGCAAAAACATTCAGCGAATGGAAATCACTTAGTGAATATCTTCTTGTGAAATATATCGACGGAAATATCAAGAATGAAAAGGACGGTAAATTTGCCGTCAGTCCCGACGGATATCCTGTAATGCCGAAACAACCAGGCTATCCGGACTCCTGGAAGAAATCGGTCATTCAGGATACCGGCAAGAAATTACTGGTACCGGCAGGGGAAGGACACTAGGATTCAAGATTCAAAATTCGAGATTCAAGATTCGAGATTCGAGATTTGAGATTCAAGGGTTAAGCAATTTAAATCCTCAATTTTGAATTTTGAATTTTGAATCTTAAATTAATTAATGTAAATTTGCGACCGATTTTCAGAGCACATAACAGGAATACAAAATATTTTGCGAGATGAACTTAATGAATGTTGTTGATAAAGAATTAGAGGTAAAAAAAGATTTCCCTAAATTCATAGCAGGAGATACCATCACGGTACACTATAAGATCATAGAAGGCAACAAGGAAAGGGTACAGCAATACCGGGGTGTTGTTCTTCAGAGAGTTGGAAGCGGACATACCGAGACTTTTACAGTAAGAAAGATGTCAGGCAACATCGGTGTTGAAAGGATATTTCCGATATCATCACCGTTCATCAGCAAAATCGAAGTTAACAAACATGGCAAAGTCCGCCGCGCAAGGATATTTTACCTTCGTGATCTGACTGGGAAAAAAGCCAGGATCAAGGAAAAGAAATTCTAAAAAGAAAGCCATCGGGAGATGGCTTTTTTTTGTCTTGCGGTCTTGCAGTCTTGCAGTCATGCGGTCAGTTCTTCTTTAAGCGTGGGAAAATTTACTGAATTTTGTTTATTAATTCATCTCTTTTGGCTTTAGCCTCTTCGACAATTTGCGTTGCTCTTTTATCAGCTTCCTGGACCAGCTGTGTTGCCTTCTTATCTGCCTCCCTCCGTAAAGTCTCAGCAGCTTTCTGTGCTGCCAGTTTTGCAACCGAACCCTTTGATGAAGCTTCATCTATAAGTTTTTGTGCCTGAAGGTCGGCTTCTTTTCTTATTTTTTCAGCTGATTTAGCAGCATCCTCGCGAAGCTTTTTTGCCCTGGCTTCTGCTTCGCTGATAAGCTTATCACCCTGTGCTTCAGCCTCCTTCCTCATTTTTTCCTTCCCGTCTTCAACAGTTTTCGTTGCTGTCTCCCTCACAGTCTGAGCAGCAGATGCCTTTATTCCTCCCGTACTGTCACTGCCCGTTCCGAAAACCGGAGTTACAACGGGTTTACCAAATACACCTGTGAGCTTTACGTTGACCTTCATGACATCTGAAGGCATCTTAACCGAAAATCCAAGTGCAGATGCCTGGGCAGACAATCCGTCAATGAATGAATTGACCGAACTTCCCAGTTCCGACCTCGGTATCTCAGTCTTTATTAAATAGTTCATAGTCTGATCAATACCCTGGTCTCCGCCAATATTCATTTTAATATTTCCAACATTAACATTAAAGGGGCTGACATAGATCCTGCCGGTCTTTATATTAAAACTCAGATTGAGGTCTTTAAATGTATTAGTATAGTTTTCACCAAGTTTCAGCAGTTCCTTCATCTTGTCATAAGCAGCCGATTCAAGCAGTGTTATTTCATCCGACTGCAGTTTCCCTCCTCCGGTTATTGTACTGATCACAGGCATCATATTGCTGCCCAGGAGGCTTTGATAGGACATTTTAATGTTCACTTTACCATCAACGCCTTTTGCAGCGGGAGTAAGCTTTTGAATTGTATTGAAGGTCTCAAACCCGTCCTTCACTCCAATGCTCTGAATGCTGAAATCGGCTTTCATCAAAGGTTTGAGAGTATCCCTCGTATCGTAATCGGCATTAAGGGCAACGATACCTCCCAGAATATTCATCCCGGTTTCCCTCAGACTAAGTACGCCATCCTTAACAAGAATATGACCCTTAACATTCTTTGCTTTAATTTTCCCGTATCTGAAATCATTAATTAGTGCATTAAAATCAAAGTCGATATTTGCAGGTATCTTAACTAAAGCGAGAGCCGTTGTATCTTCAACCACGGTTGTATCTGCAGCGATCTGAGATAATATTTCTCCTGCATCAACCATTTCCGATCTGAGCTCAAGATTGCCTTTGACAGTTTCATCTTTGAACAGATAGGGAATATAATTTTCAAGCTTTCCATTAATTTTAAAGTCGCTCCTCTCCCCTATCTTTATATCAGCACCGGCAAGTGAAGCCGAGGCCGGAGAAAATTCAAAACCCGCACTATTTATTTTTACACCAGGATAACCAGTCATTTCAACGACCATATCCTTTATGCCCATCTTACCCGAAGCCTCGAATTTATCATATTGTCCCTTTTCAATTGAGGACATCTTACCTGCCATTTTTACCGACATGTCTATTATCCCGGAAAGATCCATACTGTCAAGAGGAACAGCATTTGAAAGTGCAGTAAGATCTATTTTACCCGTCATCGAGCCCCTCACATCAGGATCACTCATGGGAGTTTTAAGTGAAAAGCTCATATCGAATGGATTACCGGCAAGTTCCATATGGAATTTTTCTATATCAACGGTAGTCTTATCCATATCTTTCCCATTGACAAAAATACCGGCACTGAGGTTAATGGATGATATTTTCTCCGGCAGTGTGGGGTAACTTATCAGGCCGTCATTTACTGACAGATTTAAAGAAATGTCGGGAAGGGTACTGTCGGCATCGCTGTAAACACCTTTTGCCGATCCCGAAAGTGAAAATTCACCGGTAGCATTCAGATCTTTAAAGTCTGTCATGTAAATTGCCGGTACAAGTGAAAGCAATGTTTTAAAAGAAGTCTGGTCTGATTTGAAAAGCAGATCAGTTGTAATATCTTCTTCCGGCATCTCGACCCATCCGGTAAAATCTATTTTAAGGTCATTAATTGTAAGGTAATTCTCC
>JAKQPD010000053.1 GCA_029564935.1 Bacteroidota bacterium
CCGTGAATTTCTTGGTTCAGCTGCTGCCGGTTCTCTGGCTCTGACAGTTGTTCCGAGAAGTGTACTTGGAGGACCGGGATATGTCGCTCCGAATGACAAACTTACAATCGGATATATCGGTTGTGGCACACAGGGATTAAGGGAAATGGTTTCCCTGATAACAAATCCTGCTCTACAGATTGTTGCAGTTGCTGATCCCAATAAATTTACCACGGATTATGTCGACTGGTCTCTCAACGGTATCCGCGACAGCATCAGAAAAGCTCTTGGAGAACCGGCATGGGGACAGAATTTCAACGGGATTCCGGGAGGCAGGGATATAGGCCAGGAGTTTGTCCGGAAATACTATTCCAAAGCAAAAGACATGGGCACATATAAAGGTTGTGCCTCCTATGAGGACTACCGGGAACTGCTTGAGAAAGAAAAGGATATTGATGCAATAAAAATAATGACGCCCGATCATCTTCATGCTCCCGTTGCAATACATTCAATGAAGAAAGGCAAACATGTTGTTACCCATAAGCCGATTGCGAACCGGATAAAAGAGTTCAGGGCCACTTGTGATATGGCAAGAAAGACCGGACTGAGAACTCATCTTCTGGCCTGGAGCCCCAAGCCGGGATATGATCTTGCACTGAAATGGATAAAAGAAGGCCGTATAGGAACATTAAAGGAAATCCATAACTGGTCAAACCGGCCCGTATGGCCGCAATGGCAGACCAATCCGACTGAGACTGTCCCTGTCCCTAAAGATTTTAACTGGGATCTGTGGCTCGGTCCGGTTCCTTCACGTCCCTACCATCCGAATTATACTCATGCAGTATTCCGCGGATGGTACGATTTCGGCGGCGGCAGTATAGCCGATATGGGACATTACAGCCTCTTCCCGCTATTCCTGAAATTTGGAATTGATAAGCCTGCATTAAGTGCTGATGCTTACGGGACAACAACCTGTACGGTTGATAATCATGTTTCAAAAGGTGTTGTGAACGATGTGGCATTTCCATTATCGTGCATGATACGTTTCCAGATGCCCGCAACAAAACTGTTCGGACCTTTCGACCTGTACTGGTGGGATGGTGGAATGAAACCACTTACTCCTGATGAAGTTCTGGCTGACGGAAAATCACTCAATCGCGAGGGAATGATGTTCGTCGGTGATAAAGGCAAGATACTGGCTGACTTCAGAGGAGAAAGCCCAAGACTTATACCGGAAAGTAAAATGGCAGGGGTAAACGATAAAGAGCCGGAAGTAACAGAACCTTCGACAAATGAGGAATGGATAGAGGCATTCAGAAATAATACTGAGGCAAAAGGCAGCTTCCTTCTCGCTGGTCCGGTCACTGAAACGATCCTTCTCGGAGCCGTTTCTCTCAGAGCAAGAAAAAGGGTTGAATATGACAGTGATAAAATGTTAATAACCAATGTCCCCGAGGCAAATCAGTTCCTGACAAGAGAGTACCGCCCCGGGTGGGAGATCTGAGATCGTAGTAATATAATCCTTTAACAATATGAAGAAAATCATGTTCCTGATTGCCATTACTGCACTGGCTGCCTGTTCATCACCCGATAACAGCAAAAAACCGGCTCAGTCACCAGCATTTATAGATGAAGAAATAATAAAATCCGCAACAGAGGTGTTAAAATCGGAATCACCACAAACCAGTTTGGCCCTTTACGAAAGAGGTGTCCGACATGCTGCTTCACTCTGGAGACAGGAGGATGGTACTCCTGATGATTTTCTGGGTTTTGTCAGGGATAATTATATCAGTGATCCCGAAAAACGCAAAGTGGTTTTCAAAAAAATAAGTGACTATTTTGAATCGATTTACGGATATTACAATGAAATAACACTCAGTCTTAAAAAGAACCTCGATGAGGCACGTGGCGAAATCGATGAAATAGACCGTATGTTCGGCAATTACTCAGTGGGAGCACATCTCCAGAATGATCTTTATGCAAATAAGATAGCTTTTCTTGTAGCGCTGAATTTCCCTTATTATAATCTTGAGGAAAAAGAGAAACTTGGTCCTTCCTGGTCCCGTGAAGAATGGGCAATGGCCCGCCTCGGGGATATTTTCGTTTCACGCGTTCCCGCAGACCTTAATCAGGCACTTTCAGTAGCTACCGGAAATTCTGATATGTATATCGCTGATTATAATATCCATATGGGTCACCTTCTTACTGACGACGGCCGTAAGATCTTCCCGGAAGATATGATATTACTCTCCCACTGGAATCTCCGTGATGAATTAAAGGCAGATTATGCAGACAGAGCCAATGGCCAGGAAAAACAGGAGATGATCTTCAGGGTGATGGAACGCATCATTCGTCAGGAGATCCCTGAGGAAGTTATCAATAACCCTGGTGTTGAATGGGCGCCATTTACAAATAAAGTGACAAAAGATGGCAAACCATATGACAATGTAAAGCCGGAAAACGACACACGTTATCAGCATATCCTGAATACATTCAGGGCAATGAAGGATATTGACCCCTATAATCCTGAAATGAATACAGCTATCCTCAGGAAGTTTTCCTGGGAAATGGAGATCAGCCAGGAAGAGGTTGAGGCGCTTTTTGACATTTATCTGCAGTCACCGCAGCTGAAGCAGGTGGCTGCTCTGATAAAAGAACGGCTGGGACGGGACCTGAGACCTTATGATATCTGGTATGACGGATTTAAGACAAGAAGCAGCATATCCGAGGAAATTCTTACGGCAAAAACTTCAAAACTATATCCGTCACCTGAAGCTTTTCATGCAGGAATGCCCGAAATACTCAAAAAGCTTGGCTGGAAACCGGAAAGAGCGGAATATCTGGCTTCAAAGATCGTAGTAGATCCTGCACGCGGATCGGGTCATGCCTGGGGTGCCGGCAGAAAAGGATCTGTTGCCCACCTTCGGACAAGGATCTCTGAAAACGGCATGGACTATAAGGGTTATAACATTGCAGTTCATGAATTCGGCCACAATGTGGAACAGACAATAACCCTTTACGATGTTGATCACTTCATGATGTCGGGGGTACCGAATACTGCTTTTACTGAAGCGACCGCCTTCATCTTCCAACAAAGAGACCTTATGCTTCTGGGCATGAAAGACAACAATCAAGAAAAAGAAAGATCAGAGGTCCTTGATAATGCATGGTCCCTGATGGAAATCATGGGCGTTGGAATGGTCGACATGAAGATGTGGAAATGGTTGTATGAGAATCCGGAAGCAACTCCTGCCACGCTCAGGGAAGCAGTGATCAAAATTGCCACAGATACCTGGAATGAATATTTCGCTCAGGTAATAGGTGTTAAGGACAGTCCCCTGCTGGCAATCTATTCCCACATGGTGAATTCTCCGCTTTACCTGGCTAATTACTCATACGGACATGTCATACAATTCCAGATTGAGGAATACCTTAAAGATAAAAAGCTATCCGATGAGATTGACCGGATGTACAAACAGGGCCGTCTCACTCCACAGCAATGGATGACGGGAGCAGTCGGATCAAAAATCTCAACACAACCGCTGATTGATGCACTGGATAAGGTGTTGGGAAATTAGGCGTGAGGCGTGAGGTATGAGGCGTGAGGCGTGAGGCGTGAGGCGTTTAAAGTATACAATGGAATATAACCGCTTGCCGGACGCCGGAAAAAGTATAACCAAAAACAATAATATGAAAATCAGTATTTCAGATTATCCGACATTCAATAAGGAATGGGATAAGGAAAAAACAGAAGAAAAAACCAAGAAAATGCTGAAGAAGATCGGTAAGCTTCAGCATAAAATGTATTCGCAGAATAAATACAGCCTGCTTATTATCTTCCAGGGTACGGATGCTTCAGGGAAGGATGGTGTAACAAAGGGGCTGTTAAAATACTGTAATCCAATTGGTTTTGAGGTCGACAGCTTCAAGAAACCTACAGAGGAAGATTATGCACATGATTTCCTGTGGAGAATTCATAAGATCGTACCGCGGAAAGGATTTACAAATGTTTTCATCAGGTCTCATTATGAAGATATTCTGGTCCCGTCGGTGGAAAAATTTATCGCTGAGGATATCATTGAAAAACGCTATAAGCTCATTAATAATTTTGAAAAGCTTCTCGAACATAATGACACCAGAGTAGTAAAGTTCTTCATGAATGTGTCAAAGGAAGTCCAGCAGGAGCGGCTTATGGAAAGGATTGAAATGAAGGAGAAACATTGGAAACATAAGGATGGAGATTGGGATACCCGTGAGAAATTTGATGAATATCTGGCTGTTTATGAAAGAATTATAAATACCTGTAATGATATTCCATGGCATATTATTCCTTCCGACAAAAACTGGCAGAAACTTTATGCTGCAGCTGAGGTTGTTCTCAACACACTTGAAGAACTCAATCTGAAATGGCCTGAACTGGTAACTGAAAGGTTCGCGGATAAGAAAACCGTAGAATAAGAACTGATGATGAGAGGGGGCGATGAGAATAAGGGGCGATGAGAAGAGGGGGCGATGAGACGATCAGGCTGAAGGTGAATAATTGCCTCGTAAAGATGAGCCCTGTAAGGGCGATATGTTGGTAGAAAATAGGATTACACGATAATGTGAGCCCTGTAGGGGCGACATGTAAATAAATGATCTTAAAATCAATATGATTAATTATAATCAAAAATATTGATACTCATCTAATGAAATTCTTTGCAAACAATAAATAAATACCTATGAAAAAAATCCTTCTTCATATTTCATTGATTGCGGTCTTTACTGCTTTTGCCTTTGATGCATCATGCCAGAAATCAGCCTTCTCCGGCACCTGGAAACTCGACAGGACAAAGTCCGTATTACCGGAATATATATCTGTCCTTACACAAATAACAGTTAAAATGAAAGCAGACAGTATACTGACTGAACGCTATTACGATGTGGGCGATGGCCAGGAATATCCATTCGACGAGAATCTTCCTCTTAATGGCTCCAATGTCAGTATAACTATCTATGACATGCCAAGAAAAACAAATGTGACTTTTTCAGACATGGATAATACAGTCAGCCTTACATCAACAACTACCTTTTACGATTCCGGAACTCCGATCGACTTTAATTCAAAGGAGACATGGAAGATCGATCAGGCAAATATCATGACAATAAGCTTTGTCAATAAGTCCAGCCAGGGGGAAGCCACGGGGCAGTTTGTTCTCAATAAGGTAAGCCAGTAACTGGTGGTGAGCGGTAAGCAGTAAGCGGTGAGCGGTTAGCGGTGAGAGAATAGCTTTAGACTACTTGCCAACTGCCAACTGCCAACTGCCAACTTAACTATTAGCAGTGAGCTAATTAATTTTACAGAGGTACTTATCCGTTCTGAGAATAATTGAGTTCCGGAGAAAAGCCGGTGTAGCCCATACCGGATTCTGGATCTGGAACTGACTTACTATCTGCATTTCCCGTCCGGGTTTAATAACCACAACATCCCCCCGTACCGAAAAGAAATAGATTTTTCCAGCGGCGATGACCGGGGATGCGTTGAAATTTGACCTCATCCGTGTTGTCCAGACTTCTTTGCCTGTCGCAGCTTCAATACACATCAGATTATTATTTGAATCGACTGTGTATATAAGCCCGTCTTTAATTACAGGAGTCAGAAGCTGTAATCTCCCGCTCCTTTTCTTCCATAATACATTGGTTGCCGTTATATCACCTTTCCCTTCAGGATTGATTGCCATAAGGTCTGAATAATCAGTACCTGCGGGATCGACCATATACCCTGTATAATAATAAACAATACTTTTTTCGGAAAAAGGCATTGCGATAGTTGATTCTGCTCCGCCTGTAAGACTCCATATCTCTTCACCTGTTGAAGGATCATAAGCATTACATACAGCAGCTCCGTTTGATATCAACATATCCCGACCCTTAACATTTATAATAAGTGGCGTCACGTATGCCTTCCTCCCTATGACCGTCAAAGGTTCATAAGGCTTTTCAGGACGGTCTTTCTTCCAGACCGTCTTACCGGTCTTCTTATCCAGGGCAATAATAAACCTTACATCTGTTCCCTCATAATGAAGAATGAGAAGGTTCTTATACAAAACGGGAGATGAACCCGGACCCTGAACATGTTTGCATTTAAGATCTGTTCTTGTCCAGACAATTGCTCCGCTGGTTGTATTGATACAGGCAGTGCCTGAACTTCCGTAATGAACATATACAAAACCCTTTTCAATACAGGGTGTCGGTGTGGCATATGAGTTTAACGAATGCTTCCCCTGGACGTCAGATGGAGTAAAGACTTTTATATCATATAAAACCTTACCACTGTTAAAATCCAAACATACGGCATACATTTCCTTCCCGTCATCGGTAGCAGTTGTAATCCATATCTGATCACTGAAAATAACCGGTGATGACCATCCTTTTCCATGTATATCTGTCTTCCAAATTATACCCGAATCGTCGCTCCACTTCAGGGGAACACTTGTTACATTTGAAATGCCATCAAGTTTGCTGCCCCTGAATTGAGTCCAGTTATTATCCTGACCCTGGCACATAACCGGCAAACCCATTAATAGAATAAATAGCCCTGGCTTCGAAAATTTCATCATATCACTCAAATTTTACATTTCGTAATTATTTCCTCAAAACCACACATCAGCCGGTAACCTGTTATTCATTTTCGTATCTAGGAAAGCCTCTTTTGAGTTGTATTTAAACTTATAACCGTATCTCGATATGATCTTTGACGAATCAACGATAGTCGGATAAAAACTGTTTATAACCGATGCCGGCTGAATATTTGTGATCTTCAGATGCCAGCATATCCACATAAAACCTTTGATCAGAAAGAAGGGTAAACTTATGAATCTTTTTTCAGGAACTATTTCCCCGACTAATGCATAGCTGTCGGGGACAAGATTATATACACCACTGATGTCAGTATCCTTCATGATAAGTTCCATCAGGGCTGACATATCCTCACAGTGAATGAACTGTAATTTCATCTCTTTTGTGAACCGGGGAAGGAACGGCATTTTTATCAGTATCGATATCACACTTTTGGGTTTGTCGAAGATCGGACCAGTAATAAGACACAATCTTAAGATTACTACTTTAAGGTCATTCCTGACTGAAATGTTTGTAAATCTGTCCTCCACTATCTTCTTATTCATTCCGTACCTGTAATTATCAGGTAACAAGGGATCTGATTCCTTCATCCATAGCGGATTATCTTTTTTACCGCCGTAAACAGCAGAGGAACTTGAAAAGATCAGTTGCCGAACCGAGGGAGTATCGTTACATATTTCCAGAATATTATCAGATCCGTCAATATCAATTTCATATTCACGGGTTTTGTTGCGGACCTTATTAAAAGAACAGGCAAAGTGCATAACATTTGTAGGCTGTTCTTCCTGAAAGACCGATTTCAGTTTTTCTTTGTCGGTGATACTGCAATTATAGAACCTGAATCTTTCGCGGTTCATGAATTCGGGACTTTCTCTTATATCAATGCCTACAATTTCTGCATCTGTTGTAAGCAGGTGACCAATCAGCATTCTGCCGAGCAATCCCGAAGAACCAGTTATCAAGACTTTCATAATTGTTGAATATCCTTAAGATTTAGAATCTGCCAACGCTATAAACAACTAACCCTCGCACCATCGCACCGTCAAACCATCATACCGTCACACCGCCTCTATTGTTGAGGGTGGTTTCGAGGTAATATTATATGTTACACTTACAATTCCCGGCACCTCATTGATAATATCGTCCGCCATCTTTTCAAGAACCTCGAACGGCAGTTTTGTAGGAGTGGCAGTTCGTGCATCTATGCTGTCCCAGCATCTTATCTCTATCTGTTGTCCGAAGTCACGTTTGCCGTTCCTTACCCCGGTAACTCTGTCATCGTGCAGAATTGCCATATACTGGAATGCGCCCCTTCCTCCGAGAGCCTTTTCCACAACCAATGTGGCTTTTCTGACAGTTTCAAGCTTTTCAGCCGTCACTTCACCGATTATTCTGGCTGCAAGTGCCGGTCCGGGAAAGGGTATCCTGTTGAACATTTCTTCGGGCAGACCGAGGGCCCGGCCTACTGCTCTGACCCCATCCTTTCTGAGTTGTACCAGCGGTTCTATTATCTGGTATCCGAAAGCTTCCTGAGGATCTATTCCCAGCTGTGCAAAAACGTTGTGCTGCCGCTTTATACCGGCTACAGTTTCATCGATATCTGTAAGTATTGTGCCCTGAAGTAAAAACCTGGCTTCGCTTTCCCTGACTATTCGTCCGAAAACCTTTTTATAAAAAGTAGTTGTAATTGCTTCTCTCTTTTCCTCCGGATCAGTCAATCCTTTCAGTGAATCCAGAAATTCATTTTTCGCATCAACAATTTCCACATTTACCCCGAGACCGGAGAATATTGATACAACAGATTCAGCCTCATCCTGCCGCATAAGCCCGTTCTGAATGAATACCGTTCTTAACCTCCTGCCCAATGCCCTGTGTCCCAGCATTGTCACTGTCGAAGAATCAACACCTCCCGAAAGAGCATTTATTGCAACACCGTCACCGACAAGTGATCTTATAGCATTTACCTGTTCTTCAATGAATTTATTTGTATCCAGGGCTTTAAGGGTTATTTCTTTTTTCATGTTACTATTATTTAGTTTTAATTGTTTCAGTTTTCAGGGTTTTCCACCTTCGCTGCCACCTTCGCTGCCACCTTCGCTGCCACCTTCGCTGAAGCTTCGGTGGCCAAAGAAAGCTTCGGTGGCCAAAGAAAGCTTCGGTGGCCAAATAAAGCTTCGGTGGGCGATGCAGGGTTCCAGGCTTTGCCAGCCGTAGCCTCGGCAAAGGCTGGTTTCAGGTTCACTTGCCGGTAGCCGGACGCCGTAAGCCTGTAGCCGGTAGCCGGACGCCTTATCATTTTTAAACCCATCTATTCAACAAATTTAATTCCTGTTTTTGCGCCTGTTTCACGGACATATTTTGCTGCGAGCAAATATTCTTCCTGGCTTTCAAGATGTTCAAGCATAAAAGGAATATCTTTCAGCCTGCTGGTCTCCTTCAGGAAGACCCCGTAATCCAATGAACCCAGTCCGGGTCGTCTTTCTTCAAGATGCAGAGTCAGCTCAGGCATTATGGTAATATCCTTTGCATGTATCGATTTCAGGTATGGGCCGAGCTTTTTGAAACATTCCCGTATAAATCCGGTATTATCAAAATACTTTTGAGGGCTTGAGATCATATTTACAGGATCGAGATGAGCGGCGAACTGTTTCCTGCCGACTGCCTTAATAAGCTGAAGATAGGTATCGGGTGAATCAGGAAGCATATATGGCATAGGTTCAAGGGTAAAAAAAGTCCGCTCAGGATTTACTTCATCAATTATTTTCCTTACCGTTTCAACTATCATGTCGAAGGTTTCCTTCGCATAATTTCCCGGATAAGGTCCGTCCCATATCTCACCCCGCGCCCCGGAGATATTAACACAACACATTGCACCTATTTCATCGGCCAGCCCGAGAGTTTCAACATTTTTCCTGATATTTTCTTTTCTTTTTGTTTCATCAGGATCAAGCATGTTATTCCATACACCGGCTTCAGCAATTATGATATTATTACGGGCAGCTTCATTCCTGAACGATCTGATAAGCTCAGATGCTGCACCTGGCTGAACAGGGCAATATGCAGCGCTGTATTTAAGAGCCTTAACAGCTTTTATCCATTCCACAGGATCCTGGAATTTTCCCGGTACGGGAGCTCCAAGGCGAACAGGATAACCTGCCTGCATTCCGGACACTTTATTTATCAGTTTCGGGCTAATCGAGATCCCTGCAGCTGCAATTGTCCCCTTCTTTACAAAATTTCGTCTTGTCAGGTTCATAATTTATTCCTTTGTCAGTTTAATAATATCTGCCAATATATTTATTCTCCACTATCAGTTTTTTCATTTCATGAGGGTCGATCATATCCTGTTTTTTGTACACTATCTTTCCTCCCGGCTCAATCAGGATAGTGAATGGCAATGCTCCCCTCCAGTCAGGGTCAACAGCTTCTATGAGCTTATAAACATCATCATCGTTGAATATATAATTCTTATTTGATGCCTGCTGTGATTTCAGGAATTTCAGTGCGTCATCCTTCCTTTGCTGTTTATCGGCGCTTATTGTAATGAATTCGAAATCACGACCCCGGTACATTCTGTCGATTATCACAAGATCCGGAAATTCCGTTTTGCAGGGTCCGCACCAGGTTGCCCAAATATTTATAAGCCTGAGCTTGTTTGATGAAGTGTTCCTTATCAGATCCCTTACACCATTCACATCGATCTCCTCAAGTGTAACAGGAAGCCTGGCCCACTGCTCATATAGTTTCTTTGTATATTCATTTTTCCATGCCCATTTGACTGAACACCCGAATACTTTGGTCACCGGATTTGATACCGGCCGGCCTGCCAGTAGAGCATCAACAGCATTTCTGAGGTCCTCCCCCTTTCCGGTGCCAGGCTTTTCAGAGCCATCGACACGGCCATTATATCTCAGGATTCTTTCTTTGTCGAAAACAAAACAATGAGGAGTTGCAACCGGGCCGTAGGCAAGAGCAACTTTCTGATTATCACCGTCGTACAGGTATGGAAATGGAAATCCCTTATCTGAAGCACGCTGTTTCATGTCATCAAAACTGTCACCCATATCAGAATAGCCGAGTTCTGAATAGTTCAGTGCATCTACACTGTTCGGGGAGATCACTACCACATCCACACCTTTCGGCTTATATTCCTTTGAAAATGATATGATCCTGTCCTCATAAGCCTGGGCTGTGGGACAATGATTACAGCTGAAAATAACCACGAGAACCGGCGATTTCCTGAAATCATCCAAACTGTAAGTTTTCCCGTCCACTCCCGGAAGACTGAAATCCGGAGCTTTACTTCCCGTTGCAAGTGTTTCAGGTTCTGTATGAACTGTCTGTGAAAAAAGGTTCACCTGATAAACAGAAACTAAAATCAAAATCACTAATATTCCTGATAGTCTATTCATGATTTCCGGTTTTACAAAACTTCTTTCAAATATATTTTCTTTTTATCAATAAAACGTGGGTATGTGACAAACTGAATTAAAAAATTGTTACCTATTAAAATCAAACAATCAGTTATGGACAGAAGAAATTTCTTAAAAAGCAGTTCAGCATTTGCAGGAGCATATTTGCTATCCGATCCGCTAAGATCGATTATGAGTACACCATATGACAATACGACGTGGTTTAACAGGCCGATGAGATAGGCCCAGCTTACGCTGGTTGAAAACGATCCCGGAAATCCCTGATCATGAAATCATCGGTATAGATTTATAAGGATATTTTCCTTATTATTTTTAACATATTTTATAATTATCCGCGATCTTTTTTTATCTTTAAATTTTAATCATTCCGGTACGACTTTTTCATATCAACTTATTTCTTTAAATAAATTTAACCTAATTTAAACATGGCAAATTTTATTGATGAATTCATGAAGACCTATGGGCCGGAAGTTACACAACAGATGTCTTCAAATCTGAATGTGGACAAGGGTACGGTTCAGAAGCTTATCCCCCAGCTTGCTCCCCTGATCCTGGGCGGACTGAAAAGACAGAAAGATGATCGCGGAGGTGATGCAAGGGTGGATCATATCCTGAACAAATATGGTGACTCATCTGTACTTGACAACATCAAAGACCTTATCTCGAACAAACTCAACGATAACACCGTTGACCCGAACCTTGGCGGATTGATTGGAGATCAGGGAGGTACTATGGCTGCTCAGGCACTCAGCAAGAAGATGAACATCGATCCTTCGGTTATTATGAAAATGATCCCTGCGCTTGCACCACTCATTCTGGGTGCGCTCACCAAAAAGAGAGATACAAGTAACGCGGGTATCGGAGGTGTCGGATCACTGCTTGATGCTGACGGTGACGGCAGCATTATTGACGATGTTGCAGGATTCATCCTTAAAGGCGGAGGCGGCACTCCAACAAAAAACAAAGGTATTCTGGGATCACTCCTCGGCGGCATTCTGCGCAGATAAGAGAAATTCCTGTAAAAATTAACTTTACGATCCCTTCAGTTAGTATTGAACTTTATGAAGGGATTTTTTATTTATCAGATCTCTTATATTCAGAATTACAGAAATAAGTAATGCTGCAAGAAATGTATACAGTGTAACACTGTCAACCAGTGATGCACTTATATCCAGACCTGTAATCCTGTCGGCAAGGTATTTCATATAAGAATTCGGAAGATCTGTTTTCCCGAGCTTTTCAAGTATACTGAAGTGCCAGTCGGTAAGCGGACAGTAACCAGGAGTCCCGGTAAGCATTCCCAGAAAAACCCATGACCCGCCGGTAAGCCCCAGTGTTATGAGATTAAAAATCCTCGTTTTCTTCCATATCCAGCCGGATATATTAAAGATTACCAGTGAAGAATGGAAGACAACGAAGAAAATATCCAGGATGCGATACATCATATATATTTTATCTGATTCAATTCAAAGTTCGGAAATATTTATAAACATTCACTATATGCTTGCCAACTGCCAACTGCCAACTTTATAACATTCAGCCGAGGAATAAGTGAAATGTGTTCCGATTGAAACATTGAATTCAATGATTCAGAAGCGTTATTTTACGATTCAGCATAATAAATTTCCTATCAGGGCTTTAAGCCTTTTTCTTTGATCTGAATAAATATTAAATCAAAAAATCAGGTCAAATGAATAAAGATTTAACAGCAATCGCTACAGGTCTGATTATAATTTCAGTCCTTACATCTTCTGATATCTGCTCAGGTCAGATATCCGGAAAAATTGAGAAATACTTTGAGAAATTTCCATCCGGCGAACCCAAAAATGATGATTCTTCCCGGACATACAGGATGACAGCCATATACACTAACCGCGATCTGTATGGCAACTTTACAGGAAAAACAAAAGTCAGTGGCGATTACAGACGGGGACCGGAGAATGGATATGTTTCCTGGAATAATGTGTATATAGCTCATTCTCAATTGAAAAATTTGCCTGGACATATTCCGATTCACTTAAGCTCAACAGGAAATATGTCATTCACGATATTGCCGGGGAATTCAATATGGCTGAAATCGGAACGTATGAGCATAGCCGCATCGAGTTATGCTGGACAGGTATATCAATCATAAACAATAAATTGTGCGGAGTAATTGAATACAGGGCTATTGATAACAAAATTGAATTATCCATAGGGACGATGAAAACAAGAGGGACGGAGCAATACTGGGGAACAACATGGATCTCACTTGATACCAGACAGATTGAATATTCTGAAATGTTCAGTGGTACAATTCAGGAAATAGAAATAAGCGGATTAAAAGATAAATTTCTTGTGAAAACAATAAGGGAATTGCGGATTGAAAGAATTAATTAAAAGTGAGGCAACATGACTTATTCACAGAACTCGTAATTTTGACAGTATGAAAGAATCGAATATTACCGGACTGCTGGATCAGAAGAAACCGTTTTCCCATATTGCTATAATTGTAATTGCATCTCTGGCAACCTTTTATACAGTATTAAAACAAGAAAATGCAGGATCAATTGTTGATATCTTAAGTGTATTTATTCTGATTGTTACACTTATAGAGGTATTTATTTTCATTGCCCTGAAGATCTTTACGGAATTAAATGCAAATATCACGGGTAAGGAATTCACACGCATTGTCATTAAACGTTTCATTCTTTTTATTCTGATCTGTTTTGTAGCATCCCTGGTAATTTACCTGATCTTCAAATATGCAGTAACCTTGATTGCCGGAGACGACCTGTCAATGGTTTTCAGCCGCTTCAGGAATTATGAGCTCATACCCTGGATCAAGACAACATTGAGCGGTCTGGTTTTTGGTGCTTTCATCTTTATAATAATCCAGTGGCAGGATGCGATGACAAGAGAGCAGAAGCTACGGGAAGAAAACCTTATTTTCCAGAATGAAACTCTGAAAAGTCAGGTAAATCCTCATTTTCTTTTTAACAGTCTGAACACAATATCTTCTCTTATCCATACTCAGCCTGAAGCTGCCGAACAATTCATCAATAATCTTTCCATGGTCTATCGTTATATCCTTGAGAACGGACAGAAAGATTCAGTACCTCTTCAGTCAGAGCTGAATTTCATAACAGATTATTTCAACCTCCATAAAATACGCGATGAGGAAAAAATAATCCTTGATATAAATGCTCAGGATGCCGGACAATTCAGGATACTCCCTGTTTCACTTCAGATACTTCTCGAAAATGCAATAAAACATAATATCGCGTCGAGGGAAAACCAGCTCAGGATAAGTATTTACACTGAGGATGAGCAGATTGTAGTCAGGAATAATCTTCGGAGAAAATCAACACAGATTGTATCAACAAAGCTGGGATTGAAAAATCTTGCCGAACGTGTAAGACTTACATGCAAAACAGATCTGGTCATTGAAGAGTCAAAAGAATTCTTTACAGTAAAATTACCGCTTATAAAATGAATGTCCTCATTATTGAAAATGAACCTCCTGCCGCAGGTAAGATCGTCAGGCTGCTTAAAGAAATCGATAAATCGATAAAAGTACTGGGTGTAATCGAGACTGTAGAGGAGGCAGTTAACAGATTACAGATAGATCCCCGGCCGGATCTCATCTTTATGGATATTCAGCTTGATGACGGACTTTGCTTTGAGATTTTCGAGATTATAAATATTGATGTTCCCGTGATTTTTACAACTGCATACGATGAATACACCCTGAAAGCTTTCAAGGTAAACAGCGTGGATTACCTTCTCAAACCAATTGACAAAGAGTCACTGGAATCTGCAGTAAACAAATTCAGGAAGCTGTTCTATGACAATAAAGATCCTTTCAGGAGAGATTTCAGGGAGCTCATAAATGAGTTTAAAAACCAGTATAAATCACGGTTCCTGATAAAGATCGGGGAAAAATACAGGTCAGTCGCCACTGCTGAAATAAGTCACTTCCACATCTGCGAACGGAATGTATTTCTGACCGATTTTAACGGCAGGGAATATGGAATTGACTATTCTCTCGACCAGATACAAAGTGCTCTTGATCCCGGAAGGTTCTACAGGATCAACCGGGAATGCATAGTAAACATCGAAGCAATATCGCTTATGTACAGTTATTCTTCAAGCAGGCTGCAACTCACGTTAAAGAACAGGGGAAAAAACGAACAATTCGTCGTCAGTCGTGATAAAGTCGCCGATTTCAAAAAATGGATTGATAAATAATCGTAAATACAATCCATCATCTACGTATTATAATACGTCTTAAAATACGTTTTTTAATACGTTTTTTAATACGTAGTTCCAGTTTGGCAGCTTCGTGTTTCGCACCGTATGCCCTATGCCGCACGCCTCATACCTCATGCCTCATGCCTCACGCCGCACGCCTCACGCCTCATACCTCATGCCTCACGCCTCATACCTCATGCCTCACGCCGCACGCCTCATGCCTCACGCCGCACGCCGCACGCCTCATACCTCACGCCTCACCTCTCACGCCGCACCCCACAAGACGGTTGGCAGTTGGCAAGTGTTCTCAACCTCACCCCTACGGCTTCCAAATCCTGAACTGTCCGCTGCAATGCAAAATTGCCATCAGATAAAGCAATCCGTCGTAATATCTTTCATTAAACGCCGTGGGGACCGGTGTGTTCCATAAAGCTTCAACGAAATCCCTTGCCAGAGGATGAGTTGATGCAAGGCTGACCACGGCATTTGTTGCGACAAGACCTTTGGCATGGCTCTTATTCAGCATTTTGCCGTCGAGGGAATACTCGGTTCCATAGGTATTCATCCCCTCAGATGCGAAAAAGGCCTGGATACGGTTACTAAGCTCCTGCTGTCGGGGATCTTTCCGCCACCACGACCAGTCAACAGCCCAGTTCATCTGTGTTCTGCGGGCATCAAATGAAAAATTTGCCGAACGTTTATTCCAGGGAGTACTATAGGGAGTACCGTCGAAATTTGCATAATCCGGCGCCAGTCCGGTTACGGGATGAGTTGTTTTTACAAAGAAATCCCTGCTGGAATCAGCTGCAGCAGCCCAGAAATCAATGTCTCCCACAGGTCCCCATCTTGCCCATAATTCATAAAAAGCCGGCAGATGATAAGAAGGATCTGTAAAATCATTCTTTTCAAAATTCGGAACAAACCTGATCAACTTATGCTCCTCATTGACCATGCTATGCACAGTCCTGGGACCGAATTTCGTCATGCCTTTTTTGGTCGGATGATGTCTCATGGCAGTAAGTATCCTGTCTGCCCAGGCTTTATAGTCATATATCCCCTTCCCGTCCCCCCAGCGGTTTGAAGCAAAGTAAAGCGCCATTACCATATATTCTTCCCCGTCGGGTGCCGGTGTTTCTGAATTAGGAGTACCATCAGTCTTAAGCGACCATGAAAAATATCCTTCCGAAGGATGTTCCGGTGAGCTGACATACATGTAAGTCATGGCCCAGTTCCATATTGCATCAAATACAGCCTTCTTATCCATCTGGGCTGCAATCATCATTCCGTAGGATATGCCTTCGCTGCGGACATCATGATGAAGGACATCGCTTATATATGCCAGCGGACCATTTTCATTGCTTCCGGCTTCAAAAAAGACTGTCGTGGAGGAATCGCCCTGGAACAACAGCCGGAAAGCCTCATCGGTTTTAGCCCGTATCTCCTTCTTCTTATGACCATTCTCCCTGAACAGATTACGGTATTTATTCGTGAAGTATGCACCGTTTGTCCTTGGAACAAATCCAGATTGACTTTCCTTAAGATCCTGTCCCGTCAGTGGAAATCCGGCAAAAAACCAAATGCACAGTGCTGTCAGAACAACTTTTTTCATGCTACTCAATATTAAAGATCAAATAATCAAACCAGTAAACAACCAGGTTATCCACCAAACTAACCTTCAGACCATCGAACCGTCGAACCGTCGAACCGTCGAACCATCGAACCATCGAACCATCAAACCGTCGAACCGTCAAACCCTTATTTCACCGTCTTGTCCAGCGGTCTCCCAAGACTCTCATATAATCCCCTGCGGCCTGCCTTATCGCCCGTAAGAACCTTATTTGCATGTTCGGCGACCTGTACTGCCACTGCACGGGGAACAACAACCACACCATCGCCGTCAGCAACAACCACGTCACCCGGACAAACAAGAACGCCTCCGATTGTCACCGGCCGGTTTACTGATTCAATTTCATTTCTTCCGGGACGGATACCCCGGCCTTTCTTCCTCAGGTAAAGAGGGACACCTTCAAGGCCTACCTCATCAGTATCTCTTGCACCGGCATCTGTGACAACACCTACTGCTCCAGCTTTAAACCATCCGAGAATATTATTTGAGCCTATGGATCCAATATCGCGGTCTTCAACATCGTCAATGACAACTGCCGAACCGGGCCTCAGGATCTGTGTAAATCCTTCATGTGAATATGCGTTATAGAAATTACCTTCCCACTTCATCCAGTCCTCTCCCGGTAGCGGCTGAGGGAGTTTCTGGGTCGGGACATATCTGACTGTTACAGCAATTCCCCTGAAGACATGTTTAAAGTCTTTCAGATCGACCCAGCATGCATGAATATCGGGATTGACAAGTCCGGTTCCGGGCAGTCCTACCATATCCATTCCGTCAGAAACATCTGCAACTCTCAGATCCTTATAAAGTTCAAGGATCTTTGCATCTTCCTCGGCGGTATAGGTTTTTGTTTCGATATAATTCACCCCTTTAGCCAGGGCGGCTTTGTCAGGCTTCTGGGCAACAAGCGGAGGAATTATCAATATAATGGCAAATAACAAAGTAATGATCCTGTTTTTCATATGACTTTAATTTTAAGTTAGTAATTCTAATCCCGTAATGAAAGTTTTTAAAGATTTAGCTGAATTTAAAAATACAAATATTATTTGATACAGAGAATGATTGAAAAAACCGGTTAACTATTTTATCAGATCCACGATCTTAAGTTTCAGAAGGTATTTCAATTATATCACATTTCAATCATCGTTGTGCAATTTCAATATTTTCTATAAATTTGAGCTATAATTCATTGTCATGCATTACAGCTGGGTGCTGAAATACAAGATCAAGATCAACCGGACGGGTCTCTGTCTGTGACCGGATCAGGCACATCTGAGCCTGCTCTGTTAATCACTTCTCTCTAATTAGCTTCTTCCATTCAAATCCAATTTTCTGAAAACAATGAAACCATTAATCATAACCGGATCAGATCTTAGGGTCAATGACGTTGTTAACGTCGCACGCCACGGACAAAAAGTCGGACTGCACCCCGATGCACTGAAAAGAATTAAGGAGTGTCGGACAATGCTCGAGAAAAAAATAAATGCACATGAAATTATGTACGGGGTCAATACAGGGATAGGTGAATTCTCCGAAATCGTCTTGAATGACAGCCAGATCCAGGACTTCCAGAGATACCTGGTTTACAATCATGCAGCCGGTATTGGAGACCCTGCTCCAATCGAAATAGTCAGGGGCGCAATGCTCGGAAGAATAAACGTCCACGCCCACGGTAACTCCGGCAACAGACCCGAGATAACAGAAACCTATGTCGAAATGCTTAACAGGGGCGTCACTCCCTTTGTCTGCCAGAAAGGATCTGTCGGAGCCTGCGGCGACCTGGCCCCTATGTCGCAGATAGCCCTGCTCCTTCTGGGTGAAGGAAAAGCGTACTATAAAGGTGAACTCCTCGACGGGAAAGAAGCAATGGAAAAAGCCGGAATCCCCATACCTGGCCTCCACGCCCGCGACGGACTGGCTGCAATTAACGGATCAAACATGCTCACAGCCATGAGCGCCATATGGCTTGTCGATGCAAATAACTGGCTAAAACAAGCCGAGATAGCCGCATCAATGACGCTTGAAGCCCTTAAAGCAAATATGAAGCCTTATACCCCGCTTCTGCATGAGGCCAGAGGCTTTAAAGGCGCCATCAGAAGTGCAAATGCAATAAACAAATGCATTTCAGGAGGTGATCTTAAAGATGGAAGGGTAAAATCAAAGGTTCAGGATGCCTACTCAATGAGATCAACACCCCAGGTTATAGGCTCTGCCCATGATATGCTTGCCTATGCAAAGTCACAGGTTGAAATTGAACTCAACGGTGTCGGCGACAACCCTGTTTTCTTCCCCGAAAAGAACCTTCAGCTGTCCGGCGCCAATTTCCAGGGATCACCGGTAAGCGTGCCAATGGATATGGCCGGCGCCTGTATTACAATGGTCTGCGTAATGTCGGAAAGAAGAATGAACCGCCTCAATAACGTTGCTCTCAGTGTCGGACTGCCAGACTTCCTCACCAAAGGAGCAGGTATGTTCTCGGGCATGATGCTCAGTCAGTATACCGCAGATACACTGATAGTTGAACAAAGGATACTTTCAATGCCTGCCTCAATCCAGTCGATACCCGCTGCAGCTGACCAGGAAGACTTCGTTTCAATGGGTATGAATACGGCAATAAAAAACAACCAGATTCTTGACTGTGCATACGGCATTCTCGGAATCGAATTCATGGCGGCAGCACAGGCTCTCGATTTCAGAAAAGATGAATATAAATTCGGCAAAGGTGTTCAGAAAGCAAAGGACGTCATCAGAAAACATGTCGAATTTCTTGATATTGACAGGCCACTGTACCCCGACCATACAGTCATGAAAGAACTTGTAAAATCGTGCGAAATTCTCACTGAGGTTGAAAAAGAGGTGGGTAGTCTGGAATGAGTTTAACCGCAAAGGGCGCTATGGGATACGCAAAGGGCGCTAAGCTTCAGAATCTGAAATGTTCTTTACGCACTTTGCGAAGACTTTGCGTACTTTGCGGTTTAATAAGATTTATAATTGTTTAATCAAATCCTCATAATTATGATCCGTAAAACACTTATTTTATTGATGCTATTCACAGGAATAACATCTTACGCACAGGTTAACTACACTCCTTCCCCTGAAAATCTCAAATCGCGTGAATGGTTCCAGGATGCAAAACTCGGAATGTTCATCCACTGGGGTGTTTATTCGATACTTGGTGATGGCGAATGGGTCATGAATACCCAGAGAATTGACAAACAGACATACCAGAAGCTTCCTTCCTTCTTCAATCCGATAAACTATGATCCGAAAGAATGGGTCGCACTGGCAAAAGCTGCCGGTATGAAATATATAACAATTACCAGTAAACATCATGACGGCTTCGCAATGTTCGATTCAAAACTGACAGACTGGGATATTATCGACCGGACTCCCTATAAAAAGGATGTCATAAAAATGCTGGCCGATGAATGCAAGAAAGAAGGCATTAAACTGTTTTTTTATCATTCCCAGCTCGACTGGTTCCAGGAAAATTATTTCCCTAGGGGCAATACAGGACAGACAGCGGGAAGACCTGACAAGGGTGACTGGTACAAATACCTTGATTTCATGGATGGTCAGCTTACAGAACTGCTGACAAATTACGGCGAAATAGGTGGTATCTGGTTTGACGGTCACTGGGATAAAAAAGATTCCGACTGGAGACTGGATAAAACCTATGGACTTATCCACAGCCTCCAGCCCGCATGCCTTATCGGAAGCAATCACCATCTGACTCCTTTCCCCGGAGAGGATTTTCAGATGTTTGAAAAAGACCTTCCCGGACAGAAAACGACCGGATTCAATCAGGAACAGACCGTGGGACAGCTCCCCCTCGAAACCTGTGAAACCATGAACAATTCATGGGGATTTAATCTTCAGGACAAGAATTATAAATCGACAAAAAACCTGATACAATATATTGTCAAGGCAGCGGGCCTTAATTCAAATTTCCTCCTGAATGTCGGTCCGATGCCAAATGGGAAAATACAGCCTGAATTTGTTTCAACCCTGAAGGAAATAGGTAGCTGGATCAATAAGAATGGTGAGACAATTTATGGAACACGGGGCGGACCTGTTACTCCCAGGTCATGGGGTGTGACAACTCAGAAAGGGAATAAGGTCTATGTGCATATCCTTAACCCTGAAGATAACAATATACTTATTCCTGATTTCGGGAAAAAGATAAGGAGCATAACCACTTTCGGACAGGGAGTTAAGATAAAATATAAACAGGATGCTTTCGGGATTGCAATAACTGTTCCTGATGAGGTTATTGATGAAACCGATACAATTCTTGTGATTGAATTATAGGAAAATTTTCGTTTCAGTTATTAACCACGGAGTTACACGGAGTTTTCACAGAGTCTCACAGTTTTGAACTCCGTGAAAACTCCATGTCCCCCGTGGTAAATAAAAATTTTACTTTAAAAATACTTCGAGTACCGGGATCTCTACCGGCGGTTTCAGTACAGGCAGGGTAAGTGACAGATCATTCTGCCCACCTTCTCTGGGGGCTGACATAGCTATTTCGGAGGCATCGTGGAGAAACTGTACATATTTTACCTTATCAGCCATATTTTTGAGTGTCAGTCTGCCAAGAGGGTATGCCAGCAGATGAACATAAAGCCTGTTTGTTACCGGATTATATGTAAAAACTGTATTTGCAGGCGCTGTAAGACCTGCAGGTGCTTCAGTACAACCATATACTGACCGGCTGTTCACTTTCATCCATTCACCCATTGCATCAAGCCTTTCCTGCGCCCTGTTATCGAAGGTACCTCTTGCGGTTGGTCCTACATTCAGGAGGAGGTTGCCACCCTTGCTTACCGATTCGACAAGAAGTTCTATCAGCTGGGCCGGACTCTTCCAGGTCGTCTCATCACGGTAATAACCCCACGAACCTGAAAATGTCTGACAGGTCTCCCAGGGAACTCTCTTACCGTTGACTTCAGGCCATTTATCAACCTTATACTGTTCGGGAGTCGTAAAATCCCATCCGCCTTCAACATCTCTCAGATCAAGACGATCATCCACTATGATTCCGGGCTGAAGTGAACGGGCCAGCTTAAGCAGGTTTTCCGAATCCCAGTCTGCACGTCCCTTGCCGTTCTTGCCGGGAAATGAAAAATCAAACCAGATGATGCTTATCTCACCGTAATTTGTCAGAAGCTCCCTCACCTGGTTCTTCATATATTCACGGTACTTATTCATATCCTTGCCTTTGTTGAGCTTTTCATATTCGGCATCCGACTCCTGCCTCTGAGGATGCCTGCTGTCAATAGTATAGTCGGGATGATGCCAGTCGATAAGTGAATAGTAAAACCCGACCTTCAGCCCTTCAGCCCTGAAGGCTTCTACAAACTCCTTTATCAGATCTTTCTTTATCGGGGTATTGGTCGACTTGTAGTCAGTGAACTTTGAATCGAAAAGGCAAAATCCTTCATGGTGTTTTGCTGTCAGGACAACATATTTCATCCCGGCTTCCCGGGCCATCTTTGCCCATTCTTTCGGATTATAAAGGTCGGGGTTGAACATATCGAAATACTTCTGGTACTGCTCATCTGTCATCCGCTCCCTGTTCTTCACCCATTCATGACGGGCAGGCATCGCATATAATCCCCAGTGGATGAACATCCCGAACCGGGCATCAGTCCACCACTTCATCCTCTGCATCTTTTGCGATTCAGTCTCCTTTGGCAGCTGCGCGGGAGAGATCTGTGAGATGATCAGCAGAAAAATCATCAAAAAACTTTTAATCAGGGTCTTGTTCTTCATGGTATTTATTTTAAGGGATTAATATTATGATCTCTAAAAGTAATCTATCTTTTATTAACCGGGTAAATTTTGTATCTGTTTTTTCATGTTTTCATAATGCGATCCTTCCCAGTAGATCTTACCACAACCCCGGCATCTGAAAAACTCATCGAAATACTGTCTGGTTTTAGGTGGAAGATATTCATTTACAGACTCCTTACTGACGTTCTCAATCATACCGTTGCAATCAATGCATCTTGAAAACGGATTCAGGTTATTCTGAAGGTCAAACCGGATCATTACTTCCCGGATCTGCTCACGGGGATCAGAGGAAAGGATCCTGTATCCCTGTGTAATACGGCTGTTATTTATCAGTTCCTTGTCACGGGAAAGCACGATCCTGCTTTCAGCGAGCGACATCCTGATTATCTCATTATCATCAAGATTGCTCTCAAAATAAGTATCGAATCCGAGTAATCTCAGTTTGCGTGCCAGTTTTCCCAGATGCACATCGGCTATGAACTTCAGCATACACATTTCCGAATTCTTCATCTCTGCGGACCTCTGTGTCTTTTCTGTGTAACTCTGTGTAATAAAAAGAATTTTAAGAACTTACACAACTTGTCCCGATTTAATCGGGAGAGATCCACGGAGTCCCGTCCCGATAGCTATCGGGAGCTATCGGGATTACAGAGGGACACAGAGGTTTTAAATATATCTTCTTTGTAGTATTTCACACAGATCACCAGTCGTCAGCTTTACCGGATTATTTTTGCAATCGGTGGCTGATGCGATTTTCTTAAGGTCGTTTTCATTTATTCCTGCTGTTTTCAACCCGGGCAGATGAAGCTTTTCGGTCAGACCGTGCAGATATTCAATGAAACTGTCTATCTCATTCCGCGAATCATTGCCTTCCAGGAAGATCCTTGCCAGGACTGAATATTTACTAAGGAAAGGCTCTGAACCGTAAATTTCCCTGAGTCTTTTTACGGTAATTTCATTTGAAACGGCCATAAGCGTTCCGCAAACCACTCCATGGGGAATGTTATACAATCCTCCGATTGACGAAGCAAAGCCGTGGATAACGCCCAGTCCGGCATTGGCGAGGCAAATGCCTGATGTAAGTGCTGCGAAAGACATCCCTGCCCTGGCTTCAATATCATTCCCGTCAATATATGCATTTATTAGTGATAGTTTTAATGCTTTAAGGCCCTCAAGTGCCAGGGCATTTGTATATTCATTCGCCTTGTTTGAAAGATATGCCTCAACCAGCTGTGTAAAACAGTCCATCCCCGAAGCAGCGGTTATATTCTGAGGACACGAGATTGTAAGCTCCGGATCAATAAGGGCAATATCGGGAACAAAATTATCATGACGAAGAGATTTCTTGAATCCATTCTTTCCCACCCTTGAGATCACTGCATTTTTTGTAGCTTCACTGCCTGTTCCGGAAGTTGTCGGGATTGCTATAAATGGTATTTTTATTCCGGGATGATCCCTGGTACCTGTTCCCTCAAGAAAATCAATAATCTTACCCTGAACCGGGATCATTGCAGAAATTGCTTTTCCTGCATCCATTACACTTCCGCCACCGATAGCAACGACCACCCGGGGCGGATTTACCCTGTAAACTGCAACAGCTTCATCGATAATGCTGTCTGAGGGCTCCCCCTGTATAACCAGTTTATTTATATCAATATTTTCCGATTTTACAGCCTCATAAAACTTCACTGCTGAAGAACTATTCCCGAATGAAGACCTGCCTGTTACGAGTAATACTTCCTTCCCGTAACGTTTTATCAACCCGGGTAACTGAGAAATTGTCCTCTCACCGAAGACAATAAGCGGTAGCCTGCCAAATTGAAAGTGTTTTGTCATTTTACCACGGTCTTTGGCATAAGTATATTGTATCTGACTCCTTTACGAGGTTCTGCCATCATATCTTTTACTGTATCACGCCATTTCAGATAATGCGGTGTATTCTTATGTGTCAGAACAGCTTCTTCCGATTCGTAAGCTTCATAGAACATGAAGCTTGCCGGATCATCAGCCTGCTGAATAAGATCAAAGCGGATGTTACCCGCTTCCTTAACAGACTCCGGATGATTTGCCTCAGAGGCTTTTATAAAATCATCTTCCGATCCTGGTTTTACATGGATATATACACAGGTTACTATCATTTTTACTATTTTTGAAGTAAATTTAAGTTATCTGCCTGAAAACACAAACGATAATATTATTTGTTCATCCAATCTTCATCTTTGATTAATAGCTTTGTCTCTGATTATGTTATGAATACGACAGGAGAAGGTAAAAGGATCTGACAAATAATACATTGTGAAATGAAGTACTTTAATAAAATAAC